>NZ_CP053710.1 GCF_013201075.1 Lichenicola cladoniae | reverse complement strand
CTCTACCGGCCAATGCTGATGCCGTTCTGGCGGGTGGACCAGGCGCTGGCGCGGATCCGCGAGTTGCTCGCGGCAGATCCGTTGGGCGGTGAGTTGGGGATCTTCCTGCCGGCACTGGAGCCAGAAACGGGGCAGGGGGGCAACCGGACGAAGCAGGCGCGCGGGGCGCTGGCGGGGACCTTCGTGGCGTGCCTGGAGATGGCCAAGCAGGGCGAGATCGAGGCTGACCAGGACAGCCTGTTCGACTCGATCCGGATCAGCCTGCCGCAGCCGACGTTCCAAACTGTTCAGGCGAGCTGACGCCGCATTGGATCGGCGACGACAAACATCGATCCGTTACGTCAACGTTAGCCTCTAAGCATGGCTTGCTTCTGGCAGTATGGCGCGGTCGCGGGTGCGGCCTGACGACGCGGCCGCGTGCCGCGGGCGCGGGTCATGCCGTCGAGCACCGTCAGCAAACGAGTTCTAACCGAGACTAAAATCATATTCGGCCAAATTTCCTCGGAAGGTCCTCCAGTCCGGGCAGGCTAGCCGCGAAGCATACCTTTCGGATCATCGATCTTGTTGCGAAGAAGACTTAACTACGAACAGAATATGACAATCCTTCCATTTTCATAGCTTCTTTGTGATTATAGATCCTGCGTCGTGCTAGGGTGCGGCTTAGTCCAACGTTGCTCAGCTAGAATCAGGTGCCGTCAGATGGACCCGAATGGTCCTATGGATCGAGCCCCGCCAGGAGGCAGAATGAGTTTTAGCTCGGACAGCACCGCTATATTGAATCCCGAAGAACTACGGAAAATCGATGCCTGGTGGCGAGCTGCGAACTACCTGAACGTGGGTCAGATTTATCTCTCCGCCAATCCGCTGCTGCGTGAGGCGCTGACCGTTGATCATGTTAAGCCGCGACTGCTCGGACACTGGGGAACATCCCCTGGCCTGAACTTGATATACGTTCACATGAACCGGTTGATCAAAAAGTATGATCTTGGTGCGATCTATATGGCTGGCCCTGGGCATGGCGGTCCGGCGATCATTGCAAATGTTTGGCTTGAAGGCAGCTATAGCGAGTTTTTCCCAGCTATAAGTAATGATGAAATCGGGATGCTTCGGTTGTTCCGGCAGTTCTCGACGCCGGGTGGGGTACCAAGCCATGTCAGCGTCCCAACGCCTGGATCGATCCATGAAGGAGGTGAACTCGGATATGTGCTGGTGCATGCGTTCGGCGCGGTCATGGATAATCCGGACTTGCTTGTTACGGCCGTTGTCGGTGATGGTGAATCGGAAACAGGACCGCTGGCGGGAAGCTGGAAAAGCATCGACTTCATAAATCCCACGCGCGACGGTGCGGTACTGCCGATCCTACACCTGAACGGCTATAAGATTTCCGGCCCCTCGGTCTGGGCACGACACAACGACAGCGACCTGAAAAAGTTTTTCGAAGGTCAGGGTTACAAGCCTTCCTTCGTCGAGGGAGACGATCCCGCGCTGGTTCATCAGGATTTCGCCGGCGTCCTTGAAGCGACGATCGTAGAAATACGCGCCATCCAGCACGCTGCCCGGCAGCACGGCCTTGCCAGGCGGCCCGTGTGGCCAATGATCGTTCTGCGCACCCCAAAGGGTTGGACCGGACCGAAAGTTGTCGATGGCAAGCCGGTCGAGGGAACATTCAGGGCACACCAAGTTCCCGTCTCGGAGGTCAAGACCAATCCGGAGCATCTTCGTATTCTGGAGGACTGGATGCGGAGCTACAAGCCTGAGGAGCTTTTCGACGAGAATGGGCGCTTCCGTCAGGAGTATGCGGATCTTGCTCCGCAGGGTGATCGCCGTATGGGGTCAAATCCTCATGCCAATGGCGGGAAGTTAACCGTCCCGTTGCAGCTCCCCGACTATAACAGCTATCAGGTAACATTCACCGAACGCGCCCGGGAGCGCACCGAATCAACGGGTGTGCTGGGTCGCTATCTACGCGATCTGTATGTCGCCAATCCGCATAACTTCCGGCTATTTTGCCCAGACGAAACGAACTCGAACCGGCTTGGTGCAGTTTTCGAGGTCTCGGATCGGTGCCTTGTCTCCGATATCATTCCGATTGATGACCATGTGTCGCATGATGGTCGGGTCATGGAGGTGTTGAGCGAACATTGCTGTCACGGCTGGCTGGAAGGCTATACACTGACCGGACGGCATGGGTTGTTCGCGACCTACGAAGCGTTCGCGATGGTCGTCGACTCGATGGCGATACAGCATTCGAAATGGCTTGAACACGCAAAACGCGTTCCTTGGCGTGCTGATGTACCATCGCTCAACTATCTGCTGACATCTACCTGCTGGCGCAACGACCATAACGGCTTCAGTCACCAGGGGCCGGGCTTCATCGACACCATCGTCCACCGCAAGCCGGCCGTGGCTCGGGTTTATCTGCCGCCGGACGCGAACTGCCTATTGTCGGTCGCTGACCACTGCTTCAGAAGCGTCAACTATCTCAACCTCATCGTCATCGACAAGCAGCCGCAACTTCAATGGCTGACGATGGACGAGGCCAAGGTCCACTGTGCGCGGGGCGCCGGCGTTTGGGACATGTACAGTCATCAGCCTGAAGATCCGGATATCGTCATGGCCTGTGCTGGCGATATTCCGACTCAGGAAACAATCGCGGCCGTCTGGATGCTGAGACAGTATGTCCCCAATTTGAAGGTGCGTGTCGTCAACGTGGTTGATCTCATGCGGCTTTGCCCGCCCGATCGGCATCCCCACGGCATGAGCGACGTGGATTTCATCGACATCTTCACCGCGGGTAAACCTGTCATCTTCGCGTTTCACGGCTATCCCGGCGTCATTCATGATTTGCTTCACGGCCGCATGGCACATGACCGCTTCCATGTGCGCGGCTACATCGAGGAGGGAACCACGACCACGCCGTTCGATATGGTCGTGCTTAATAAGATGAGCCGCCTGCATCTGTGCCTCGACGTGCCGCGCTACGTACCCGGCATGCTTCAAAGCAGCTCCGCTCTGGTCGCGCAATGCACAGCTCTCTTGGACCAACATCAAATCTATATTCGTGAGCATTTCGATGATATTCCGGAAATCAAGAGCTGGTGCTGGACTGAATGATACCTGAACGATTCGGAAACCTCGGTGAGTAGACGACCCCATCGGATTATACATGCACTATTAGCTAGATAATGGCTTACTCCTCTATAGGTGCGTAGCATCAGCGTTTGTTCAACGACTACAGTGAACGAGACAAGAGTGATGGACGATCAACACAACTTGCATGAAAAGACAGATAACGCCGATGCCAACAAGGCAACGACGCATGTTATGGGCCTGATCGGGCGGCTGTTCCGGGACATACACCAGTCTGCAACACCGGCAGGTGTTTTGGATCCGGAACAAGATGGCTCCTCTCCCAAGGTGGATCTCGGGAATGCCGACACATTGCGCCAACTCGCGGCGGGTGCGGCGGAACGGCGGGAGAAAAAGGATGAGGCCAACCTCGAGCGCCGGGCGTTGAACGACAAGCGGCGGGTAAAGAAATTGCTCGAGACGCATCTTGCCAACGAAATGTGGGACGAGCTCATGTCCCACGTGCAGCCAGCCGCCGAGCGCGGCGACATTGAATTTCAGCTACTCCAGTTTCCATCCGATCTATGCACCGATGGCGGCCGGAAGATCCGGATCAGCGAAGAGGGCTGGCAGGATACGCTTCGGGGGGAGGCCGCGGAATTAGCGGCGCGTTGGAAGCGCGACCTGGAGCCGAAAGGGTTCGGCCTTGGCGCGTGGATGGTCGATTATTCGAACGGCATGCCAGGAGATATCGGACTGTTTCTGACGTGGCGGGGTTGATAAGCGGGCGGATCATGTCGAATCCGGCCCCCGAGCGCTGCCACTGGCGAAGCCTTGGAAGCCCGGTTGGTCATTTAGATCTGGACGTGCTGCGGTGACCGAGGGTCATGACGAAGCAGCCCGACAGCTCGTCGCGCAGTTCGGGTTCGACCGCAGCCGCCTGATGGACATCGTGCAAGGCCTGCAACGCCGCTTCGGTCATGTCAGCGATGACGCGGTCCGGAGTATCGCATCGGCCCTGCGTATCCATGCAGTCGAGATCGAGGACATGGTGTCCTTCTATGCCTTTCTGGACCGCAAGCCGCGCGGACGTTGCCGTATCCGGCTGTCCCGCACGCCGGTCTCGATGATCAAGGGCATGGCGGCGGTCGCGTCCGCCTTCGAGGCGGCGCTCGGGATCTCGGTCGGCGAGACGTCCTCGGACGGCGCCTTCACGCTCGAATGGACCAGCGACATCGGCATGGCCGACCAGGAACCGGCTGCCCTGATCGATACGACGGTGCTGACCGCGCTGGTCCCGGACGACGTCCCGCACATTGTCGCCGCCCTGCGGGATGGGAGACGGAGCGCCGGCGTGGGTCCTGTGCTGCCGAAGGCCGGCGTGCGGTCGAGCCTGGTGCAGCCGGGGCCACTTCTCAGCGGAGGGCACGACAATGCCGCCGGCCTGCAGGCGGCCCTCTGCCGCGAGCCCGTCAAGGTGATCGAGCAGATCACCGCCTCCCGATTGCGTGGACGCGGAGGTGCCGGCTTTCCGACCGGCCTGAAATGGCGGCTCTGCCGTCAGGCGGTCGGCGAAGAGCATTACGTGGTGTGTAACGCCGACGAGGGCGAGCCTGGAACTTTCAAGGACCGGCTGCTGCTGTCGGAGTTTCCCGACCTGGTGTTCGACGGCATGGTGATCGCCGGCTACGCGCTCGGCTCCCGGCATGGGGTGCTCTATCTGCGAGGCGAATATGCCTACCTCCTGGACGATCTCCAGGCGGTACTCGCGAAACGCCGGCAGCTCGGGCGGCTCGGCGTCGCGATCTGCGGCACGATCGGCTTCGATTTCGACATCCGCATCCAGTTGGGTGCCGGCGCCTATATCTGCGGCGAGGAATCGGCGCTGCTTGAATCCCTCGAAGGCAAGCGTGGCGCGCCGCGCGACCGTCCGCCGTTCCCGACCGAACGCGGCTATCTCGGCCAGCCGACCGCGATCGACAATGTCGAGACCTTCGCGTGCGTGGCCCGCATCATGGAACATGGCGCGGCCTGGTTCACCGCCAGCGGCACGGCCGAGTCGACGGGCACGAAGCTGATGAGCGTCGCCGGTGATTGCAAAAGGCCGGGCGTCTACGAAGTGCCGTTCGGGATCACCGTCAACGAGCTTCTCGACCTGGTCGGCGCGGCGGACGCGGAGTTCGTCCAGGTCGGCGGTCCATCGGGACAGCCGGTCGCGCCGAAGGATTTCGGCCGCCGCATCGCCTACGAGGATCTTTCGACCGGCGGCTCGACGATGGTTTTCGGACCGCAACGCGACGTCCTGGAGATCGTGCTGCAATTCGCCGACTTCTTCGTCGACGAATCCTGCGGCTGGTGCACGCCCTGCCGGGTCGGCACCACGCTGCTGAGGACCGGGCTACGCAAGGTGATCGCCGGACAGGCGAGCCTGGAAGATATCGCGACGATGGAGGCCGTTGCCGGCACCGTCACACGGATGAGCCGCTGCGGGCTGGGTCAGTCGGCGCCCAATCCGATCCTCGGCACGATGCGCAGCTTCCCGCATCTCTACGAGGCGAAGCTGCGGGCCGACGCCGACATATCTGGTTTCGATCTGGACAAGGCGCTCGGCGAAGCGATCAAGGTCCAGGGGCGGCAGCCGGTGCCGGAGGAGGGATAGATGGACGACGCGACCATTCGCTTCACCGTCGACGGGATCGAGATCGAGGCGGTCGCCGGCCAGACCGTGATCGAGGCCTGCGACGCGGCCGGGATTTACATTCCCCGCCTCTGCCACCATCCCGACCTCGCGCCGGCCGGGCAATGCCGGGTCTGCACCTGCACCATAAACGGCCGCAACGGCGCTGCCTGCGTCACCCCGGCGATGCAGGGCATGGTGGTCGAGAACGAAACGAAGCCACTCAACGACGATCGGCGCGCGATCATCGAGATGCTGTTCGTCGAAGGCAACCACCCGTGCGTCTATTGCGTCGCAAGCGGCGACTGCGAATTGCAGGCGCTGGGATATCGTCTTGGCCTCGACGCGCCGAAACAGCCCTATCTCTGGCCGGGACGGCCGCTTGATACGACGCATCCGGACATCATCCTCGATCACGACCGCTGCATCCTATGCTCGCGTTGCATCCGCGCCTCGCGCATGGAGGACGGCAAGACGGTCTTCGGTTTCGAAGGGCGCGGCATCGCGATGCGGCTGAATGTCGATGCGCAGGGCGGCCTCGGCGAGACCCAGATGGCGGCGATCGACCGGGCCGCGAGTGTCTGCCCGGTCGCCTGCATCGTCATCAAACGCGACAGCTACAAAGTCCCGAACGGCAAGCGCCGCTTCGATGTGTCGCCGATCGGCAGCGACATCGAAGCGAAACGGATGCCGCGCACATGACGGACACATATGCAGCCGGCAGCCAGCCCATCGCGAAGCCACGACTGGCGACATGCACCCTGGCTGGATGTTTCGGATGTCACATGTCGCTGCTCGACATCGATGAACGGATCCTCGAACTCGCTGACCTGGTCGACCTCGACCGGTCCCCCTTCGACGACAAGAAGGCTTTTGACCGTCCGGTGGATGTCGGCTTCATCGAAGGTGGTTGTGCCAACGAATACAATGTCCGCACGCTGCGCGACTTCCGCAGGCATTGCCGCATCCTGGTGTCGGTCGGCGCCTGCGCGATCAACGGCGGCGTTCCGGCAATGCGCAACACCATCGGACTGAAGGAATGCCTGGAGGCGGTCTATCTCGGCGGTCCGACCCTCGAGGGTGGCGGCATGATTCCGAACGACGAGGACCTGCCGCTGATGCTGGACCGCGTCTATCCGTCGCACGAGGTGGTGCGGATCGACTATTTCCTGCCCGGATGCCCGCCGTCCGGCGAGGCGATCTGGGAAGGGTTGAGCGCCCTGCTGACCGGACGGGAGCCAGCCCTACCCTACCAGCTTTTCAAGTACGAGTGATGACGATCCTGCAGGACACCAGGCGATGACCGACATCGAACTCAGCCGCGGACCGCGCAAGATCGTCATCGATCCGGTGACCCGCGTCGAGGGGCACGGCAAGGTTACCATCCGGCTGAACGAGGCCGGCGAGGTCGAGCAGGCACGGTTCCACGTCGTCGAGTTCCGTGGCTTCGAGCGGTTCATCCAGGGGCGGATGTACTGGGAAGTTCCGGTTATCGTGCAGCGGCTGTGCGGGATTTGTCCGGTCAGCCACCATCTCGGTGCGGCCAAGGCGATGGACGTGATTGCCGGCGTCGACCAGGTGACGCCCACGGCCGAGAAGATGCGACGATTGATGCATTACGGCCAGGTGCTGCAATCGAACGCGGTTAACTTCTTCCACCTGGCATCGCCCGATCTTTTGCTCGGGTTCGACGCGCCGGTCGAGCAGCGCAACATCATCGGCGTGATGAACGCCTTTCCGGAGGTCGGGAAGTGGGCGATCTTCATCCGGAAATTCGGGCAGCAGGTTATCGCCGCGACCGGGGGCCGGCGTATCCATCCACGGCTTTGCGTACCCGGCGGCGTGAACCAGAACCTGTCGATCGAAAACCGCGACATGCTCAGGAAGGATGTCGACCAGATCGTTCAGTGGTGCCGCGACGCGCTGGAACTGCACAAATCGTTCGTCCATTCGCATGAGGCGCTGCACGAGAATTTCGCGAGTTTCCCGTCCAGCTACATGAGCCTGGTCGGCGCGGATGGCGGCATGGATCTGTATGACGGCACGCTGCGGGCCATCGATGCCGACAACACGCCGATCTTCGAAGGCGTGCAGCCCGCCGATTATGCCGACTACATCGTCGAGGAGGTACGGTCCTGGAGCTACATGAAGTTCCCGCATATCCGGTCGCTCGGACGCGAGCATGGCTGGTATCGCGTCGGTCCGCTGGCGCAACTGAATTGCTGCGCTTTCATCGGCACACCGATCGCCAACGCCGCCCGCACCGAGTTCATGGCGCAGGGGCGTGGCGGCCTAGTGCATTCGACGCTCTCCTATCACTGGGCACGCCTGATCTGCATGATCCATTGCGCCGAAAAGATCAGGGAATTGCTGTTCGACGACGATCTGCAGGGCACCGACCTGGTGCTGACCGGCACGCGACGGCCGGAGGGCGTGGCGATCATCGAAGCGCCGCGCGGTACGCTGATCCACCACTACACGGTCGATGATAACGATCAGGTCAGCGGCGCAAACCTGATCGTGTCCACCACCAACAACAACGAGGCGATGAACCGGTCGGTGAAGCAGGTGGCGGTGGAATACCTCACCGGCCACGAGATTACCGAAGGGCTGCTGAATCATATCGAGGTGGCGATCCGTGCCTATGACCCGTGCCTGTCCTGCGCCACGCACGCGATCGGCCAGATGCCGCTGGTGGTGACGCTGGAGGATGCCGACGGCGCGGTGATCGCGACCAGGGTGAAGCAGTGAGCGCCATGGATCTATCATCGCCAGTCACGCCACCGCGCATCCTGGTTCTCGGCTACGGCAATCCAGGGCGCCAGGATGACGGGCTGGGGCCGGCGGCGTCCACCCGCATCGACGAAATGGGACTGCCGAACGTCACCGCCTACGATAATTATCAGCTCAATATCGAGGATGCGATGGACGTCGCCGAGCATGACGTCGTGTGGTTCGTCGATGCGGCGCGGGTCGGGCCGGCGCCGTTCAGCGTGCGGGATCTGCACCCTGTCGCCGCGATCGAATTCACCAGCCACCTCATGGGTCCGGAGACGGTGCTGTCGATCGCGGAGCAGGTTTTCGGCCGGGTCCCGAAAGCGTTCCTGCTGGCCATACGCGGCTACGAGTTCGAGTTCATCGAGGCACTGACGCCGGATGCGAGCGACAACCTGCGACTGGCGCTGGAGATGCTGACCGACCGCATCGGCGCTCCGGTCGCGGCGGCCCGGGCATCATGAATATCGGGCACGGCGCGCAACGCAGAACGATCCTCCTGATCGACCATGATCCGCATGCGCGCGCCGTCCTGCGCAATGCGCTGGAGGCGGCCGGCTTCTCGGTCGGTGAGGCGGCCAGTCATCGCGAAGGCGAGCGCACGGCGCTGCGTATCGCGCCGGACGCCATTCTTGCGGACCTGATGCTGGACACCGATGTCAGCTCCGATGGGCGGATGGTGTCCGAGAAGCTCCGCGCCGCCGGCAGCCTGATCCCGTGCTATGTCGTCAGCACGGCGGCCGAGGCGCTGATCGGCGCGGTCGGGCTGCACGAGCTCGGCATATCCGGCGTGTTCCTCAAGCCGGTCGATGCGTTCGTGGTGATCCAGACATTGCGGACGCGCCTCGGCATGACCGGACGGGTCGGCGTTCAAGTCAGTGCGCATGCATGAGATGTCGCTGATCGAAAGCGTCATCGAGCTGGTCGAGGAGGAACGGCGCAAGCAGCCATTCTCCCGGGTCCGGCTGATCCGACTTGCGGTCGGGGAACTCGGCTGCGTCGAGCCCGAGGCGCTGCGCTTCTGCTTCGACGCGATCGCCCACGGCACGATCGCCGACGGGGCATTGCTGGAAATCGAGATCGTGGCCGGGGAAGGATGGTGCCCGGGCTGCCGGCAGACAGTGTCCCTGGCGGAGCGCTTCGCGGAATGTCCGCTCTGCGCCAACGCGATGGTGCAGATCAGCGCAGGCCAGGATTTGCGGCTTGCGGAACTGGAGGTCGAATAATGTGCACGGTGTGCGGATGCGGCACGGCAATAATTGTCGATGAAGCCGAAGGCGGTCATCGGTCAGATATTGCTGGAACGATGGCACGCGATCATGCGCACCCGCATGAGCATCGTCATGCGGATCACAACCATCGTCATGACATGAACGACGCCATCGACTTCGGGAGCGGTCCTGCGGGCGTGCACGTCCCTGGTCTGAGCCAGCAGCGGACGATCAGGATCGAGCGCGATATCCTGTCGAAGAATAACGGCTTTGCGGGTGCCAATCGCAAACGATTCCGGGATACGGGCACCTTCGCATTGAACCTCGTCTCGAGCCCGGGCTCTGGCAAGACGTCGCTCCTGGTCCGCGTGATCGCCGACCTGAAGCAGCGCTGGCCGATCGAGGTCATCGAGGGCGACCAGCAGACCTCGAACGATGCCGAGCGGATCCGCGCCACCGGCGTCCGGGCGGTGCAGGTCAATACCGGCAAAGGCTGTCACCTCGACGCGCACATGGTCGGGCACGCCCTCGATCATCTTGCGCTTGCTCCCGGCGGCCTGCTGTTCATCGAGAATGTCGGCAATCTCGTCTGCCCGGCGGCGTTCGATCTCGGCGAGGCGCACAAGGTGGTGGTGCTGTCGGTCACCGAAGGCGAAGACAAGCCGCTCAAATATCCCGACATGTTCGCAGCCGCAGACCTCATGCTGCTGAACAAGTCCGATCTGCTGCCGCATCTCGATTTCGACGTCTCGGCCTGCCTTGCGGCGGCCCTGCGGGTGAACCCGCGGATCCAGATCCTGATCGTCTCGGCCCGCACCGGCGAAGGGCTCGCGGCCTTCTACGCCTGGATCGAGGCACGTGCCGCGACCCTTTCGGCTTTGGTCCAGCCTGCGTGAGTCTGGCCGAGCCCCAGGTTGCCGTGGACCGCATGCGGATCCGTGTCAGGGGTGCCGTCCAGGGCGTCGGGTTTCGGCCGTTCGTGCATGGGCTGGCGACACGCTACGGCCTGTCCGGTTTCGTGCTCAACGATCGTGACGGCGTGCTTGCCGAAATCGAAGGTCTGGGGCTGGAGGCGTTCCTGACGGCTCTGCGGCGGGAGCGTCCGCCGATGGCCTTCATCGACGCGCTCGAAACGGAGCGGATGCCGGGGCAAGGCGGGACCGGGTTCACCATTCGCGACAGCATCGGCGCCGGTGCTGCCGGCACGCGTGTCGTTCCGGACGCCGCGACCTGCTGCGACTGCCTGGACGATCTGTTCGACCCGGCGAGCCGCTTCCATCTCTATCCGTTCGTGACCTGCACCCAATGCGGACCCAGGCTCACCATCACCCGCCGCCTGCCCTACGACCGTGCCAATACCTCGATGAGCGGCTTCGTCGTGTGCCACGACTGCGCCGCCGACTACGCCGATCCGAGCAATCGCCGCTTCCATGCGGAGGCTATCGCGTGCGCGTCATGCGGCCCGCGCCTCAGTCACCCCATCGCGGCCATCGCGGCTGCGCTGGCGGAGGGGCAGATCGTGGCGATCAAAGGGATTGGCGGGTTCCAGCTGTTTTGCGACGCAACGAACGAGGTCGCGGTGAAGGCGTTGCGCGTCGTCAAGCAAAGGCCTGCGAAGCCGTTCGCGGTCATGATTGCGAACGAGGCGTCGGTCGACCGGATTGGCCTGGTGACAGCGCTGGACCGTGACCTGCTGCGCCGGACCGCCCGCCCGATTGTGCTGCTGCGGTCACGAAATGAGCCTGTGCCCGATGGTCTGGCGCCCTCCGTCGCACCGGGCCTTGATCGGGTCGGGGTGATGCTGCCGTCGATGCCGGTACATCATCTGCTGTTCCACGCTCTCGCCGGCCGGCCCGAGGGCACCGCATGGCATGACCGGCCGCAGCCGACGGTGCTCGTCGTCACAAGCGCGAACCTGCACGGCGAGCCGCTGATGATCGACAATGCCGACGCCTTGCAGGGCCTCGCCAGCATCGCCTACATGATCGTCACGCACGACCGTCCAATCCTGTGCCGGGCTGACGACTCCGTCATGGCGGTGATCGACGGCGCGCCTGCCATCATGCGTCGCTCGCGCGGCATTGTGCCCGAGCTGATCAATCTCGGGGAGGATGGTCCGTCGGTGCTGGCGACCGGCGCTCACCTGAAGGCCACGCTGTGCGTCACGCGCGGACGCGAGGCGTTCCTGTCGCAGCATATCGGGGACCTCGATACCGCGGGCACCGTCCGCTTCTACCAAGAGACAGCCCGCACCATGCTGTCGATGCTGGACGTCGTTCCCGAGTTAGTAGCTTGCGACATGCACCCGGATTATCGCTCCAGCATCTTCGCGGTGGAAACCGGGCTGCCGGTGCTGCGAGTGCAGCATCACGCGGCTCATCTCGCCGCCGTCGCGGCCGAGCATCATCTGCGCGGTCCGCTAATCGGCGTCGCACTCGACGGGACTGGCCTGGGCGACAGCGGCAATGGTGCGGGTGGCAACGCCTGGGGCGGCGAGCTGATGCTGCTGGATGGCGCCGCACACCGACGGATCGGCCACCTGCATCCCTTGCCGCTGCCCAGTGGCGACCGAGCCGCGCGCGAGCCCTGGCGCATGGGCGTGGCCGCCCTGGTCGCCCTGGATCGCGGCGCGGAAGCTAGCCGGCGCTTCTCCCGGATCGCACTGGCCGGGCCGCTTGCAGCCCTGCTCGCCGCAGAGGCCGGACCAACGACAAGCAGCATGGGCCGTTTGTTCGACGCAGCCGCCGCCCTGCTCGGCCTACGCCCGTATCAGGGTTACGAAGGTCACGCGGCGATGGAGTTCGAAGCTCTGGTTCACAGCCTACGATGCCTGCCAGGCGGTTATCGCATCATCGACCGCGTTCTCGACTTCCGCCCACTCCTGAGTAGCCTCCTGGAGCCGAGACTACAGCCTCGCGAAGGAGCCGAACTGTTTCACGGGACGCTGATCACCGGCCTGGTCGACTGGATCGCACGTGCCGCGACGGAACTCGGTCGGACCGACATCGTGCTCGGCGGCGGCTGCATGACAAATTGCATAGTGGCGGAGGGTCTTGCAGCCGGCCTTCGGTCGCGTGGCCTGGTCGCCTGGCTACCGCGTGCCGTGCCGGCAAACGACGGCGGCCTTTCGCTCGGCCAGGCGGCAATCGCACGAGCGTACCTGATGAACGGCGGCACGTCGTTCCAATCGTCGAAAGGGTAATTCCATGTGTCTTGCGATCCCGATCCGCGTCGAGGCGCTGCTGGCCGACGACATGGCGCGCGTCACGCTGAGCGGCATTTCGAAGACCGTCTCCATCGCGCTGCTGGAGGATGTGCAGGTCGGCGACTATCTGCTCATCCATGCCGGGTATGCGCTGACCAGGCTCGATCCGGATGAAGCGGAGCGGACCCTCGACCTGATGCGCGAGGCCGCCGTTCCGGGCCTTGCCGAGATGCAGGATTGGCGGCCTTGAAATACATCGACGAATATCGCGACGGGACACTCGCGCGTGCTATCGCCACGACGATCGCATCCGAGGCGGTTCCGGGCCGGCACTACCAGTTCATGGAGTTCTGCGGCGGCCACACGCACGCGGTCTCGCGCTACGGCATCGAGGACCTGCTGCCGTCGAACGTGCGGATGGTGCACGGTCCCGGCTGCCCGGTTTGCGTGCTGCCGGTCGGGCGCATCGACGACGCGATCGCGCTGGCCCTGCGCCCCGGCGTCACGCTGTGCACCTATGCCGACCTGATGCGCGTGCCGGCCTCGGGCGGTGGCAGCCTGCTCAAAGCCAGGAGTGCCGGCGCCGACATCCGCATGGTCTATTCGACGATGGACGCGATCCGCATCGCCGAGGATGAGCCCGGCCGCGACGTGGTGTTTTTCGCGATCGGCTTCGAAACCACCACGCCTGCGACCGCCATCGCCATCCGGCTGGCCCGCCGGAAGATGCTCCGGAACTTCAGCGTGTTCTGCAACCATGTGCTGACCCCGCCGGCAATCCGCGCGGTCCTCGACGTGCCCGACGACGATAATGCGGATGAACATACGGGTGGCGTCAGGATCGACGGCTTCGTTGGCCCGGCGCATGTCAGTACGGTGATCGGCACGACCCCTTATGTGGCACTCGCCAAACATTTCAGGAAGCCGGTCGTCGTTGCCGGGTTCGAGCCGCTCGACATGATGCAGGCGATCCTGATGCTCGTGCGGCAGATCAATGATGGGCGTCATGATGTCGAGAACCAGTATATCCGCATGGTGTCCGAAGCGGGCAACCTGATCGCCCAGCGTGCGATCGCCGAAGTTTTTGAGCTGCGGGCGTCGTTCGAATGGCGCGGTCTGGGAGAGCTTCCGGACAGCGCCTTGCAGTTGCGCGAGGCCTATGCCGATCTCGACGCGGAACGGCGCTTCTCGATCACGACCGTATCTACCGCCGACAATCCGGCCTGCGAGTGCGGCGACGTTCTGCGCGGGCGCACGAAACCTGCGGAGTGCAAGCTGTTCGGCACGGTCTGCTCGCCCGAAACCCCGATGGGGTCGTGCATGGTATCCCCGGAAGGGGCCTGCGCGGCGCATTGGGCTTATGGCCGTTTCCGCAATCGCGTCGCACGCCAACCTGTACCGGCCGCCACGTGAGCCTGTCCCCGTCTCCGGCCTCGATGGACCCGGCCCCCAGGCTGCGAACCCGCAGGCTGGACCTGCGGAACGGCCGGGTCGACCTTTCGCATGGCGCCGGCGGCCGTGCCACGACCCAGCTCATCGACGAGATCTTTCGGCCCGCGTTCGATAATCCGCTGCTGGCTCAAGGCAACGACCAAGCCGCCTTCGACGTGCCGGCCGGCCGGATGGTGATGTCGACCGATAGCTACGTCATCTCCCCCTTGTTCTTTCCCGGCGGCGACATCGGTTCGCTGGCCGTGCATGGCACCATCAACGACGTGGCAATGGCCGGGGCGCGTCCCCTGCATCTCGCGGCCGGGTTCATCCTCGAAGAGGGTTTTCAGCTTGCCGACCTGCAGCGCATCGCGACCAGCATGGGGCGGGCCGCGCGCGATGCGGGCGTGGCGATCGTGACCGGCGACACCAAGGTGGTCGAGCGCGGCAGCGGGGATGGTGTTTTCATCTCGACGACCGGGATCGGGATCGTCCCGCCCGGTCTCATCTTATCCGGCGATCGCGCACGTCCCGGGGACCAGGTAATTCTCTCCGGCAGCCTTGGCGATCATGGCGTCGCCGTTATGTCGCAGCGGAACAATCTCGGTTTCGAGACGACGATCCTGTCCGACAGCGCCGCCCTGCATGGTCTGGTGGCGGAGATGGTGCACGTGGCCGGCGCCTCGCTCCGCCTGCTGCGCGACCCGACGCGCGGTGGCCTCGCCGCCAGCCTCAACGAGATCGCCCAGCAATCGAACGTGGGGTTCCTGATCAACGAGCATGCGATCCCGGTCAAGGACCAGGTGGCAGCCGCGTGCGAGCTTCTCGGGCTGGACCCGCTGCATGTCGCGAACGAGGGCAAGCTGGTCGCTGTCGTTGCCCCGGAGGCGGCGGACGCGTTGCTTGCGGTGATGCGGGCTCATCCGCTCGGGCGGGAGGCGGCACGCATTGGCGAGGTGATCGCCGATGAACAGCGCTTCGTGCAGATGATCACTTCGTTCGGCGGCGGCCGGATTGTGGACTGGCTCACAGGTGAGCAGCTTCCCCGAATCTGCTGACCTGCCGCGACGGCCTGCTGAGGCTGTGCCCGCGTATCAAGTCGGGTAATCTGATGCCCGGGGGTCTTATGGGGCCTATGCACGGGCTTGATATGACCGTGTTCTCTATGCTGCCGCGAACGGAGGGCGTTTCAATGCGAGAAGAGGCAGCAGCGCCCGGGTTGCGCCAAGAAGTCGCGTGTCGCACCACCGAGAAGTACCTCCTGCATCCGCTTGTGCCCGTAAGCACCGATCACCAGCATTCCTGCGTTTTTCTGTGCTGCGACATCGTCAAGTTCGCGGCCGCGGCTGTCCGCGGCCGTCATGGCCTCCGCGTCTGCAGCCACGCCATGAAGCCTCATCCATATGGCGACATCTTCGAGCCGAAGGCGTGCCTCGGGCAGCCCTTTCTCTTCAGTCAGTTCCACAACGTCGACCCGGCCGGCCTTCCTCAGAAAGGGAAGAGCGTCCTGAACCGCACGCCGCGTCTCTCTCGTGTCCTTCCAACCGACAACAACCCGCTCCAGATCCAGTGCCGATGCTGAAGGCGGCACAAGCAGGACCGGTCTCCCAGCTTGCATGACGAGGTCGCCGGGACTGGATCCTCGTGCCGTGCCGAACAAGCTGCCATGCGCCGCCGGAGCGCTCAGGATCAGGTCGGCCGCTCGTGCGTGGACGGCGACGGTGGCTGCGGGCGGCTCATAGGTCATGATCGCACGCCACTGCACGTCCTGCACTCTGCCACTCATCGCCGTGTGGAATTCGGCCTTCACCGCCAGCGTTCGCCGTTCCAGGGATGCGTAGTCCTGGTCCGCCATCCCGCCGGCGCGCGTACTATCGCCGTAGTCCGCAGCCAGGGGGTGGCTGGCAACGAGACCAATGACACGCGCACCGAATAGCTCGGCAACTTCCGTGGTGACCTTAAGAAGGACCTGGTTCGGTCTGTCAGGGTCGAGAAGCACAATCAGGCTTGAATATGTCATGAATTGCGAACGTCCGCGCTCGGGGTAAAATTGGTAGCCCGCAGGGGCGTAGCTAGAGGTGGTTATTAGATCTGTTGGCTAAAGTGTTTAGTCCCGGCATTTGGTGGATCGGGTCTACAATGAATCGCTGTGGCTCGTTTGTCCAGGTTTTGCAGATGAATTCATAAGGTGTGAGGCCCTTGAGGGTCTTCAGGCGGCGGGCAAAATTATAGGCGGTGACGAAGTCCGCCAAGTGGCTTTTGAGCTGGTCGTGGCTCTCATAGTGGTATCGCTTGACGGTGGCTTCCTTGAGGGTCCGGTTCATGCGTTCGACCTGCCCGTTGGTCCACGGGTGGCGCGGCTTGGTCAGTCGGTGATCGATGTTGTTCTGAGCGCACGCATACTCGAACGAGTGCGCCCGGAAGAGTTGACCGCTGTCCATGGCGGCCCGGATCTCGGCCGCGGCCGAGCAGACGTTTCCGGGTGTTGTGAAGTGGGTGCCGTTGTCTGTCAGGACGGTGTGGATTTTGTAGGGCACGGCTTTGATGAGGGCGCGGAGGAAGTCGCCGGCGACCTGCCTGGTGGCTTTCTCATGCAGCTCGGTGAAAGCAAACTTCGAAGTCCGGTCGATGGCGACGAGAAGGTAGAGCTTGCCTTGCTCGGTGCGGACCTCGGCGATGTCGATGTGGAAGTAGCCGAGCGGATATTCCTTGAATTTCTGCTTGTCGGGCTTGTCGCCGGTGACGTCAGGCAAGCGAGAGATGCCATGGCGTTGCAGACAGCGATGTAGTGACGAGCGGGTCAAATACGGGATGGTGGCCTGCAGGTCGTAAAGGCAGTCGTCGAGCGGCAGCAGCGTATGGCGACGAAATGCCACGATGATGGCCTCGTCCTCAACCGACAACACGGTCGATTTCAGGTCTCTTGGACCGGTTGGCTGGTCCGTGACTGAGGTCCGCTGCTTCCACTTTGCGACGGTTTTTTGGTTGATGCCGTAGCGCCGGGCAAGAGCCCTCAGGCTCTCTTGACTATGCTGTATCGCTCGACGGATCGCCGTAGTCGTTGTGGCACAGCCATGCAGAACCTGGCCCATAATGCTTCCTTCCATCCACCGGATAAGAATGCACCATCAAAACCTGGGACGAAACAGCTAAGGTGGAGTTACGATACTGACCTTCCCCCGACAAAGTGGACACCGGTTACGGCTTACGCAGCCGCAGCGCTTTGTTCCAGATCAGCAGGTGAGCGGTATCCGATAGCTGAATGCAGCCGGGTCCGGTTGTAGAAGCCTTCAATAAAAGCAAACACAGCATTCTTCGCAGCCAGGCGCGTTTCGAACGGCTGGCGAGCGTCCAGTTCTGTTTTCATGCTGCCAAAGAAGCTTTCCATGGGCGCGTTATCCCAGCAGTTTCCTTTGCGGCTCATGGAGCAGAGCATGCCGGTGTCGGCGAGCAACCGGCGATAGGCATGAGCCGCGTATTAGGATCCACGATCGGAATGATGAAGCAGGCCCGGTGCTGGACGTCGGTTGGTGATCGCCATCTGCAGGGCGGCGAGGGTCAGTTCCTGCGGCATCGTGTCGCTCATCGACCAGCCGACCACGCGCCTTGAGAACAGGTCGAGCACGACGGCCAGGTAGAGCCATCCTTCGGACGTCGCAACGGAGGTGATATCGGCCAGCCACGTCCGGTTGGGAGCAGGTGCCTCGAACTGTCGGTCGAGCAGGTTTGGGGCTAGCGGCAGGGCGTGCTGGCTGTCGGTCGTGCGCGGTCCCCGCCGCTAATACCGGCCCTGGATGCCGTGATGGCGCATCAAGCAGGCGACACGGTTCACGCCAACCCGCTGTCCCTGAGCACAAAGTGCCGCGTGCACGTGCGGACTGCCATAGACGGCGCGGTTGTCGGCATGGACGTGACGAATTCGCCCGGTCAGGTCGCGATCGGCAACAACACGTGCACTTTCTGGCCGTCCGCGCCACGCATAGTAGCCGCTGGCACTGACCTCAAGCACCGCACACATGAGCCGGACCGGGTAGACCTGCCGGTTGTCCTCGATAAAGCAGAACCTCATTTCGCTGGACCCGAGAAGATGCCGATGGCTCTTCTAAAACGTCGCGTTCCATCTGCGCATACTCGAGCTCACGGCGAAGGCGACGGATCTCCAGCTGATCGGCAGATGGCGCCATCTTCGAAGCTGGCAGACTGGATCCGATCGATGGCCTCGCCACACCGTTCGCTGGACCCCGCCAGCTTCGCAACATCGATGGCTGGATGCCCAAACCGGCCGCAACCTGGATGAGCGGCCGTCCGCTCGATGCCAGCAACGACACCGCCTCCCGTTTGAAATCGTCCGTGAATGAACGGCGCGTCTTGTTTGTCATCATCACACCTCGCCCCCTTAGGAGCTTATACGAGGTGTCCGCCAAACCGGGGGAGGGTCACTGCCGCCCGATGCGCCGGGCGCCCAGGCGGCGTGCGATGAAGCGGAGGGGCTGCGCCGGCAGTGGATCAGCCACGCCGAGATGACTGTGGCAGCGGACTGGCTCGACCGGCAACCGCAGCTGGGACGCGACGTGTTCGCGCGCGGGTAGGCGGAGGTGGCATGGGCAGGGCAGGGTGCCGGATACACGTCTGAGCTCAGCGCCGACGACAAGGACACCGATGATGCCGGGCTGGCAGATGACGCCGGGCGCGACGATCTAACAGCACTGCTCAGGGCGTGCCTCGTGGCGTTGCGGCTGCCCTCGCACGCAGACGCCTTTCAGCTGCGGCGGCTGCCGTTCTGGACGGTCGCCGACGCACTTGCCCGAATCACTCGATTGCTGCCGGCGCAGACCGAGCGGGTGTCGCTGGAGTGGTTTCTGCCGGAGGACCGCACTGGAGAGACCGGCACGCACCAACCGCTGCGACGCAAGGCAGCGCTGGCCGCCACGCTGATCGCCGGGCTGGAGCTCGCGCGCGGTGGGAGTCTCACGCTGGAGCAGCAGACACTCTGGCAGCCGATCCATGTTGAAGGGGAGGCCGCCTAATGAGAGCTGGCATCGAGGATTCACGTCGTCATAGACTCAGCATGTCGGACGCGTCGCACCGGGAGTCGTCATGCAGATCTCTGAGATCACGGATCCTTCGAAGACTGAGCTCCAGGCTCAGGGTGACGTGCGTCACCCCCGCAAGCTCGGGACGATCCCCGTCACGGTGCGGCTGGATCCACCCCGCTACGACCGCCTGAAACGGCTGGTGCAGCGCTACACGACAACCGGCCAGCACATCATTCAGACCGCGCTCGACCGCAGCATGGTGACGCTGGAGCGGGAGCGCATGCCCAAGGTCGACATTGCCGGGCAGAGCATGCTGTTCGAGCCGGCGGTCGACGGCCAGGCCAGTGTTCCCCGCAAGCCGCGACAGGACAGCTTCGCCTTCGTGCGGCCGGAACCGACGGTGGCGCTGACCTACCGGGCGTCGGTGCCGATGCACCGCTGGCTGCACCAAGCGGCGGCTGAACGCGACATCACTATTCAGGAGCTCATTAACGATGCGCTGAAGGCGGCACGAGGGGCACAGTGATCAACAGGTCTGCACTGCCTGCAGCCCTGGCGGCGGCAGCCCTGATTCTGGCTTCCGTCTGGATCATCCGGCCGTTCCTGGCGGCGTTCGTTCTGGCGGTGACCATCGTCGTGTCCACATGGCCTCTGCTGCTGCGCATCCAGGCGGTGCTCTGGCGCAGCCGCGCTCTGGCGGTCGGCATCACCACGCTGATCGCGCTGCTGGTGTTCATGATTCCGTTCTGGTTGGCGGTGACAACTTTGGTTGCCCATCGCGACGAGGTCCCCCGCCTGGTGCTTGCCGCCAGCGCGTTCCGTATCCCGCAGCCGCCGCGCTGGCTATCGCGCATTCCGGCCGTCGGCCCTCATATCGTCACGACCTGGCAGCAGGCGCGCGACGCGGGTATCCCGGAACTGGCGTCGCGCATCAGGCCCTATGCCGGGCAGGTGGCACATTGGTCGTTTTGCTTCGTCGGCAGCTTCGGAGGAATGGCTGTGCGGCTCCTCCTGACGCTCATCATGACCGCGATGCTGCACGCCAAAGGCGAGGCGGCGGCCGAGCTGGCGATGCAGGTCGGCGGTAGCCTTGCTGGCAGACAAGGTCGCAATCTGGTGGACTTAGCTGGTCGCGCTATTCGTGCCGTGGCCATCGGCGTGGTGGTCACGGCTGTGGTGGAGGCCGTGATCGCCTTCGTCGGTCTGCGGTGCACCGGCGTGCCGTTCGCCTTGATCCTAGCGGCGATGACTTTTGTCGTCTGCCTGCTGCAGGCGGGACCGGGGGTCATCCTAATCCCGGCAGTACTGTGGATGTACGTCTTCCGGGACGGCGGACTGGCGACGCTGCTGCTCGTCGTCACGATAGTGGCGATCGTCATCGACAACCTGTTACGGCCATTCCTGATCCGTCGTGAAGCCGACGTGCCGATGCTGCTGGTCATTGTGGGAGTGGTTGGCGGCGTCGCGGGGTTTGGCCTCGTTGGCATCATCGTGGGACCGGTGCTGCTCGCCGTCAGTTCTGCCATGCTGACCGCATGGATGGGTGCCAAGCCGTATCAGCCGCTGCCTCCAGCGAAATCACATTGATTGCAAGGACCGCATGCAACGATGAATGACCAGGAGGGCTGTTACAGACCGCAAGTATCACCTTCACCTCGGCTCAGGACTCATTGATCACAGCCAGAAGATGACGGTCGCTGCGATGCAGATGGCTGACATGAAGGTGTGGGCGCAGCGGTAATAGCGGGTGTGGATGCGCCAGTCATTGAGCTTGCCGAACATGTTCTCAATTCTGTGACGTTGACGGTAGAGCGGGCGGTTGTGCGGGACGGGCACCTTGTGATTGACTTTTGACGGGATGGACGGAGTGATGCCGCTCGCGGTCAGCGCAGTCCGGAACCAATTGGCGTCGTAGCCCCGGTCGGCGAGCATGGCCTTAGCCTCGGGGAGTGCCTCGATCATGAGTACGCACCCTTGTAATCGCTCATCTGGCCTTCGCTAAGCAGCATGACCAGTGGCCGCCCTGGCCGTCGCAGACGGCGTGGAGCTTTGAGTTCAGGCGGCCTTTGTGCGTCCAATACGGTGGGGAACAGGCCATTTCCAAATGGTTTGCCGCCGTCCGGTGCGCCTTCAGGTGTGTCGCTTCGATCGTAAACTGGTCGGGTTTGCCAGCCTTAGCGGCCAGTGCCGAAAAATCCAGTTGAATACACCCAGACGGCTCCAACTGATGACGCGGTTGTAGATCGTCTTGTGCGGTCCATACTCCTTTGACGCATCGCGCCGGCATAGGCCGTCCCGGATCACGAACATGATGCTGCTGATTACGCCGTCGGACGGCCGAAGCTCGTGATCAGCGATGCATAGACCGTGGACCCGTCTTGCACATCCAAATCAAGCTTCAACTCGGTTTCCATTGGCGGACCTGTCATTTCGCTATTCGTTCTTATCGGGCGGCCGTGGGAGCGAGACATATCGCCGCCCGCTGAAATCGATGCCGAATTCACTGTTCTCACGGAAGCATGATTGACGTGGACATGATGAACCTTTGCATCGCGGGCTATGGGGCGACCAAAGCGCTGTTCTCCGCGTCGATTGGAAGTCGGAAAAGCGTCGGAATCTACGCAGACCTCGCAGGCACTGCAGTGCTGGCAACGGTCATCACCACGCTAAGAGCGCCTTTCAAAACCTTGTACTGCCCGGCGATCTGATTCATGAGGAGACATGGCTTCTCCTCTCGTCTCCGACGCCCTCTGGTCGATCATCGAGCCGTTGCTGCCCGTGCCTCCGCCACGACCGCGGGGCGGCAGGCCGCGGGTACCGGATCGGGCGGCGCTGACCGGGATCCTGTTCGTGCTACGGACCGGCATCCAGTGGGAGATGCTACCGCTTGAGGTGGGGTGCGGCTCGGGCATCACGTGCTGGCGTCGCTTGCGGGATTGGCAAGAGGCGGGCGTGTGGGATGCACTGCACCGCGAACTGCTGCGTCGGCTGCGGGCGGCCGACCGGATCGACTGGAGCCGGGCCTGCCTGGACAGCGCATCGCTGGCTGCAAAAAGGGGGGCGACAAGACAGGGCCAAACCCGACCGATCGAGGCAGGCTCGGCACGAAACGCCATCTCGTCACGGACCGGAGCGGCATCCCGCTCGCCTTCATACTGACCGGCGCCAACACCAACGACAGCATGCCGTTCGAGGAACTGCTCGACAGCATCCTGCCGATCGGCGGCAAGCCGGGCCGGGCACGACACCGGCCGGACAAGCTGCACGCCGACAAGGCCTACGATCACCGACGTTGCCGCCAGGCCTGCCGCCGCCGTGGGATCTCACCCCGCATCGCCCGGCGCGGCGTCGAGACCAGCGAGAAGCTGGGCCGACACAGGTGGGTCATCGAGCGGACCTTCGCGTGGATCAACCGCTACCGCCGGCTCGTCACGCGCTACGAGCGCAGAAGCGATATCCACCACGCATTCACCGCTCTCGCCTGCTCATTGATCTGCTTCAACACGCTGCAGAAGAGGTTTTGAAAGGCGCTCTAAAGCCGACGCAGGCGGTTCGCTGAAACATGCGTGTATGGTCGGGCGTTCTCTCACACGCGCGATCTACCCGCCGAAGGATATGTCGTGACCTGCGGACAATGCGGAGATGCCCGTACGTCGCGGCGCTCCCCTCGAATCCTCGGTCCCTAGGTAGTTTCCGATCCTGTTGGGCGGGGGCGCCTTGGCGCAGTCCCGTCCCTGCTTGTCGCGATCGAACGGCTGGGCATGGCTGGCACCCGCGAAACCATGGATACCGTTGTGACCGATACATTCTTTCTGGAGAAATTCGCCGACAGAACGGAAACCGTGTGGACACGGAGCGACGCGTCGCAGATCGTCGAGCATCATGGCGCCCCTACCCGTGCTTATGGCGCGCTTTACAGCAACGGGCCGATCCACAGCATGAACATCGACCGCCGCGCGCGCCTGCCGGACGATGTCGCCATCGACATTCTCTATTGTGGCGTGTGCCATAGCGATATCCACATGATCCGCGGGGAATGGGGCGAACAGCCGTTTCCAATGGTGCCAGGGCACGAGTTTGTGGGTCGGGTATCTGCCGTCGGCCAAGCGGTTACCCGGTTCTCGCCCGGAGATTTTGCCGGGGTAGGCTGCATGGTCGACAGCTGCAAGGCGGGTCTGGAGCAATATTGCACTAAGGGCACGACGGTGACCTATGCCTCGCCCGACCCGCGTGGTCCCGGGCGTACTTACGGCGGCTATGCCGAACGGATCGTGGTGCGCGAACGCTTCGTCGTCAAAATTCCCGATGGTGCGGACCTGGCGTTCACCCCGCCGTTGTTGTGCTCGGGCATCACGACCTTTTCCCCGATGCAGCATTGGCGCTTGGGTTCGGGCCAACGCTTCGCGGTGATCGGGCTCGGTGGGCTGGGGCATACGGCACTGAAGCTCGCGGTCCATCGCGGCGCCAAAGCGACCGTCTTCACGACAAGTGCGGACAAGGCCAAGGACGCTTATGCCATGGGCGCCAAGGACGTCGTTGTGTGGCAACCGGCTGCGACCGATCCGATCCCGCTGGCCGAACAGATGGCTAACCGCTTCAATTTCCTGCTTTCAACCATTCCTCTCCCGTTCGACGTCGCACCCTTCCTGCCGCGGCTCCGACAGGACGATATTTTCGTCAACGTAGGCGCGCCTGGCGTAATTGCGGGCGTCAGTGGCGGGGCCTTGTGGAATCAACGGCGCTCGATCGCAGGGTCCTGCATCGGCGGGATGCCAGAGACGCAGGAGGTGGTCGACTATTGCAGCGCCAATGCCATTCGGCCGCAGATCGAGCTTATCCGCCCCGATCAGATCGACGAATCTTACCTTCGGGTCGAACGCAAGGACGTGCGCTATCGCTTCGTCATTGATCTCGCCTCGGATCGGATTGGATGAGGCGGCCTAACACGCTTTGCACTCCGAACTCGACCGAAAGCTATTGACTAAGCCGCCGCCTTTGGGCCGCAAGTTCGTCGGACAAACTCATGGTAGCAAGACGCAAAAATTCCTCTACACCGGCCGTCCGTACCGCTTTGGCTGGAGACGTGCTAGTCGCGCTGGCTAAGTCCGCTGCCGCGCTGTGGACCGGCAGTTCCGCCATGACGAGCGAAGCGATCCACTCCTTCGTCGATGCGGGGAACGAAATCCTGCTTCTCTACGGCATTTGCCGCGCCGGGCGCCGGCCCGATATCGAACACCCATTGGGCTACGGGCGCGAGCTCTACTTTTGGAGCTTCATCGTCGCCCTCCTGGTTTTCGCCTTGGGCGCGGGATTTGCCGTCTTTGAAGGCATCAACCACGTACTTCACCCCGAACCGATCCAGCATCCATTGATCAACTATTTGGTGCTTGGCGTCGCGTTTGGGCTGGAAGGATGGGCATGGCTGGTGTCCTTTAAGCAGTTCGACGCCGCCAGCGGTGATCTTGGTGTTTACGCGGCCTTTCGCGCCAGCAAGGATCCACCATCGTTCATGATCCTGTTCGAGAACAGCGCGGCCCTGTTGGGGCTCATAGTCGCAGCAATTGGAACCGCTTCTGCCGTCGCATTCCACCAACCCTATTTGGACGGCGTGGCGTCGATCGTCATCGGCGTGATCCTAGGTGGGACGGCTGTCCTGCTGGCGCGCGAAAGCAAAAGCTTGCTGATAGGCGAGCGTGCTGATCCGCATTTGTCACACTCGATCCTGGCAATCGCTGCCGCCGAGCCATTCGTCACACGTGCGAACGGTCTAATGACGGTCCAGCTCTCTCCTGATCAGATCTTGGCCGCACTCAGCCTGGAATTTTCTGACGAGCGGACGATTTTGCAAGTCGAGCAACAAGTGATTGCCCTCGAGCAACATGTCCGCGCGGCTCATCCTGAGGTGGTCGTTTTGTTCATCAAACCGCAGACCGACAAGACCTATAGTGCACAGCGACGTGATCGGTTTGGAGATCCGGTTGAAGGTGCGCCCAAGCGTCGTCGAAGTTGGCCCTTCCGCCTGAGGTTGCCTTTACTCGCTCCGAGGTCATGGCTGCGGCGGCGTCGTGTCCCGCCGATGACTTCAAAAGGCGCCGTTCCCGCGGTCGAGGTGTGATAGGATGCAGGCGATCGGGACGTGATTTGATCGGCGAGTTGGTCCGTGTAGGATTCCATACAGCAGGCCTGTAAATTAGCGTCGAACCGGGCCCCCGGATCGGCATGCAAAAGGGACCCCCTTATTGCGCTGGCCGGCGTCGATGATGGGCGCAAGCAGCGCGAAGGATCATTTATGTGGTGTTAGCTGCGGTGCTTGAAGCGCCAGCTGTCGTTGCCGGTCTCGACGATGTCGCAGTGATGGGTAATCCGGTCGAGCAGCGCAGTCGTCGTCTTGGGATCGCCGAACACAGTGGGCCATTCGCCGAATATCAGGTTGGTGGTGATGAACCCCGAGGTCTGTCGGTAGAGCTTGCTGATCAGGTGGAAAAGCAGCTGACCGCCCGAGCGGGCGAAGGGCGGTGCGATAGTCTTGTGCCGTTCGTGGCGAAGCAACGGCACGGCCAGTCGCATGAGCAAAGGCCCGCAGGCCAGCTTGGGTTCGACCGGGATAATTATCCGTTCCGCATGCTAGAGCAGAGTCTGATCGTTCCGGCACGTAGCCTGCGGCCGTGAAGTAATTTTCGCACTCGCGTTGGCTGAAGGTTGGGAGCGCGTCGCGGATGGCGTTCCAGAGGTCATCGATGGTCCGAGCGGCTGCCTTGCGCAGCACCGCCTTCAGCTTGGCGAACGCGTTCTCGATCGGATTGAAGTCCGGTGAGTAGGGCGGCAGGTATCGAAGCGTGGCTCCTGCAGCATCGATCATGGCGCGAAAGGCAACATCTCTATATGGGCGGCCAGGTTGTCCATCACGACGATGTCGCCTGAGCACAACGTCGGGACGATCACCTGCTGGATGTAGGCATGGAACGCCTCGGCGTTCATCGGACCGTCGAGCACCATTGGTGCCGTCATGCCGGAGAGCCGGAGTGCGCCCGTGAAGGTGGTGGTCTTCCAGTGCCCGTGCGGAACAGGCGCGCGGCAGCGGTGAGCACGCCGGGCGCGGGCGCGCAGGCGCGCCATCTTGGTGGAAACACCTGTTTCATCGATGAAGACCAGACGGGCCGGGTCGAGGTCTGGCTGGGCGTCGAACCAGGCCTGCCTGCGCACGGCGACGCCCGGCCGCTCCTGCTCGCTGGCGTGTGCTGTTTTTAGGAGATGGCCCGCCCCTTATCTCTCCGACACCGAAAACTGGAGCGCTAAGCTGTTTGGGCAACCGGAGAAACAGGAGCTGGGCTAATGCAGATTGCAGTATTGGGTATCGACCTCTGCAAGAACAGCTGCAGTGTCGTGGGGCTGGATACAACCGGGTGCGTTGTCCTGAAGCGTCGCCTCCACCGTGATGGCGTCCTGAAGCTTGCAGCGAGCGTGCCCAGCAGCGTGATGGCAATGAAGGCCTGCTGTGGCGCGCACCATCTTGGCCGGATATTTCGCGATCAAGGACACGAGGTTCGGCTGATGTCGCCGGAATATGTCCGACCCTACGTCACGGCTCAGAAGAATGATGACCGGGATGCCGAGGCGATCGCCGAAGCGGCAACGCGGTCGACGATGCGGTTCGTGACGCTGAGGAGTGAGACACAGCTCGACATGCAGAGCCTGCACCGTGCCCGCGACCGGCTGGTCGGCGAGAGAACCGCCCTGATCAACCAGCTGCGCGCCATCCTGCTTGAGCGTGGGATCATCGTGCCGCAGGGACGGCGCAAGGTGGAACTGCACCTCGAGGCGCTTTTGGCCGGATAAGGCGTTGGGTTGAGTGCAAGAACCCGGCTGCTGGTCGACGATCTGCGTCTCGAGTGGAGCGGGCTGGATCGCCGTATCGAGGGTTTTGACGCCGAATTCGCAGTAAAGGCGCGCACCAACGAGACCGCCCGCCTCTTGACCACGATCCCGGGTATCGGCCCGCTGAACGCGACGGGGCTGGCGGCCGCCATCGGCAACCCCTAGACTTTCGGGCGTGGACGCGACCTGGCCGCCTGGCCGGGGCTGGTGCCCAAGCAGATGACGACCGGCGGCAAGCCGAAGCTTCTGGGAATAACCAAGCGCGGTAACGGCTACCTGCGCAAGATGCTGATCCACTGTGCGTGTGCAGCCTTGCCGTCGCTATCCAAGGGTGAGACCCCGATGGGTGGCTGGTTGCGCGGCTTGCTCGCGCCAGCGCACGTGAACACCGTAGTGGTGGCGCTGGCCGCCAAGCTGGTACGGATCATCTGCGCAGTGCTTCGGAGTGGGCGGAGGTTCGAGCTCACGACTGCAACGGTGTCATAATCAATAGAATTGGCCGGCCGCGCTTACCCGGCGTGGACGGTTGATGGCGTCTGCGGGTGGTTAATGCGAGGTGGCCTGAGAGTTGATTGGTGTTCTGGAAACCTGGTTCAAAAAATGGCGCTCGACGCCGATGTTTTTATGAGGACCGGGACGTGCGGACCTCCATCTTGGCCGGGACAATGTCCCGAGATTGGATACGTTGGCGTAGACTGACCAGATCGCAAAGATCGCTTGCAGACTGGGCGGGCCATACGTTTTTTAAGGTCATCCCGTGGCGGTCGAGGAAACGCCAGATCGTGCTTGGCGCGAACGACGCACCATGCCGCTCACGTAGCAGCTCAGAGAGCTCGACGAGAGTTATATCCACCTGCGCGTCGATAGCCGCGAGGATCACCACCCGGTAGCTCTCGATCCGCTGGAAGCGCAGGTCGTCGCCCTTGGGCCGCGGTGTTGGCAGTCCCTCCGTCCGCCGGGCCCGAACCCAACGGACCGCTGTCGCTACTGCCACGCCGAACCGCGCAGCGGCGGCATTGCGCGACATGCCACCATCCACGGCGGCGATTACCCGGTCTCGAAGGTCCTGAGAAAGTGTCCGTCCCATCCATGCTGGCCTCCAATCCAGCCAACATGGTGAATCAGATCGGCTCCGCGTCGGGGAAGAACTTTCGACTCTGGGAGATCGTGCTAGGCTCCAGGCGCGGTATTGGCAATGGTGGAAGGTCGGAAAACACTTACGGAATCCTCGCTTGAGGGGAGACTTGCTCCTACCGTGACTTACCACCGTTTTCGATACGAATAGCAGCAGGAACACTGGACATGCCTCGACGCCAAGCGTCTCCACCCAGACCGAAGCCGATCTTGGTCAATGCAGAGCCCGCTGCCCTGCAATATCCCGTAATCGACTCGGCAAGCCTTACCGTCGTCGGTATCGGCGCATCAGCGGGTGGCCTTGAAGCCTGCACGAAACTGGTGGCGGCAATCCAGCCTGGTTGCGGGGTGGCATTCGTATTCGTGCAGCACCTTGACCCGACGCATGCCAGCATGATGACAGAGCTTCTAGCTGCGCGAACCGGCCTGACCGTCTGCGAGGCGGCAGATGGATTGCCGCTGGCGGCAGACCATTTGTATGTCATCCCCCCCGGAACCGACCTGTCCGTGGCTCACAATGCACTGCACCTAACCCCGCGACGGGGTAAGGATGGCACGCGGCTCACATTCGATTTTCTATTGCAATCCCTAGCGGAGAGTTACGGCCCAAGGGCTGCGTGCATCATCCTATCTGGCACAGGCGCGGACGGCAGCGTGGGGTTGGTTGCCATTAAGAAGGCCGGGGGGTTCGTGATTGTACAGGATCCTGACGAGGCAGCTTATGACGGGATGCCGCAGAGCGCGATCGCCACCGGGATGGCCGACCGGGTACTACCGGTCGGCGTTATCCCGTCCGCATTGACGGATTGGCTTCACAAGGATCTTCCGCCGTCACCACCTCAAACCCTGCACCCTCAAACCGGGCCAAAGCAGCCCGATTTAGCCGACATCATCGCGTTGCTGCGATCCAACACCCGGCATAATTTCAGCGAGTATAAGCACGGTACGCTGCAACGCCGCGCTGAGCGGCGCATGGCGCTCGCCGGAATTGCGCCACATGACATCGGCCGCTACCTTCAACTGCTGCGCCAGGATGGTGACGAGCTTGATCTACTGGCAAAGGACCTGCTGATCCATGTCACCGGGTTTTTCCGAGATCCTGCGGTGTTTGCCTACCTGGCGGAGCATATCATTCCCAGCATGGTGCGACAGCATCCGGCTGACCGGCATCTGCGGGTCTGGGTTCCTGGATGCAGTACGGGTGAAGAAGTCTATTCGCTCGCGATGCTCTTCCAGGAGGAGATCGCCCGGTCCGAGCATCCTGTTCGGGTGCAGCTGTTTGCCTCAGACATCGATGCAGACGCTGTCGCGACGGCTCGAGATGCCGCCTATCCCGACACGATCGTTCAGAGCGTGTCAACCGATCGTCTGAGCCGGTTCTTTTCGCAGGAAGGCAATATCTGGCGTGTGTCTGCCGAGCTTCGCGCCCTGGTCGTCTTCACCGTGCAGGATGTGCTCTCCGACGCGCCTTTTTCTCGGCTGGATTTGATTTCCTGCCGTAACCTGTTGATCTACTTTCAACCCGACGCGCAGGAAAAAGCTATCTCGCTCTTCCATTTCGCGCTCTCCGAAGAGGGGTTTCTGGTGCTGGGGCCCGTCGAGACGCCCGGCAGCGCCAACGGCCGCTTCGAGGCTGTCGCAAAGGATCAGCGGATCTACCGCCGCGTAGGACGCGTGGACAGGCTCAGCCTGGCCATCCCGACTGGTGCGGGTTTGCGGCTGCGCCAAGCGGTGGTCGTGCGGCCACCATCGCGCCAAGTGGCGCTTGCCGATCTCGGCCGCCGGCTCGTGCTGGACGGATACGCGCCGGCAGCCGTATTGATCAATCAGGCCAATGAAAGCGTTTTTTCGCTTGGCCCCACAGACCGCTACCTTCGCCTTGCAACCGGCCATCCCACGCACGACCTTCTCATGACCGTACGGTCCGGCCTGCGCGCGAAGCTGCGAACAGCGATCGATCGCTCTCGGCGCGATAAAACCCGCATCGCCGTCGAGTGCCACGCCGAGCAGGTCATCATCGAGGCGCAGCCGGTGCTGGACGATGGCGAAGCATTGCTGCTGGTCTGCTTCGTTCCCGCACCACGGGCTGCGCTGGTTGACGGCAATGCGATCACTCGCAATCCGCCACAGTTTGCCGAGCTTGAGCTTGAACTCGAAACGACGCGGAGGGACCTTCAGGCTGCCCTCCGCGATCTTGAGTTATCCGCTGAAGAGCAGAAGGCGGTCAACGAAGACGCGGTTTCCGTCAACGAGGAGTTCCAGTCGACCAACGAGGAATTGCTGGCCTCTAAGGAGGAACTGCAGTCGCTCAACGAGGAGCTGACTGCGTTGAACAGCCAACTGCAGGAGACGCTGGACCGGCAACGATCGACGGCGTACGACCTGCAGAACGTGCTCTACAGTACGAACATTGCAACCCTGTTCCTTGATCGCGATCTCCGCATCCGCTTTTTCACGCCTGCGACGCGATCGCTGTTCGCCATTCTGCCCGGAGATGTCGGTCGTCCGCTCGCCGACCTTCACTCTCTGGCGGCCGACGGTGCATTGGCGGGCGACGCCATCACCGTTCTGGCAAGTCTCGATCCTGCCGAACGTGAGATCGAGGCGGCCAGCGGGCAGTGGTTTCGTCGCCGGATCCTGCCGTACCTGACGCATGGCGGCCGAGTCGAAGGCGTGGTTATCACGTTCAACGATATCACCAGCCGAAAGCGCGCCGCCGGCGCGGTCGACGAAGCCAGGCGCGAGGCTGATATCGCCAACAGGGCCAAGTCGCGGTTCCTCGCAGCTGCGAGCCATGACTTGCGTCAGCCGTTGCAGACGTTATCGCTGTTGCAAGGTCTCCTCGCCAAGACGGTACAGGGCGACAAGGCGCAAAATCTCATCGCCCGACAAGACGACACCCTCGGCTCGATGGCGGTGATGCTGGACGCTCTGCTTGACATCAATCAGATTGAGGGCGGGGTCATCCCGGCAGATTTGCAACAGTTCAATATAGGTGAATTGCTTGCAAGAAAACGGGACGAGTTTCTTTATCCAGCCACGGCAAAAGGCCTGCAGTTTAGCGTCGTCGACTGCTCCCAAGAAGTGTATAGTGATCCGAAACTACTCAGGCAGATGATCCGCAACCTGCTCGGAAATGCATTGAAATATACCGAGACGGGGAGAGTCCTGCTCGGCTGCCGCCGGAAAGGCCCCATGCTTAGCGTAGAAGTCTGGGACACTGGTATCGGCATCCCACAGGGCGAGATACAGGCAATTTTCGAGGAGTATCATCAGGTCGGGAACGACGCTCGGGAACGCAGCCGCGGCCTCGGCCTCGGGCTGTCGATCGTACAGAGGTTGGGGATCCTTCTGGGTCATCGCGTCCGGGTCACCTCCCGGGAAGGAAAGGGATCGATGTTTGCTATCGAGATACCCCTCGCGACGAGCGGTTCTTTTGCGGAAACAACGCGATCGGACTTAAAAAGCAGCGGTAAGGCACTTGTCGAACACCCACCCAGCACGATCCTGATCATTGAGGACGATCCCGACTTACGCGAACTGCTCGGCATGCTGCTGGAGACCGAGGGCTACCGCGCCCTAACGGCACGAGATGGTCCAGCCGCGATAAAGCTGGTGCAGAATGCGTCGGGAGTGCCGCATCTGCTGCTGGTCGATTTTAATCTCCCCGGTGGCCTGAACGGCATCCAGGCGGTTGGCCGCTTACGACAGGTCGTCGGAAAGGCAGTGCCGGCCATCATTCTTACCGGCGATATCTCAAGCAAAACAATGCGTGAAGTTGCGGCGGAAGGTTGTGTGCAACTCAACAAGCCTGCAAAGCGCGACGAGCTGATACGAACTATAGCGGAGATGCTGTGCCTCGACGTGAAACGACATGCGTCAATCCCAAAACCGGAGCGTCCCGCGGTATCCAAAAAACCTTCTACGGTCTTTGTGGTCGACGACGATGCTCATATTCGGTCAGCCCTCCGGTCGGTGCTAGAGGACGATGGACGTACTGTTGAGGATTTTGCCAACGGCGAGGCATTCCTGGCATCATACCGTCATGGCGATACGGGATGCCTGCTGATCGACGCCTACCTACCGGGAATGAGCGGTTTGGATCTACTCCGTCATTTGCAGACTGCGTCCAGCCACCTGCCGGCTATCATGATTACTGGTAGGAGCGACGTCGCAATGGCAATAATGGCCATGAAGGCCGGTGCCTTAGACTTTATTGAAAAACCGGTTGGCCAAGCCGATCTGCTGGCCAGCATCGATCGCGCTCTGGATCAGGCTCGCGACAAGAGCAAGCAGGTCGTCTGGCGAGAGGATGCAGCCCGCAATATAGCCTCTCTTACGCCAAGGCAGCGCGAAATTATGACTCGGGTGGTTGCTGGCGAGCCGAGCAAAAATATAGCGGCAGATCTCGCTATCAGCCAGCGGACGGTAGAAAATCACCGTGCCTCAATCATGCGCAGGACTGGTGCGGCGTCGCTTCCTGCACTTGCGAGGTTAGTGCTAGCCGGCACTTGGGACGCAAAGGCCAATGTCCCGGACGCCGCTTGATTTTAGTGGGAAGTTCGGCGACGGGCCCGGAAGCCCGACTGAAGTCCGGGGCTCCGGCCTACGCCGGAAACCACCCGCATCAACCAGGAGCCGCCTCATGAAAATCGGTATTGCCGCAGATCATGGTGGGTGGCAGCTGAAGTCCGAACTTGCCGCGATGCTTCGTGTCGGCGGGCATGAGGTCGTCGATTTCGGCGCAAAAACTCTAGACAGCGCCGATGACTATCCGATGTTTGTGATCCCGCTGGCGCGGGCCGTCGTCGAGGGAACCGTCGAGCGGGGAATTGCCCTATGCGGCAGCGGAGTGGGCGCGTCCATCGCGGCCAACAAGGTCGCCGGCATCCGGGCAGCCCTGGTGAATGATCCTTTCTCGGCGCGGCAGGGCGTCGAGGATGACGACATGAACGTCATCTGCTTCGGGGGCAAGGTCATCGGGATCAGGCTGGCGACGGAGCTGGTAAACATCTTCCTCGCTGCGCGCTTTAGCGGAATAGCCCGGCACAACCGTCGGATTGCGGAAGTGAGCGCGCTGGAAACTCCGTCCGGCCACGAAGCCAGGGTGGGCGAGCCGGTCACCGGGTAGCTCAATCGGTGGCGGCGATCCGCGCCCGTGCGCGGGCTGGTTCTGTCGCAAGTTTTTCGCTACCGATGTTTGGTATAGGATCTAGGGCCCAATTCAGGCTGGGCGGACGATGGCGATTGAGTTCAAGGGCAGTCACTTCAAGCGTGACGTGATCCTGTGGGGGGTGCGCTGGTATGTGGCGTATCCGCTCAGCTACCGCCAGATCGAAGAGATGATGCAGGAGCGCGGTGTGGAGGTCGATCACTCGACCTTGCATCGCTGGGTTCTTAAATATGTGCCGCTGTTGGAGAAGGCGTTCCTTGGACGCAAGCGCCTGGTGGGTGACAGCTGGCGGATGGACGAGACCTACGTGCGGATCAAGGGAGCCTGGAAGTATCTGTATCGTGCGGTCGATAAGGCCGGCGCCACGGTGGACTTCCTTTTGACCGCTAAGCGCGACCGCAAGGCGGCGCTCCGCTTCCTGTGCAAGGCCGCCAGCCGGCATGGGGTCCCCCGCACGATCACCATCGATAAGAGCGGTTCCAACGTATCCCTCCGCTGAAGGCCGCCTGGGCGTGAATCTGTCGCCACCTTAAGTTGCTACTTTAGGTGGCGCTTGAGGTGTTTCGATGGATGGCGTGATGGAGATCATCACCGGGCGTGAGGGTCGGCGGCGTTGGAGCACGGCAGATAAGCTGCGCATTGTTGCTGAGACGCAGGAGCCTGGTGTTGCGATCCGCGCTGTCGCGGCTCGCCATGATATTTGCGAAAGCCTTCTGTTCACCTGGCGACGACAGGTGCGTGAGGGTGTGCTGAGGGCGGCGTCGGATATGGCGATGTTCATGCCGGTGCAGATGATCGGGGTGGCTCCCACGGAATCCATGCCATCCAATTCGGCACCGCACTCGGTAGCGCCGATGCGATCCGTGCCGACGTCCGGGCTCATCGAAATCGAGCTGGGCAATGGCCGACACGTCCGCGTTGGCAGCGACGTCAATCTCGGCGCGTTGCGGCGCGTGCTGGCGGCGCTGCGCGAGTGATCCCGGTTTCGGCGAGCGTACGGATCTGGATCGCGACGGGCCATACCGACATGCGCCGGGGCATGCGCGGTCTTGCTCTGCAGGTGCAGGAAGGGCTTGGCCGAGATCCATTTGCTGGGGATGTTTTTGTTTTTAGGGGCCGCAGTGGTTCGCTGATCAAGGCGATCTGGCATGATGGCATCGGTTTGTCGCTCTATGCCAAGCGCCTGGATCGCGGGCGCTTCATTTGGCCGCAGACGGTGGATGGCGCAGTGCCGCTGACAGCGGCGCAGATGGGTTATTTGCTGGAGGCGATCGACTGGCGCAATCCGCGGCAGACATGGCGTCCACAATCTGCAGGATAATGGATCGGTAGCTGCCGAAAATAGTACCACGGCGGCTTGGTTCATGATTCAATCTTCGGCATGGACGCCGAGTTTGCCGCACCGCCGGATGAGGTCGAGCTGCTCAAGGCAGCGCTCCTGGCAGCACGTGCCGACGTCGCCCGGGTCATAGCCGAGGCCCAAGCCCAGCAATCCAGCGACCAGGCGTTGATCGCCCACCTCAAGCTGCAGATTGAGAAACTGAACCGTGACCGCTTCGGACCACGCTCGGAGCGCACCGCCCGCCTGCTGGAGCAGATGGAACTGCAGCTGGAAGAGCTGGAAGCATCGGCCACCGAGGACGAGCTGGCTGCCGAGGCCGCCGCGGCCAAGACTACAGCCGTCACCGGCTTTACCCGCAAGCGCCCGGCCCGGCGCCCGTTTCCCGAACACCTCCCTCGCGAGCGCGTCGTCATCGCAGGTCCGTCGGCCTGCGCCTGCTGCGGCGGCACACGCCTGTCCAGGCTGGGGGAGGACGTCACGGAGACCCTGGAGGTCGTCCCGCGCAGCTGGAAAGTCATCCAGCATGTGCGTGAGAAATTCTCCTGCCGCGATTGCGAGCGCATCAGTCAGCCCCCGGCGCCATTCCACGTGACGCCCCGCGGCTGGGCCGGACCGAACCTGCTGGCCATGATTCTGTTCGAGAAGTTCGGCCAGCATCAGCCGCTCAACCGTCAGGCAGAACGCTATGCCCGCGAGGGTGTGGAGGTCAGCCTGTCGACGCTGGCCGACCAGGTCGGTGCCTGCACAACCGTGCTGATGCCGCTGTTTGGGCGCTTGGCTGCTCATGTCATGGCGGCAGAACGGCTGCATGGCGATGACACCACGGTGCCGGTGCTGGCCCGCGGCAAGACCGACATCGCCCGTCTGTGGGTCTACGTGCGCGACGATCGGCCGTTCGGTGGTCTCGCTCCGCCGGGTGCTGTGTTCCACTACTCGCGCGATCGCGGCGGCGAACACCCGCAAGGCCATCTGGCAGCCTACACCGGCATCCTGCAGGCAGATGCTTATGGCGGCTATGGCAAGCTCTATGAACCGGGACGCAAACCCGGGCCGATCGTGGAAGCTGCCTGCTGGGCGCATGCGCGCCGGAAGTTTTTCGTGCTGGCCGACCTTGCGGGCAGCGCGCGCCGTGCGGCGCACGGCAAGGCCCCAGCGGTTCTGTCGCCAATCTGCCTGGAAGCCGTGCAACGCATCGACGCCCTGTTCGACATCGAACGCGACATCAACGGCCACAGTGCCGAGGAGCGCCGGGCGATCCGGCAGGCCTCGTCACTTCCCCTGGTGATGGACCTGCAGGACTGGTTGGGTCAGCAGCGGGCTAAGCTCGCGCGTGGCAACGACATCGCCAAAGCCATCGACTACATGCTGAAACGCTGGACGGCGTTTACCCGGTTTGCGGATGATGGACGGATCTGCCTCAGCAACAACGCGGCCGAACGCGCCCTGAGAGGCATCGCACTTGGGCGAAAATCCTGGCTGTTCTGTGGTTCGGATCGCGGCGGGCAGCGTGCCGCAATCATGTACAGCTTGATCGTCACGGCCAAGATGAACGACGTTGACCCGCAGGCTTGGCTGGCTGACGTGCTGGCCCGCATCGCGGAACATCCGGTGCAACGCCTCGATGATCTGCTGCCATGGCACTGGCTTAAATCAAATACCGCCGCGATCGGCCACGCTGCCTGATCAGACATGATGCCGCGGTGCTCAGCGGATGGTTACGTTCCAACATCGCGGCGATCGACAGCTACAACGCCGAACATGACGCTGGGATCAAGACCCGCCAAGTCAAATACCTCAACAATATCGTTGAACAGGACCATCGGGCGGTCAAACGGATGACCAGGCCGATGCTCGGCTTCAAGCGTTTCTGGTCGGCAGCAGTCACCCTCGCCGGCATCGAGATCATGCATATGATCCGCAAGGGCCAGTTGCGCTCCACAGAAATTTGCGTCCAGCACAGCAGTTTTATTCCCTCACAGGATAATCCACTCCGCAGTTCCTGCGCCTACCTCATCCACCGTCAAAGTTTGCGACAAAACCGATGCTTACGGTACATCCGCCAGCGAATCCCTGGCATGCGCTGAATAAGACGGGCTAGTTGCGCGCCTGGCGTTGTCGCCGGCAGGAGTTGGACGAGACGTGTGACGGTGGCGTATGCCGCGGCCAGGGCAGCCGGCACCAGCGGCATTTGATCGATGTCTCGGGCGAGGCTCTCGATCGCGCCGGCCCGGGGCAGCGCCGCCCATCTTGCCGCTTCCGCCCACGGGTCGCGACCAAGCCGCGCGACCATCGACAGGATCGTCAGTGTCGAGCCGTTCAGCTCTGCTCTGATATCGGCGTAAAGGAACGCCTCAGCGCTCGAATTCTTCAGGGGGCGAATACGTTGGGTTGAGTTGTCTGCATTGTCCCCCTCCTGCCGGCCCAGGCCTTCGCCTGATCTTGCCTTGACGTGACCTTGCCGGCGCCCAATCGAGCGATCCCGTTACCAACCGTAGCCGGGCCAGTCGTAGTGGTTGTGCAGCCGTTGCTCGAACTCCCCGTCGATGACGTTGTACGGGTTCCAGGACGGGCTAGACTTGACCTTTGCCCGGGTGAGGTCGAGCCGGACGTGACGCTCCGACCAGTCCACGCCTTGCACTGCATAGGGCGAGATCAGCACATGCTGCCCGACCCACCAGTTCGAGGTATCGACGATGAGGTAACGAATGCCCCAGCTTGCATTGTCGATGAGAAGGTCCTGGATATGCCCGATGTCGCCGTCGGTCGAATGCACGTGGTAGCCGGTGACCTCGGCGATGCTGCGCAAATGCGGGTCGCCCTCGTGATGATTTGTTTCGCCGCGCTCGGCTTCCTGCACGGCGGCCGTGCCAAAATAGGCGGGCGCCGATAAAGGCGAGGCAATCGCGCCCATGCCGCCGCCAGCGAACCCGTTCATCGACCCGCCATACAGCCCGGCGCCGAACATCGATCCGCCCCAGAGCGGGTCGGAGCCATAGTAGCCGTAAAGATCGTTCTGCATCTGTCGTGACACTGGCCTGTCGGTCCCAACGTCCGGGCTGTCCTTCACCTGAGCCTTCGTCAGTGCGACCTTGAGTTCCCTCTCCCCATATTCAGCGGAAATCACCGCCGACGGGTGGATCAGGACCTTGCGCCCGCTCAGCCAGCGCCCGGTGTCGACCACCATCCAGAGCACCTTCCAGGTGCTGTCGTCGAACAGGAAGTCGCTGACCGTGCCGAGGCTGCCATCCTTGGCCTGGATCTCGAATCCTTTGAGCGATGAGACGGCATTCAGCATTATGCGTTCCTTTCTCGTGCGTTCCTGCTCCGCGATCTCAGCTTCGGTGAGCTGCGTGACGACCGGACCATCGGCACAGCACAGGATGTTGGCTGGCCGGGCCTAGGAACACAGGCTCGGAAACTACTCAGGCAAGCAGATTGCGGCGGTGACTTAGGCGATCAGATCATGCGTATGCCGGGCGATGGTGGCCTCCTCGTCCGTCGGGATCACATGGACCTCGACCCGACTGCCCGGCGTGCTAATCCGGCCCGCCCCATTCGCATTGGCGGCGGCGTCCAGCGCCACTCCCAGCCAACGCAGCCGCTCGCACACCAAGGTGCGCGCCGCCACCGCATGTTCGCCGATCCCGCCCGTGAAGACGAAGCCGTCGAGCCCGTTCATCGAGGCCGCCATCGCCGCCGTCTCCTGCCCTACGCGGAATGCGAACAGCTCCACCGCCTCGCGGGCCCGCTCGTCGGCGCTGTCGAGCAGCGTCCGCATGTCGCTCGACAGGCCGGATACGCCGAGCAAGCCGGAGCGTTCGTACAGCACCTGCTCCACCGCATGCGCATCGAGCCCCTTCTGCTGCAGCATGTACAGCACCACGCCGGCATCCAGCGTGCCGCAGCGCGTGCCCATCACCAGGCCGTCCAGCGCGGTAAAGCCCATCGTGGTGTCCTGGCTTTGCCCGTCCCGCATGGCGCACAGGCTGGCGCCGTTGCCCAGATGCGCGACGACGACCCGGCCTGCGGAAAGGCCCGGCGCGTCCTGCCGCAAGGCGCGCGAGACGTACTCGTAGGAAAGGCCGTGAAAGCCGTAGCGCCAGACACCTTCGTCCTCGTATTCGCGTGGCAACGCGAAGCGCTTGGCGACCGCGGGCATGGTGTTGTGGAAAGCGGTGTCGAAGCAGGCGACCTGCGGCAGGCCGGGCCGCAGCGCTGTCAGCGTGCGGATCGGCGCCAGGCTATGCGGCTGGTGCAGCGGCGCCAGCGGCGTCAGCGCGTCCAGTTGCTGGACGATCTCGGCCGTCAGCCGGACCGGGGCGGTGAAGTCGCGCCCGCCATGCACCACGCGGTGCCCGACCGCGACGAGGGTGTCAGGATGCACATGGGACTCCGCCCATGCCAGCAGCGCGCCGAGCATGGCGTCGTATTCCGCCTCCTTCCCCTGCCAGTGCTTGTCCGTCATCGACGCGCCAGCCGCATCCGTGGCGGTGAAGTGCGGATTGCCGCCGACGCCCTGGATCCCGCCCTTCGACATCAGGCGGAGCTCCGGCCCGTCGCCGACCTCGAACAGCCCGAATTTGATGCTGCTCGACCCGGCATTGAGCGCCAGGATAGCGCCCGGCATCAGGCAGCGCCGGCCAGGATCGACTGGCTGAACGTGCCCGATGTCCGGGCGGCGAACCAGCCGTGATCGGCCATCTTCACCCCACCGATTGCCGCGCAGTTGAGCGGCGCCGTCGTGAGCGTGGCGCGCACTTGTTCCCCGGCCAGCATTGCCATGCCGAACCCATTGGGCGTGAGCGCCTTCAATTGTGCCCCTCCTTCAGGGACCCAGGCTCGGCTCGGCCGGCGGGCAGGCTGTCTTGGATATCGCTCATGCGAACTTTCGGTGCTGATGGCCATCAGCATAAAAAGCCGGAATGACGCCGCACGGCAGAGTCGGAAACTACTCATCGCACGGCCCTCAGGGCGCAGATGGCAGACACTCTCGGGCCGCCGCGCTTCCGAAGCCCCAGGTGGAATGGCGTGCCGCCGGCCAGGACGGGTCGTGTAGTTTCTGGGTGACGAGGACGGTCGGCTCTCTTGCCGGTTAACTGTCCGAACGGGAGTTCGTAATGTCTAAAGACAGTCGGCTTCAGCAGTCTGTGCTCGCGCAGTTGATCTGGGAACCGAGCGTGACCGGCGGGCATATCGGCGTCATCGCAACGCTGGTGTGGTGACCCTTTCCGCCCGTGTCGACAGCTACGCCGAGAAGCACGCCGCCGAAACCGCAGTACGCCGGGTGAAGGGCGTAAAGGCGGTCGCCGACGAGATCGAGGTCCGCCTGCCGTTCGAGACAAAGCGCTCGGACGGCGAGATCGCGGCGGCGGCGATCGAACGCTTGTCGTGGAACGTCTCCGTTCCAAAGGATAGCGTTAAGGTCACGGTCGCGAACGGCTGGGTCACGCTGACTGGGGTGGTCGATTGGTGGTTCCAAAAAGAAGCCGCTGAGCAAGACATTCGGCCACTGCACGGTGTGATCGGCGTCTCGAACCAAGCGACCATCAAGCCCCGCGTCGATACAGCCAGCCTCAGTGACGACATTACTCACGCGCTACATCGCTCGTGGTTCTTTGATCCCGAGGCAGTTCACGTTCGCGCAGATGGCGGCAAAGTTGTACTGAGCGGAACTGTGCACTCGTCTCACGAGCGGCAGATCGCTGCGGAGACTGCATGGTCGGCACCCGGTGCAATCGACGTCGAAAACGACATCGCCGTCATCTGATCGTCTACGCGGTTCCCCTGTGTCCGATCCCGGCTAGTTTTAGCGGTTCTGTCAGCCCTCGCGCCAGGGGCGGTTCATGTGAAACTCGCATGAGACAGCGGCGAGGCGTGACGTGGACCATGGCTGGCTGGAGGATTTTTTGGCGGCGGCGGACTGCCTTCATTTCGCACGCGCGGCGGAGCGGCGTCATATGACCCAGTCCGCCATGAGCCGGCGTATCCAGTCGCTCGAGACCTGGGTCGGGGTGTCTCTGTTCTCGCGCGACCTGCACCAGCTTGTGGAGTGCGCCCCTGCGGGTGGACAGGATGAGGCGATCTGGTTGACCCCCTGCCGGAGGGCCTTACAGGAGTAAGGTCGTGGCCAAACATCGCGTCCACAGTATCGAGTTCAAGCGCCAGCTTGTCGCTGAATACACCGCAGGAGAGACGCTGCACGCGCTTGCCAAGCGGCACGACATCAGTCGGAACCTGATCCGCATCTGGATCGCCAAGGCAGAGGTCGGTGCGTTCGACAATGAGGCGGAAGCAGCGGATCTGTTATCTGGATACGAGGCGAAGATCGCAGCGCTTGAGCGGCTCGTTGGGCGGCAGGCACTCGAACTTGAGTATCTAAAGGGGGCTCTCAAGCACGGACGATCGAGCAGAAACGTTTCTATGTCCGTCATCACCGGCCCGGTGGTCTCAGCATTACCCAGGGATGTCGGCTGATGGGCTTGGCTCGTTCGACCTACCACGACGCGATTGTCGCTCCTCAGCAGGATGATGAGATCGTCAGCCGGATCAGGGCGATCGGCGAGGAGTTCGAGGCGTATGGCTACCGCCGGATATGCGCGGAACTGCGTCACCAGGGGCTGGTGGTGAACAGCAAGAAGGTGCGTCGCCTGATGCGCGAGCATGACCTGCAGCCCAGACGGTTCTGTCGCAAGTTTTTCGCTACCGATGTTTGGTATAGGATCTAGGGCCCAATTCAGGCTGGGCGGACGATGGCGATTGAGTTCAAGGGCAGTCACTTCAAGCGTGACGTGATCCTGTGGGGGGTGCGCTGGTATGTGGCGTATCCGCTCAGCTACCGCCAGATCGAAGAGATGATGCAGGAGCGCGGTGTGGAGGTCGATCACTCGACCTTGCATCGCTGGGTTCTTAAATATGTGCCGCTGTTGGAGAAGGCGTTCCTTGGACGCAAGCGCCTGGTGGGTGACAGCTGGCGGATGGACGAGACCTACGTGCGGATCAAGGGAGCCTGGAAGTATCTGTATCGTGCGGTCGATAAGGCCGGCGCCACGGTGGACTTCCTTTTGACCGCTAAGCGCGACCGCAAGGCGGCGCTCCGCTTCCTGTGCAAGGCCGCCAGCCGGCATGGGGTCCCCCGCACGATCACCATCGATAAGAGCGGTTCCAACATCGCGGCGATCGACAGCTACAACGCCGAACATGACGCTGGGATCAAGACCCGCCAAGTCAAATACCTCAACAATATCGTTGAACAGGACCATCGGGCGGTCAAACGGATGACCAGGCCGATGCTCGGCTTCAAGCGTTTCTGGTCGGCAGCAGTCACCCTCGCCGGCATCGAGATCATGCATATGATCCGCAAGGGCCAGTTGCGCTCCACAGAAATTTGCGTCCAGCACAGCAGTTTTATTCCCTCACAGGATAATCCACTCCGCAGTTCCTGCGCCTACCTCATCCACCGTCAAAGTTTGCGACAAAACCGATGAGGCCGGTGCAGGGTCATCGCTACACGCAGGGAGTGGCGTTCGATGAGTCCGTAGTTCTTGCCCCTGCCGAAGAGTCGTGAAGGACCAAATATGCAGCCCTTTGAAGCTCACGAGGTGTCTTAAGCCCGGCCGCTGCAGCACGACCGATCTATGGTCGCGCGCAAGGTCGGTACCATCCCGGTCACGGCTCGGCTCGTTATGATCGCCTAAAGCGTCTGGTGCAGCGCCTGCAGACCACCGGGCAGAGCATGCTCCAGACGGATCTAGAATGCAGCATGGTGACGCTCGAGGGCCAGCGCGCGCCGCGGGTCGAGGTCGCGGGACAGAGCAGCCTCTTTGGCGGAGATGGGCCGGCCGGAACGGAAGATCGCCTGCGTAGGCCGGTGCAGGAAAGCTTCGGGTTCGTGCGGCCGGAGCCGACCATCGCGCTGACCTCCCGGGCAACGGTGCCAATGCATCGCTGGCTGCAGCGTCGGTCCGCCGAACCGGCCAGACCATCCAGGAGATCACCACCGACGCTCTGAAGGCAGCTTGTGGCGGCGACTGACCTATCACTGGAGAAACGTTTTCTAGCTGCAAACCGTTGACGGCAGCAGATTGATCCAGGGCTTGTTGAGCGGCCAAGCCGACAGTTGTCACTTGAATTTATAAATGCCTTATCGGCCGCTCGGACAGTCCCCTAGAATTGATCTCACGAATTGCCTCTGGAATGGCTTCAGGTGAAAGAACGAAATCAATACACCCGCTAGCTACCGCGCTCGTGGGCATATCTGGCCGCTCAGCCCTACCCGGTCTCTGCGCAATAGTCACGCCTCCGACGTCTCATATCTCGCAAAGAGCGTCTGCTCCGTCGCCATCAAGGTCGGAGACGATGACGGCTTTAACTAGCCCTGCCAATGCTCAGCTAGAGAATGGAGAAAGACGGTGATCACATCTGGCCATCCCCGCGGTTTGGATATAAGATTCAGACGAAATTCGCCGTCTTGCACGTGCAAGTCGCGGCTTGCCAGAATAATGAAAACGCAATTAGGCTTGATATTAAAACCCTCGCTGATGTGCTTGACCAGAATCCCCGTGTGACGGCTGAGGATCTGATAAAGTTGGGTGGCCATCGTTCTCAAGTGATTAGCGATTGCGATCGTCAATTCAAGGTTGGGTGGGAAATTCCGGAGCAGATGAGTGTATGCATCCAGCCCGCTGACGGGGCCACCCACACAAACTAAAGGGAAGCCCCAATCCATTGCGTTGACGCCCTGCTAGCGATGGCTCTGTGCCGTCCCCGGAAGTGTAACAGGTTATTCTCATCGGCAACCTGCGATTTTGCGTCCGTGTCAGCAGACGACCTAGGATAGAGTTTTGGTCCGCCTGACGATCTCTGCTGTTCGCAAGCAGACGAAACCCCTGTAGTCACTACGATTAAAGAACTGCATGACTTTATGCCGTTGTGGCGGATCCTGGTTTGCGATGCTGCCCCTTCTGGCAAATCGGGAATCATAAGAGCTGGCGCAGGAAGGGAAGCGTTCGCGCGTTGCTCGCCAAGGGGTGATGCCGTATTTCGCCAGCGGCAGCTGATCAAGGGGTCATAACAGCAGGGTGCCCTGCTTAGCCTCTGTCCGCAGTTGCCGCCAGCGTGCCCTGCTCGTGCTCCATCCTCCGGCGGAACTGCGCTAACAGCGGATCGTCGGGATCGAACACCAGCTGCAACCTTCACCCGGTCACGCCTAGCCCCACGGATCCGGCAATGCCCAGTGACGTATGCCGCTTGGCCGGCTCATCGAGAGGTTCGCGAACCCGCGGATGAGGTGGACCAGACCCGCGCTTCACTCGGCCAGGCGTGGCCTACTTCAAGCCTTATCCAGCTGGCACAACTTTGCAGGCGCTGTTTTGTAAAGTCTTAAGCTCAAGCTCTGCGTATTTTCCGAAGCTATGAGCGATTGCCATGGCGCCCTATCGAATCCCGGTGTTGACAATGCGGGCATCCGTCAATCGCGTGACACGGGCAGGTCCGAAGGCTTTGAGTAGGAGGTATCCATGGTTGAACATGATGGGCAAGCGCGGCGCTTTTGGTCTCCAGCGTTTACGCCCTCGCTAAGTCGTCCTGTCATAGTCGTAATCATGGGGGTCTCTGGATCAGGTAAGACCACGGTGGCTGCCCTCCTAGCGGCAGCTCTCGGTTGCCAGTTTCAGGAGGGTGATGACCTTCACCCGGCCGTTAATGTGCAGAAGATGCACAGTGGAACGCCGCTGACGGATGCCGACCGACTGCCTTGGCTGCAGAAGATCGCCAAGGAGGTCGACGGCTGGCGCGCAAGGGGCGAGTCAGCAGTCGTGACCTGCTCGGCGCTGAAACGCGCGTATCGCAAGATCCTCATCGGAGATCGCTCCCACGTGACGCTGGTTTACCTGAAGGGATCACACGACCTCATCCGTCGTCGCATGACGGCACGGCTCGAGCACTTCATGCCGGTAGCGCTGCTGGATAGCCAGTTCTCGACCTTAGAGGAACCCACGGAGGATGAGCGACCAATCACGGTGAATATCGGTACTCCCCCTTCCGATATTGCCGCAACCATCGTGCAACAGCTGGAACAGCGGGACCTCGTGGCGTCGCGGCAACAGCCGGCAATGTCAGGATCGCGGATATGACAGTCAATGTTGCGGCTCCCCAAAGCGCGCCGATCCGAGAAACGGTAGTGCCGGCACCGGCCGGCGCGGCACGACACGTCCCAAGATTGCGATGGGGTATCGGTGTGCTTCTGGGTTGTGGAGTGCTCGTCAACTATTTCGACCGGATCAACCTGTCCGTCGCGGCGCCCCAGCTCAAGCATGCCTTCACCCTCACCGATGGTCAGTTAGGCTGGCTTTTCAGTGGATTTTTCTGGTCATACGCCCTCATGCAGATCCCAACGGGCATGATCCTGGATCGTTTCGGCGTCACCAAAACAAATCGCTGCAGCACGCTGATCTGGTCGATGATCTCCGCCTCGACCGCATTCATGAGTGGCTTCGCGGGTATCTTTGGTGCGCGCATCCTGCTGGGCGCGGCTGAGGCACCCGGTTTCCCTGCAAGTGCGAAGGCCACGGGCTACTGGTTCCCGCGCCAGGAGCGATCGCTAGCGACATCGATCTTCGACGCTGGGGCGAAGTTCTCTAACGTCATTGGCGTTCCGATCGTCGCCCTGGTCGTCGTTAACTTCGGTTGGCGTTTTGGGTTCGTGGTAACAGCGTCGTTGAGCTTCCTGTATTTCCTGATGTTCTTTTTCTTCTACCGAGATCCCAGCAAGCATCCGCGGCTTAGTTCCGAGGAGCGCGAGTATATTCGTGCGGGCGGGGCCGCCGTCGAGGGACCGGCAGCGAGCGGCGGTATGGTCATGCTCGGCCATCTCTTGCGCAACCGGAAGCTCTGGGGGCTGACGATCGGCTTCGCGGCCTACGGATACTCATTTTATCTGTTCCTCACGTGGCTGCCAAACTACCTCGTCCAGACGATGCATATGAGCATCCTGAAGTCCGCGGGGTTTGCCGCAGTGCCATGGGCGTGCGCGACCGTCGCCGATCTTGTTGTCGGTGGCTGGCTGATTGACCACCTAATCACGAAAGGTTATGACGATACGCGGGTTCGCAAGACCGTGCTCGTGTCTGGAATGTTGCTCGGTCTCGCAGTCTTCGGCGCCACCCTGACGGCCGACCCGGTGTGGGCGATCGTCTGGATCTCGATCGCTCTGAGCGGCCTTGCCGCAGCAGCACCGGTTGGCTGGTCCATTCCCTCACTGATTGCTCCAAAGGGTGCCACCGGGACGATCAGCGGCATCATGAACTTCCTGAACAACATGATGGGTGCCGTCGCGCCGATCGCGACCGGCTATATTGTCGGAGCGACGCATTCCTTCACCGATGCGTTCCTGGTCGCCGGTATCGTGCTAATTATCGGGATCCTCTCCTACGTCTTTCTCCTCGGCAAGCTCACGCCGATCCCGGATCCGAGAAACTAACGCCGTGCGGTCTTAGAATGCCTTCGAAACCGCTCTGCAGTCCGTTGAAGCAGATGAGCGCGCAGGCGAGAGGGGGGGTAATGTATGCTGCTTCTCCGCTCGTAGCGTATGACGAGGCGGCTGTTGCGGTCGATCCAGGCGAAGGTCAGCTCGATGACCTATCGGTAATGCCTTAGCTTTTGGCTGGTCTCGATGCCGTGCGCGGTTTGTCTTGCCGCGGACTGGCGGGGTTGAACCGAGAGACTCTTTGAACGGCGTGTTAGCGCAAGCATGACGAAGGCGAGCGGGGTGCCGTTCCGAACTTTAGAAAATGGCGGTTTGTCCCGAACCAAGTTCGATCGGTCAGGTTTAGCCTTATTTTGATACCCCTCTTGCCGGCCAGGGATGGGATGTCGATGCATGCGTGGCTCCTGTCGATCCGGCCGGGAGCCCGCAGCCGACACGGTTCTGTCAGCACCCGTGCCATCGTTCTCACTGGTCTCTGCGGAAGCTTGCGGGATCACGCATTCTGCATGATTCGGAGTGCAGCTCGGGCGCCTCTTGCGAAGCGGGTGCGTCGGAGGGAGGCGGATACGATCTGGTTGTGACGGCGACGAGGGCGAAGGAGGTTGCGGAGTTCGCCATGCTCTCGGCAGAGGCGGTGGGCGGCATCGTGGTTTTTGAAGCCACGCATACATCGGATCCTGCCCTTGATGCCGCGATGGTCCTGTTCGAGGCGGTTGTTCAGGTACGCGCTGGTGCGGTGGCGGACTGCCTTGTCCGGCACAGTGCGAATCGCCCTTGGGTGGGAGCCGTGCCCATCCGTCGTCACCCGGTCCGGCCGCAGGCCCATAACCGCCCGCGCCGAGCGGAAGAACGCGTTGGCGGCCTTCATGTCGCGGTGCTCGCTGAGCATGGCGTCGATCAGGTTCCCATCCCGGTCGATCGCCCGATACAGGTAGGTCCAGCGGCCGCGGACCTTCAGGTAGGTCTCGTCGACATACCAGCTCACGCCGGATTGCCGTCCGGTGCCGCGGCGGCGTTTGCGCAGCTCCTCGCCGAGGACCGGCAGCAGCTTTGCCTCCCAGTCACGCACGGCCTCGTAGCTGACCTCGATCCCACGCAGCGCCATGATCTCGCTCAGGTCGCGCAGCGTCAGCCGGTAGCGGAGCCTGCAGAACACCACGAAGGCGATAATGTCGCTGGGCAGGCAGGTCCGGTTCAGCACGCCACCGCTGCGCTCGTTGAACTGACGTCCGCAGGCCCGGCAACGGAAGCACCGCTATCCGCGTGCCGTCATCTCCGGCCGTTCCGTCACTGCCGCAGCCCCACAGCACACGCAGTTCATCCCGATATCCTCCCAGTGCCACGGCTTGCGACGCTACGGCAGGCTTCAAGCGGCCATTAGACCGCCCCTGGCGCGAGGGCTGACCGAACCGATCAGCCTCCCAGGGAGTGCTGTGGAGGTGCGCGTCATCGCCACCGACGAGGAGGCCATGATCGCTCGCCACACCCTGGCCGTTCTTCGAAACCAGCTCGCGAACGTGCAGCCTGCCGAAGCTAAGTAGTTTCCGAAGCTGCCGCTAACTTCGGCATTGGGGAATATTTGTCTCAACAGATCAACTTCAAGACCATGAGGCGGCATGATGATCCATACCTACTGGAACGACGGATTTCTTGGCTGGGGCTGGTTCCTATGGTTCGGCTTCATCTTCCTGATGCTGTCGAGCTTCGGGAACTGGGGCTACACCTACCGTGCGCATCAGAGGTTTTCAGGCCGGCCGGATAACCGGGCGTTCGACATCCTCGATGAGCGTTATGCGCGCGGCGACATCACCCGCGAGGAGTATGCTCAACTGAAATCCGACATCGCAGGTAGTTCAACCCCGATCGCGCGGCGTGGCGCTGTCGCTTCAGCTGCTCCGATCTCCACTCTCGTTGGCCGGACAGCCCTGTGATGCCTGTGCCATGCGTCAGCTGATTGCCGGCAACTGGAAGATGCACGGTCTCAGTGATCAGCTTCCGGAAATCGAGCTGATGGCAGCCTGCGTTGCGTCGAGGCCGCTTCATGCCGACGTGCTGCTCTGCGTTCCGGCGACCTTGATCTCCCGAGCCGTTCAAGTCGCGGCCGGTCGGCTTCCGATGGGGGGTGAAGATTGTCACGCGGAGGCTTCTGGCTCGTTTACCGGAGATGTCAGCGCCGAGATGCTGAAGGATGCGGGAGCGACCACAGTGATCGTCGGCCATTCCGAGCGCCGGCGGCTTCACCAGGAAACTGACGCAGTAGTCGCGGCGAAGGCGCTGGCGGGCTTTAGGGCCGGCCTGAGTATCATCGTCTGCATCGGCGAGACACAGGAACAGCGCAGCAACGGAAGAGCCCTGACCAGCTGCGCCAGCCAGCTGGCCGGCAGTCTTTTCAGCGCGCCGAGCAAACCTGCGGTAACTGCGATCGCGTATGAGCCGCTCTGGGCGATCGGAAGCGGTCATCCGCCAAGTTCGGAGCAGGTCACTGAAATGCACCAGCATATCCGGTCCTGCCTGATGACCCAGTTCGGTGGTTTCGGATCGGCAATCCGAATCCTGTATGGCGGGTCAGTGACGTCAGATAATGCGGCAGAAATCCTGAGCATTCCCGAGGTTGGGGGCCTGCTGATCGGCGGGGCCAGCCTGAAGGCAGATAAATTCGATGCAATACTCGGCTTGACGGACCGCTAGCCTCTGTACCTCGAGCAGGCGACCGTGACGTTGCAGAGATAGGATGCATCATGGCGATCTCAGATCAAGACCACGCCAGATCATCCGGGGCTAGGTGGCACAAAACCAAGACGGGCGCGCTGGACTTCCGGCCTTTACGCAAGATCGGAACGTTGCCGGCTTGCAACCATCCTGATGCCGCTTTGGCCTGTGATGCCCCTGGTGTCAGGACAGCCGCGGCAGTGAGCATACTGTTCGAGAGAGTAACGAAGAGGTCCGGATGCTGATCGCGGGTGGTATTGGCGGGACCACGACTAGGCTGGCCCTGGTGTCCGCGGAGGCGGGGCCCAGGAACTTCCTAGCGCGACAGGATTACAAAAGTACCGACAATTCCGGCCTGCAGCCGATCGTCGAGGCGTTCCTGACGAGCACTGGCGGCCACCCGACTCCTCCGCCTGTTTCGACGTGGCAGGTCCGGTGATTGCCGGCAAGGCGCACCTGACCAACCTGCCCTGGGATCTCGAGGAACAGGCCCTGCCCCGAGCGCTCTATCTTGATCGTGTCACCCTGCTGAACGACCTCGAGGCAATCGCGCATGCGGTGCCGCATCTGTTGCCCGAGGAAGTGGTCGAGATCAATGCAGGACAGGCGGTGCCCCACACGGCGATTGCTGTGCTGGCGCCGGGCACCGGCCTTGGCGAGGCGTTCCTGATCTGGAGCGGCGAGAGCTATGTGACGTGCGCCGCCGAAGGCGGCCACGCGGATTTCCCACCGACCAACGAGATCCAGGCCGGGCTCTGGCGGTTCCTGACCGAGCGGTTCCGTCATGCCGCCTACGAGCGAGTCTTTGCAGGTTCCGGTCTGCCCAACATGTATGATTACGTGCGCTCGCGTGATCCGTCCTCGAAAGATCCCGCATTCGCGGCAATTCTACACGCAGCACATGACAGGACACCGGTCATTATCGAAGCCGCGCTGCATGACCCAGACAATAATCCGCTTGCCGCCGCTGCCTTGCGCATCGTGATCGATGTCTGGGGCGCCGAGGCCGGCAACCTGGCGCTGAAGGTCATGGCGACCGGCGGCGTGTATCTTGCGGGCGGCCTGCCGCCACGTGTGGTGCCGCAGCTGCAGGATGGCGCGTTCATGCACGCCTTCACGTCGAAGGGGCGTTTCGCCAACCTTCTTCGCGCGGTCCCCGTCCGCGTCATTACCGTGAACGCCGCCCTGCTTGGTACTGCAATGTATGGCCTGAAACAGGACGCCGGGCACAGGCTGCCGCGCACGCCCGTCGGATCGGATCTTGGCAGCGGCACTGCCGCAGCTGAGTAGTTTCCGAGGCTGCACCCATCCACAGACAGAAACTACCCTCCGACCACTCGCCGCCCGGGCTTATGTTCCTGGCGCCGCGGACAGGTTGGTCGGCGCCTGCTGCCGAACGTGACGGACCCCGAGGATCTTTGAATGGATACGATCGTAACAAGCCCAAGGCTTCCGATCGCCACGACGGAGCGGCCGCCGGAGGGTGCGGTCATCAATGCCGCTGAAGTCCGGCTGATGAACGCCTACTGGCGCGCCGCGAACTACCTCTCGGTCGGTCAGATCTACCTCTACGACAATCCGCTGCTGCGTGAGCCGTTGACGCTCGCCCACGTCAAGCCGTTGATCGTCGGTCACTGGGGCACCACGCCAGGCCAGAACTTCATCTATGTGCATTTGAACCGGGTCATCAAGAAATACGACCTCGACATGTTCTATGTATCTGGGCCCGGACACGGCGGGCCGGCGCTGGTGGCAAACACTTACCTTGAAGGCAGCTACAGCGAGATCTACCCGAGCATCAGTCAGGACGAGGCCGGACTGAGGCGGCTGTTCACGCAGTTCTCCTTTCCCGGTGGCATCTCGAGCCATGTCGCGCCGACAACGCCCGGATCGATCCACGAGGGCGGCGAGCTCGGCTATTCTTTGAGCCATGCCTTCGGTGCCGTGTTAGACAATCCCGGCCTCATCGTCGCCTGCGTGGTGGGTGACGGAGAGTCGGAAACCGGACCACTGGCGACCGCCTGGCACTCCAACAAGCTGCTGAACCCGATTTCCGACGGCGCCGTGCTGCCGATCCTGCATCTCAACGGCTTCAAGATCAGCAATCCCACCATCCTCGCGCGGATCGACCACGAGGAGCTCGAGCAGTTCTTCCGCGGCTGCGGCTGGACGCCCTATTTCGTGGAGGGCGACGATCCAGACGCCATGCACACGCTGATGGCGACGACCCTGGAGCGCGTCGTGCAGGACATCCACGACATCCAGGTCCAGGCGCGCACGACCGGCATACCTGCCCGTCCGCGCTGGCCCATGATCGTGCTGCGGTCGCCGAAGGGCTGGACCGGCCCCAGGATGGTCGACGGCCTCAAGGTGGAGGGCACCTTCCGCGCGCATCAGGTGCCGCTGCTGGTGGATCACGCACATGCGGAACACGTGTCGCAGCTGGAGAGCTGGATGCGGAGCTATAAGCCCGAGGAGCTGTTCGACGCGCAGGGGCGACTGCTTCCCGAGCTGGCAGCACTTGCACCGCAGGGAAACAGCCGCATGGGTGCCAACCCACACACTAATGGCGGGCAGCTGCTGCGCGACCTGCTGATGCCCGATTTCCGTGTGCACGCCGTCGATGTTCCGTCGCCAGGCGCTGTCGTCGCCTCGGATACCACGGTGCTCGGGCAGTTCTTTCGCGACATCGTGTCGGCGAACGACCAGCCGCGCAACTTCCGTATCTTCGGCCCGGACGAGACGCTGTCGAACATGCTCGGTGCGGTCTTCGAGGTCACGAACCGCCAGTGGGACGCGCTGGAGGTGCCCGATGACGAGTTCCTTTCGCCGGACGGCGGCGTCGTCGACTCGATGCTGAGCGAGCATCAGTCGGAGGGCTTCCTCGAGGGCTATCTGCTGACCGGTCGCCACGGCCTGTTCAACAGCTACGAGGCGTTCATCCGGATCGTTGATTCCATGTTCAGCCAGCACGCGAAATGGTTGAAGGTCACGTCGGAATTGCCTTGGCGCCGCAAGATCGCATCGCTCAATTATCTGCTCGCATCGCATGTGTGGCAGCAGGATCATAACGGCTTCACGCATCAGGATCCGGGCTTCCTCGACCACGTGATCAACAAGAAGGCCGACATTGTGCGTGCGTATCTACCGCCGGATGCGAACTGCCTGCTGTCGGTGTTCGACCACTGCTTGCGCAGCCGCCATTACGTGAACGTCGTGGTCGCCGGCAAGCATCTGATGCCGCAATGGCTCACCATGGACGAGGCGGTGATCCACTGCACCCAGGGGCTCGGCATCTGGAGATGGGCGAGCAACGATCACACCGAGGAGCCGGATGTCGTCATGGCCTGCTGCGGCGACACGCCGACGCTCGAGATCCTCGCTACGGTATCGATCCTGCGGGAGCATCTGCCGGATCTGAAGATACGGGTGATCAACGTGGTGGACCTGATGCGGCTGCAATCGGCGAGCGAGCATCCGCATGGGCTGAGCGAGGTCGAGTACGACGAGCTGTTCACCAAGCAGAAGCACATCATCTTCGCGTTCCACGGCTACCCGTCGCTGGTACACCGCCTGACCTACCGTCGCACGAACCGCAATATCCACGTGCGCGGCTATGTCGAGGAGGGAACCATCACCACCGCCTTCGACATCCGTGTCCAGAACAAGCTCGACCGTTTCCATCTCGTGCAGGACGTCGTCGACCGCGTGCCGGGGCTCGGCACCAAGGGTGCCTATCTGCGGCAGCTGATGGCCGACAAGCTGATCGAGCACAAGCAGTACATCGACAAGCACGGTGAGGACCTGCCCGAGATACGCAACTGGAAATGGAGCGCCACAGCATGAGCCGGCGCGGGTTGACTGCCACGGCGCATGCTCTGGTCGCGGAGGGCCGCGGCCTGCTCGCGATGGATGAGAGCACGCCCACCTGCAACAAGCGCTTCGCGGTTGTCGACATCCCGCAGACAGTGGATGCGCGGCGGGCCTATCGCGAGCTGCTGGTGACCACGCCCGGGCTTGGCGACTGCATCAGCGGGGCGATCCTCTATGACGAGACTATCCGCCAGCAGGACAGCCACGGTGTGCTCATGGTCGAACGGCTGGTGGCCGCCGGCATCATCCCCGGGATCAAGGTAGATCTGGGCGCCAAGCCACTGGCGCTGCATCCGGGCGAGACAGTCACCGAAGGGCTGGACGGGCTGCGCGATCGCTTGAAGGATTATGCCCTGCTCGGCGCACGGTTTGCCAAGTGGCGCGGCGTGATCGGCATCGGGCAAGGCTTCCCGAGCCTCGCCTGCATTAAGGCGAATGCTCAAGCCTTGGCCCGTTATGCCGCCCTTTGCCAGGAGGCGGGCCTAGTCCCGATCGTCGAGCCGGAAGTCCTGATGACCGGCAACCACACGCTGGAACGCTGCCAGATCGTTACTGGCGACGTGCTCGCGGCTGTCTTCGATGAACTCGCCACCCAGGGTGTGGCCCTCGACGGACTGATCCTGAAGCCGAACATGGTTCTCCCCGGGCTGACGAGTACAGTGCAGGTGTCAGCAGACGCGGTTGCGACAGCTACGATCGCGTGCCTGCTGCAGCACGTGCCGGCGGAGGTCGCCGGCATCGCGTTCCTGTCGGGCGGACAGTCCGGCGAGCTGGCGTCGGCGCGACTCAACGCGATGAACATCCAGGCCGGCTATCCGCGCCGAGATCTCCCATGGCCCCTCGTCTTCTCGTTTGCGCGCGCTATCCAGCAGCCTGCCCTGGAGATATGGCGTGGCGACGACGCCAACCGGCATGACGCACAGGAGGCGTTGCAGCATCGCGCCCTGTGCAATCAGGCAGCGCTTCGCGGCGATTACGACGCGTTGATGGAGTGGCAGGTCGGGCTCAACGGCGTTCCGGTAGGACCGACCAGCACGATGACAGCCGGCCTCTCCAGCCCCTGACGATGGAGCATCACCGTGTCCAAGCTGAGCGGCCGACGAGCTGCGTCTATCTCGTGCGTCACGGCGAGACCGCGTGGTCGCTGTCCGGCCGCCACACCGGACGGACCGATATCGCGCTCACCGGACACGGTGAGGACCAAGCTCGGGCGCTGCGTCCGATGCTGGCCACGGTGTCGTTCGACCGGGTGTTCGTGAGCCCGGCCGGACGTGCCCGCCAGACCTGCATGCTGGCGGGACTGGGGGACATGGCGGAGGAGGAGCCGGACCTGGCCGAGTGGGACTACGGCGCCTATGAGGGCCGACGGTCGATCGAGATTCGTGCGGAGCGGTCAGGCTGGAGCGTCTATCGCGACGGTTGTCCAGAGGGGGAAGGACCGGCCGAGGTCACCTTGCGCGCCGATCGCCTCATCGCGCGGTTGCGGGCCTTAGGGGGCAGCATCGCCCTGTTCTCCCACGGCCAGATCGGCAGCAGCCTGACAGTGCGGTGGATCGGGCTGCCGGTAATCGAAGGCCAGCATTTCGTGCTCGGGACCGCTGCCGTGGGCGTCCTCGGATCCAATCCCGGCCACGCCGATCTACCAGTCATCAGCGCCTGGAACCTCAGCGCGTCGCGATGATATGGCTGGTGACAGCCAGCGTGATGGCGGCGCTGCTGACGAGCGTCAGCTTCCGGCATGGCCAGTCCCGCTATCTGATGATCCTGAAGGCGGGCTGCGTGACGCTCATCATACAGTGGCTTTTGCTGCTCATCCCGGGCAGAAAGTTTCGTACCCCTTATGCAGGCACCGAGCACCTGTTCTGGATCAACATCGTCACGGTGGCGACGACCTCGGTGGTTCTGGCCTGGCTGGCGACAGCGGCAATGCTGGCGCGGGACCCTGACTGATCAGATTGGCGCGAGGCCGTCCACGGAACGGTCCGGGATAATCCGTCATGAACAATTTCAAGCCGCAGGCCGCCGAGACAACCGGTAACGGTTTAAGCTAGATGTTCAGTCCCGGCATTTGGTGGATCGGGTCTACGATGAATCGCTGTGGCTGGTTTGTCCAGGTTTTGCAGATGGGTTTTGTAGGCTGTGATGCCCTTGAGGGTCTTCAGGCGCCGGGCGAAGTTGTAGGCCGTGATGAAGTCCGCCAAGTGGCTTTTGAGCTAGGGTCAGGACTCATTGTGGGAGCCAGAACGTAATGGTTGCTGCGATGCAGATTGCCGAGAAGAAGGTGTGGGCGCATCGGTCGTAGCGGGTGGCAATCCGTCGCCAGTCCTTGAGGCGACCGAAGGTATTTTCGATGCGATGGCGCTGACGATACAGGATCTTGTCGTAGGCGGGAGGGGCCTTCCGGTTCCTTGTTGGCGGAATACAGGGCTCAATACCGCGCTCTCGCAGACCATTCCGGAACTTGTCGCTGTCATACCCACGATCGCCAAGCAGTTCACGCGCGGCGGGGAGCGCTGGAAGCAGGAGAGCGGCACCCTTGTGATCGTTCATCTGGCCCTCCGTCAGCATCATGATGACCGGGCGGCCCTCGCCGTCGCAGACGGCGTGCAGCTTGGAGTTCAAGCCGCCCTTTGTGCGTCCGATGCAGCGCGGAGCAGCCCCTTTTTAAGCAGGCTCGCGGCCGTTCGGTGTGCCTTGAGATGCGTGCTGTCGATCATCAGGCGCTCAGGCACGCCTGCCTTGGCGGCCAGGGCTGCGAAGATCCGGTCGAATACGCCGAGGCGGCTCCACCGGATGAACCGGTTGTAGAGGGTCTTGTGCGGCCCGTATCCCGCTGGGGCGTCCTTCCACTGAAGCCCGTTGCGGATCACGTAGACGATCCCGCTGACGACGCGACGGTCGTCCACGCGCGCAAGCCCCCGGGGGCGCGGGAAATGTGGCGAGAGCCGGTTCATCTGAGCGATGGAAAGCAGGATCAAACGGGACATCGGACACCTCCAATCCCCTATGAATCACACTGCATCGAGCCGCGTAAAGGGTCCTGAACCTAGTCTTGGCTCTCATAGTGGTATCGCTTGACGGTGGCCTCCTTGAGGGTCCGGCTCATGCGTTCGACATGCCCGTTGGTCCACGGGTGGCACGGCTTGGTCAGTCGATGATCGATGCTGTTCTGAGCGCACGCATACTCGAACGAGCGCGCCCGGTAGAATTCACCCCTATCCATGGCAATAGGGATATTGGCGGCGGCCGAGCAGACATTTCCCGGCGTTGTGAAATGGGTGCCATTGTCTGTCAGGACGGTGTGGATCTTGTAGGGCACGGCTTTGATGAGGGTGCGGAGAAAGGCTTCGGCGACCTACCTGGTGGCTTTCTCATGCAGCTGGGTGAAAGGGAACTTCGAAGTCCGGTGGATGGCGACAAGAAGGTAGAGCTTGCCCTGCTCGGTGCGGACCTCGGTGATGTCGAAATGGAAATAGCGAGCGGATATTCCTTGAATTTCTGCTTGTCGGGCTTGTCGCCAGTGACGTCAGGCAGGCGCGAGATGTCGTGGCGTTGCAGACAGCGATGCAGTGACGAGCGGGTCAGATGCGGGATAGTCGCCTGCAGGGCGTAGAGGCAGTCGTTGAGTGGCAGCAGCGTATGGCAACGGAAGGCCACGATGATCGTCTCGTTCTCAACCCACAACACGGCGGATTTCGGGTCTCTTGGACCGGTTGGCTGGTCCGTCACCGAAATTCCGCCGCTTCCACTTGGCGACGGTTTTCTGGTTGATGCCGTAACGTCGGGCGAGAGCCCTGAGGCTCTTTTGACTATGCTTTATCGCTCGACGGATTGCCGCGGTCGTCGTGGCGCAGCCATGCAGAACCTGGCCCATAATCCTTCCTTCCATACACCGGATAAGAATGCACCATCAAAACCTGGGACGAAACACCAGGCTCCCAGTCGAATTCCGCCAGGACGGCTTGCTGCAACTGGCTGTCTTGAGACATCACGATCTCCCATGAGGACAATGACGCCGGCTGGATGGCCGAGCATCTCTCGATACGCGGACGCTATCAAATCCGTTCTGCCAGGCGAAGGACCGAAAACTACTCAGCCGCACGCCGGTCAGACGCTGCGCCCGATCGATAAGTAGTTTCCGAGCCTGCCGTTGGCGTCGGTTCCGGTTTCCTATGCTGCCGGATCACCAATAAGGGAGGACACGATGAGCGACGTTCAGACCAGCCCGCAGCCCAGCAACGCAAATCCGGGTTTTGCCGAGGCTGTCTCCGACGGTCCCACAGCCCCGGCAACAATTTCCGGCGCGGAGCCTTTCGGCGACTACGACGCGGCTGAGGGCGCCCATCTCGGTGGCCACACGCTGTTGTCCGGCGCCGCCGTGCCGCAGGGCCGCAGAAGCCTGTTCCGTCGCTGACCCGGTGAGTGTCAGCGCTCTCCGGCTTCCCGCGCGCGGGCCGCTAATCGCGAGCCGCGGGCTAGGGCATCGGGCCCGTCCGCTGCCGTGGGCCCGGACCCCGGTGCGGGCCGAATTGTTCGGGGTGGAGCGTCTCGAGCAGCATGCTCGGAGCCTGGCCGCGGCACAGACGGTGACCGCCGGACGCACGCGTGGCAGCCGGCTGTCCAATAGGCTGGCCGACAATGCCGCGTTCCTGCTGCAGGCCAACCGCGTTCTCGCGAAGTCGGCCGAGGACGGTCACCACGCCACGCCTGCGGCAGAGTGGCTGGCCGACAACTATCACCTGGTGGACATGCAGATCCGCGAGATTGGCATCGACCTGCCGCCGGGCTTCTACGTGCAATTGCCGAAGCTCGCGGCCGGCCCGTTCACCGGCCTGCCGCAGGTGTTCGGGGCGATGTGGTCGCTGGTGGCCCACACCGACAGCCATATCGACATCGAAACGCTGCGCCGCTACTTGGTCGCGTACCAGTCGGTGCAGCCGCTCACCATCGGCGAGCTGTGGGCGTTGCCGATCACGCTGCGGATCGTGCTGATCGAGAATCTCCGGCGTGTCGCCGAGCTCGTGGTGGATGACGCGGCCGCACGGCAATCGGCCGATGAGCTGGCGGACCGGGTCGAGGGCGTCGGTGGCAGCGCGCTGAACCTGCCGGATGGCCTGCCCCGCGACACCAGGGTGAGCGATCCCTTCGCGGTCCAGCTGGCGCACCGGCTGCGCGGCCACGACCCCCGCACCAACCCGGCACTGGCCTGGCTCGACCGGCGGCTCGAGGCGCAGGGTACGACGGTGCAGGACGTGGTGCGCGACGAGCTGCACAAGCACGGCATGGCCAACGCGACCGTGCGCAACGTGATCACCAGCATGCGGATGATCGCCGGCATGGACTGGACCGACCTGTTCGAGCGGGTCTCCCTGGTCGACGACGTGCTAGCCGCCGAGGCGCCGTTCGCGGAGATGGATTTCACCACCCGCAATCTCTATCGCATTGCCATCGAGACCTTGTCGCGCGGCTCCGACTGGTCCGAGCTCGACATCGCCCGCAAGGCCGCCAGCATCGCCGCCGGGCACCCCGATGGGAGGCAGCACGACCCCGGCTACTCGCTGATCGGCAGCGGCCGTGCGGCGTTCGAGGCGGCGATCGGCTATCGGCCGACCTGGCGCGCCTGGCTGGAGAAGGGCTGCCGCAGGCTGGGCATCAGTGGCTACGGTGCCGCTGTCGTGCTGCTCGCGCTGGCCTTCGTGGCGGTGCCGCTGCGGCTTGCGGCAGGGGCGGGGGCTGGCGTGCTCATGCTGGCACTGCTAAGCGCGGCCGGATTCGTGTTGGCTTCCGATGCGTCCGTCGCCTGCGTGAACCGGCTGGCGACGTCGGTATTCGGCGCCACGGCTCTGCCCGGGCTCGAGCTGAAGTCCGGCATCACCGCACCGCTACGCACCCTCGTCGCCGTGCCGATCCTGCTGACCACGCAGGCGGCGGTGGCGGAGCAGGTCGCTCGGCTGGAGGTCCACCATCTGGCGAGCCGGGATGGCGAGGTGCATTTCGCGCTGCTGTCCGACTGGACCGACAGCCGGGCGGAGCATGTCGACACCGATGCGTCACTGCTGGCAGAGGCCCGGTCCGGCATCGACCGACTGAACCGGCTGTACGGCGGCGCACCGGGCGGCGACCGCTTTCTGCTGCTGCATCGGCGCCGGGTCTGGAATGCCGGCGAGGCGCGCTGGATCGGCTGGGAGCGCAAGCGCGGCAAGCTGCACGAGCTGAACCGGCTGCTGCGTGGCGCCACCGACACGACGTTCCTGGACCCGCCACCGGTGCCGTCCGGCGTGCGCTACGTCGTGACGCTGGATTCCGACACACGGCTGCCGCAGGGCGCGGTGCGACGCATGGTCGGCAAGATGGCGCACCCGCTGAACGCGCCGCGTCTCGACCCGGTCCGCTTGCGTGTCGTGGAGGGCTACGCGGTGCTGCAGCCGCGGGTCACTCCGTCGCTGCCGACCGGATGCGGCAGCACGATGTTCCAGCGCATCTTCTCCAGCCTGGACGGGATCGATCCGTACGCGGGTGCCGTCTCCGACGTGTACCAGGACGTGTTCGGCGAGGGCTCCTATGCCGGCAAGGGCATCTACGAGGTGGATGCGTTCGAAGCGGCACTGCAAGGCCGGGTCGCAGATTCGACGCTGCTGAGCCACGATCTGTTCGAGGGTGTGTTCGCCCGCGCGGCACTGGCGTCCGACATCGAGGTGGTCGAGGAGTTCCCCGCTGCCTATGCGGTCGCAGTGCTGCGTCAGCATCGCTGGGCCCGGGGCGACTGGCAGCTGCTGCCTTGGATCGTTCCGCATCACGGGGCGGCTGCCCGCGACGCCATCCCGGCGATGGGTCGCTGGAAGATGCTGGACAATTTGCGGCGGACGCTGTCGGCGCCGGCCGGTGTGGGGGCGCTGCTGGCCGGGTGGCTGCTGCCGTTTCCCGCGGCCCTGGCCTGGACCGTGTTCGTGCTGCTGACGATCGCACTGCCCGCCCTGCTGCCGGTGTTCGCCGACGTCGCGCCGGGCTCGCGCTGGGTCACGTGGCGCAGCTACCTGGGCGTGCTGGCCGACGGACTGCGCCACGCCACCGCGCTGGCCGGGCTGGTGGTCGTGTTCCTGGCGCACCAGGCCGTGCTGATGGGCGACGCGATCGCGCGGACCACCGTGCGGGTGTTCTGGACGCGCCGCCACCTGCTGGAGTGGGTCACGGCGGCGCAGGCAGCGGACGGGGCGCCCCTCGGCGTTGCCGGTTATTATCGACGCATGGCCGGCGCTCCAGTGCTGGGCGTCCTCGCCCTTGGGGTGGCAGTCTGGCCACGGGCGGGTGCTCCGGCCCACAGCTGGATGCTGACGCTGCCATTTGCGGTGGCCTGGATCGCCTCGCCGGCGGTCGCGTACTGGTGCAGCCGGGTGACCACCGGCAACCGTCCGGCGCTGTCGGAGCAAGACAGGCGGGCACTGCGGATGACCGCCCGGCGGACCTGGCGGTTCTTCGAGAGCTTCGTGACGTCCGCTGACACCATGCTGCCGCCCGATAACTTCCAGGAGGACCCAGCGCCCGTGCTGGCACGCCGGACCTCGCCGACCAATATCGGCCTCTATCTGCTCTCATCCGCAGCCGCGCATGATTTCGGCTGGGCTGGGCTTATAGACACGGTAGACCGCCTTGAGGCGACGCTGGGCACGATGGCGCGGCTGCAGCGCTTCCGCGGGCATTTCTACAACTGGTACGGCACCGCCGACCTGCGTCCGTTAGAGCCGCGCTACGTCTCCACCGTCGATAGCGGCAACCTGGCCGGCCACCTGATCGCGCTCGCCAACACGTGCAGGTCCTGGCAGTGCGATACGGTGGCAGCCTCGCCCTATCGTGCAGGCCTGGTCGACACCGCCGGTATCGCCGTCGATGAACTGGCCCGCTTGTCCACGACCACCCCGCCGACGCCCCTCCTGGGCGATATTGGCACGACACTCGCGGCGATCACGACCCGGCTGGCACAACCCCCGGGCGGCGATCGTAATGCAGCCTTTGACGGACTCGCTGCCGATACCGCTTCGGCAGCAGCCGTTGCAAAGCTGCTGAGTGCTGCAAGGCCGGATGCTGCGGATCTCGAGTTCTGGATCACCGCTCTGGACCGGTCCGTCGAAAGTCATCGACGGGATTGGGCCGAGGCGGCGAACCTAGGCCCCCGGCTGCTCGCCATCGAACAGGCGTCGCGCGGCATGGCCCTGGAAATGGAGTTCCGCTTCCTCCGCAACACTGAGCGCAAGCTGCTTTCCATCGGCTTCCTTGCCGACGAAGGCGTGCTCGATGCCAACTGCTACGACCTGCTTGCCTCCGAGGCACGGCTTGCCTGCTTCATCGCCATCGCCAAGGGCGACATCCCGGCGCGCGACTGGTTCCGGCTCGGCCGCGCCCTGACACCGATGGATGGCGGCGCCGTGCTGGTGTCCTGGTCAGGCTCGATGTTCGAGTACCTGATGCCGTCCCTGGTGATGCGAGCTCCGCACGGCAGCCTGCTCGAGGACACCAGCCATCTGGTGGTGCATCGCCAGATCGGCTTCGGCGGCGATCATGACGTGCCGTGGGGCGTGTCAGAATCCGCCTACAACGTGCGTGACGTCGAGTACACCTACCAGTATTCCAATTTCGGCGTCCCCGGATTGGGACTGAAACGCGGCCTGGACGCCGACCTGGTGATCGCGCCCTACGCCACGGCGCTGGCAGCCATGGTCAATCCCGCGGCAGCCGTCCGCAACCTCCTGCTGCTTGCAAATGCCGGCGGGCAGGGGCGCTACGGCTTCTACGAGGCGCTCGACTACACTCCGGAGAGGGTCCCGGCCGGCAAGCGGGTGGCCGTGGTGCGGGCATTCATGGCGCACCACCAGGGAATGACGATCATCGCGATCGCCGATGCCGTGCTGGTCGGGGTCATGCGGTCGCGCTTCCACGCCGAACCCATCATCCAGGCGGCTGAGCTGCTGCTACAGGAGCGTGCGCCCCGCAACGTGGCGATCGCGCGACCCCTACCCATGGTCAAGAAACCGTCAGCCGCAAAAACCGTCGGGCGGCCGGGTGGGCGGCGCTACACCAGCGCGGACGCGCCACAACCCGTCACGCACCTGCTGTCGAACGGACGCTATGCCGTCATGCTGACGGAAGCAGGTGCAGGCAGCAGTCGGTGGGGAGATGTGGCTGTCACCCGCTGGCGAGAGGACCCGACCCTTGATGATTGGGGATCCTGGATCCTCCTGCGCGACGCGGTCAGTCGGGAGGTCTGGTCGGCAGGGCTGCAGCCGATCGGCGTGGCACCGGACCAATACGAGGTGGCTTTCGGAGAGGACCGGGCCGAGTTCGCCCGACGCGACGGAACCCTGACGACCACCATGGAGGTCCTGGTCTCGGCCGAGGAGGATGCCGAAGTTCGTCGCATATCCGTGACAAACGGCGGCCGGGTAGCACGCACCATCGACATCACCTCGTACGCCGAGCTCGCATTGATCCGCGGCGCCGACGACATCGCGCATCCCGCCTTCGCCAAGATGTTTGTGCAGACCGAGCGGCTGGGTGACGCCATCCTGGCGACCCGCAGGCGGCGGGCCCCCAATGAGCCGGAGATATGGGCGGCACATCTGCTGGTCGCGGAGGGTACGGCGGCCACTATCGAGACGGAGACCGATCGCGCCCGCTTCCTGGGCCGCGGACGGTGCGTCCGTGACGCTGCCGCGATGGATGGGCGAAGGCTGTCCGGGACCACAGGGACCGTGCTGGACGCCGTATTCGCCCTGCGCTGTCGCGTGACGGTCCCGCCCGGGGCGGTGGTGCGCGTCGCGTTCTGGACCATGGTGGCTGGCAGCCGCGACGCGCTGGCTGGCGCCATAGACAAGCATCGTGATGCCGCCGCTTTTGACCGTGCCTCGACGCTGGCCTGGGCGCAGGCGCAAGTACAGCTGCGCCACCTTGGCATTCGCCCGACCGAGGCAGACCTGTTCCAGCGCCTGGCAGGGCACCTAGTGTTCGCCGGTCCGGCGCTGCGGCCGGGGTCGGACTGCATCCGGCGTGGCAGTAGCGCGCAAAAAGGGCTCTGGGGGCAGGGCGTCTCGGGCGACTTGCCGATCCTGCTGCTCCGCATCCGCGACAGCGCCGACCTGGATGTCGCGCGGCAGGTCCTGCTCGCACACGAGTATTTCCGGCTGAAGCAGCTCGCGGTGGATCTGGTGATCCTGAACGAGCACGCAGCCTCCTATTCGCAAGACCTGCAGATCGCGCTCGAGGCGCTGGTGCGGATGCAGCCCCGGACCCCGCCGGTCATCGGGGCGGCGGCAGAGGGCGCGCTCTTCCTGTTGCGCAGCGACCTGGTTGCCAAGGAGACCGTCGCCCTGCTGGCCTCGGCCGCGCGCGTCGTGCTGTCGGCCGAACGCGGCAGCCTGTCCGAGCAGCTGCGTACGCGGAGCACTGCGGTGCTGCCCGTACCGGCCCTGCAGCCACCCCGTGACACGGGAACCGCGATCCCCCCGGTGCCCCCCCTGGAGTTTTTTAACGGCCATGGTGGCTTTGCCGATGACGGCCGAGAGTACGTTGTGGTGCTCCGCCCCGGCCAAGCCACGCCGGCGCCCTGGATCAACGTGATTGCCAACCCGGGCTTCGGTTTCCTGGTCGCGGCCGAGGGTGGCGGCTACAGCTGGAGCCGGAACAGCCGCGAGAACCAGCTGACCCCCTGGTCCAACGACCCGGTCACCAACCGCTCGGGCGAGGCGTTCTACATCCGGGACGTCGACACCCACGGGTTGTGGTGTCCGACCGCATCACCGCGCCGCGACCCGGCGGCGACCTACGTGATCACCCATGGCCGCGGCTTTTCCCGCTTCGAGCGCGTGGCCCACGGCATCGCCAGCTCCCTGCTGCAATACGTGCCGACCGCTGACCCGGTGAAGCTGTCCCGCCTGCAACTGCACAACCTGTCCGGCCGCGCCCGGACGCTGAGCGTGTCGGCCTACGTGGAGTGGGTGCTCGGCGCCTCCCGCACTGCCACGGCCGCGTTCGTCACGACAACGATGGACAGCGAGACCGGCGCGATGTTCGCGACCAACCCCTGGGGTGCGGCAAACAGCGGGCATGTCGCGTTTGCCGATCTCGGTGGCAGCCAGACGAGCTGGACTGGCGATCGGCGCGAGTTCATCGGTCGCAACGGCTCGCTTGACTGCCCGGCCGGTGTCGCCCGCGCGGCGCCATTATCCGGGTGCGTCGGGGCCGGGCTGGACCCGTGCGGGGCGATGCAGGCCACCATCCACCTGCCGCCGGACGGGCATGCGGAGATCGTCTTCCTGCTCGGCGAAGCGGCGAGCGCGGACGCGGCGCGGGCCCTGGTCATGAAGTACCGGGGCGCCGACCTCGATGCCGTCCTGGTCGGGATCCATCACTTGTGGGACGGCGTGCTCGGCGCGGTTGAAGTGCGCACGCCGGACCGCAGCATGGACATCATGCTGAATGGCTGGCTGTTGTACCAGGCGCTCGCCTGTCGTGTGTGGGCGCGCGCCGGCTTCTACCAGGCGAGCGGCGCGTACGGGTTCCGCGACCAGCTGCAGGACGGCATGGCGCTGACCGCATCCCGCCCGGACCTGGTCCGCGAGCACCTGCTGCGGGCGGCGGCTCGGCAGTTCGTCGAGGGCGACGTGCAGCATTGGTGGCTGCCGGGGTCCGGCATGGGCGTTCGCACCCGGATCTCCGACGACTGCGCCTGGCTGGCGACCGCCGTCGCGCATTATGTCGAGGCGACCGGCGACGGCGCGCTGCTCGACGCACAGGCGGGGTTCCTGCAGGCGCCGGCGCTGACCGAGGCGGAACACGACCGGTTCTTTGCACCCGAGCCTGCCGACAGTGGCGGGACCATGTTCGAGCATTGCGCCCGCGCCCTCGACCACAGCCTTTCCACCGGCACGCACGGCCTGCCGCTGATGGGCACCGGCGACTGGAACGACGGCATGAACCGCGTCGGCGAGGCCGGGCGGGGTGAGAGCGTGTGGCTCGGCTGGTTCCTGCACAAGGCGCTGCTGGCATTCGCACCGCTGGCCGAAGCACGGCCCGACGCGCGTGATCACGCCCGCGCCGCAGTCTGGCGTGCCCACGCGGCGGCGCTGGAACCGGCACTTGCGGCGGCCTGGAATGGAGAATGGTATCTTCGTGCCTACTACGATGACGGCACCCCACTCGGGTCGCACACCGACGCCGAGTGCCGGATCGACTCCATCGCGCAGTCCTGGGCGGTGCTGTCTGGCGTGGCGCCACCGGATAGGGCGGCGACGGCAATGGCCTCGCTTAACCGTGAGCTGGTGCGGCCCGATGACGGGCTTCTGCTGGTGCTGACCCCGCCCTTCGACCGCACGACGCACGATCCCGGCTACATCAAGGGCTACCCGCCGGGCCTGCGCGAGAATGGCGGCCAGTACACCCATGCCGCGACCTGGGCGGTGCTGGCCACCGCGGCTATGGGCGACGGCGACCGGGCGGCGATGCTGTTCGGCCTGCTCAACCCGATCCGACGCGCGCTGACCGAGGCGGATGCCGACCGGTCCAAGGTGGAGCCCTATGCGGTGGTGGCGGACGCGTATTCGGTGCCGCCGCATGTCGGCCGAGGCGGCTGGTCCTGGTACACCGGATCCGCCGGATGGATGCAGCGGGCCGGGGTGGAGGGCATCCTGGGCCTGCGCATCCTGGGCGCCGCACTGCATCTCGACCCGTGTATTCCGCGCGACTGGCCGGGTTTCGAGGCCACGCTAACCTGGCGCTCGGCCCATTACCGCGTCGTGGTCAGCAATCCGGACAAGGTGTGCAGTGGCGTGGCTGGGATGCGGCTGGACGGCGCGGACGCGGACAACGGACCGGTCGCATTGCGCGACGATGGCGGTACCCACCTGGTCGAGGTGATGCTCGGCGGAAAGGTACATTCATGACGATCAGCCCGCTCGCCGGCACGCTGCTGCCAAACTCCGCCCTGGTGGATGTGCCGCGCCTGGTCACCGCGTACTTCACCCTGACGCCAGATCCGGCCAGCCCGGAGCAGCGCGTGGCCTTCGGGACCTCGGGCCATCGCGGGTCCGCGTTCGACTGTACGTTCAACGAGGCGCACATCCTGGCGATCAGCCAGGCGGTCTGCCGGCATCGTCAAGCGGCGGGGGTCGACGGCCCGCTGTTCATCGGCATCGACACCCACGCCCTGTCCCGCCCGGCGCTGGCCACGGCGCTGGAGGTGTTCGCGGCGAACGGTGTGGAGGCGTTCATCGACGCGCATGATGGCTACACCCCGACCCCGGTCATCTCGCACGCCATCCTGACCTATAATCGCGGCCGCACGACGGGGCTGGCGGACGGGGTCGTCATCACGCCGTCGCACAATCCTCCCGAGGATGGCGGCTTCAAATACAATACCCCCGATGGCGGACCGGCTGATCTCGACGTCACCAGCGCCATCGAGCAGACTGCTAATACGCTGCTCGCGGCGAGCCTCCGCTACGTCAGGCGCATCCCGCTCAATCGTGCGCTGAAATCCGCACACATCCACCGGCACGATTATGTCGGACCATATGTTGCGGATCTTGCCAACGTAGTCGACATGGACATCATCCGCTCATCGGGCGTGCGTATCGGCATCGATCCGCTCGGTGGTGCTGCGGTCGCTTACTGGCAGCCGGTCATTGAGCGCTACGGCATTGCGGCCACCATGGTGAGCGACATCGTCGACCCCACCTTCCGGTTCATGACCGCCGACTGGGATGGCCGGATCCGGATGGACTGCTCCTCAACCTACGCGATGACGCGTCTGGTCGCGCTGCGCGGCCGGTTCGACGTCGCCTTTGCCACCGATACGGATGCGGACCGGCATGGTATCGTCGCCGGCGCGGATGGGCTGATGAACCCCAACCATGTGCTGGCCGCCGCGATCGATTACCTGTTCGCCAATCGTCCAGCCTGGGGACCGGCGCCGGCGGTCGGCAAGACGCTCGTAAGCAGCGGCACCATCGACCGCGTGACCGCCCGGCTCGGTCGCGCACTTATCGAGGTGCCTGTCGGATTCAAATGGTTCACCAAGGGCCTGCTTGCCGGAAGCCTGGGCTTTGCCGGTGAGGAGAGCGGTGGTGCGAGCTTCCTGCGTCGCGACGGGACCGCCTGGACGACGGACAAGGATGGGATGATCGTGGGCCTGCTCGCGGCGGAGATCACCGCCCGGACCGGCACCAACCCTGCTGTCGCCTATGACAGGATCGCGAACGATCTCGGCAGTTCGTGGTATGAGCGTACCGACGCACCCGCAACGGCGGCAGAGCGTCGGCAATTGAAGGCGCTCACACCCGAAGCGATCGCCATGACGGAGTTCGCCGGCGAGCCGGTGCGGTCCACGATCACCACCGCCCCTGGCAACGGTGCCGCCATCGGCGGGGTGAAGGTGGCGGCGGATCATGGCTGGTTCGCGGCACGGCCCTCGGGCACGGAGGACATCTACAAGATCTACGCCGAAAGCTTTCGCAGCGAGGCACATCTGCGCGCGATCCAGCAGGCGGCGCAGGATGCCCTGGCACGGCTCTTCAGCAAGCGCGCGCCGGCGTAAGTGTTTTCCGAGCCTGTCGCGCACGGTTCGGTCAGCCGCATGATGTACACGACCGACGCCACTTGAAGCGCCGATCATCAATGCGCCAAAGGACCGGTCATCATGCTGAACGTCGTATCCTCGCTCAAGGGCTTCGAGCTTCAAGCGAAAGATGGCAGCCTCGGGAGCGTGAGAGACTTCCTGTTTGATGACAGCACCTGGAAGGTGCGCTGGATGGTCGTCGATACCGGCCGGTGGTTGAGCGGGCGAACGGTCCTGATCCATCCCTCCGCCGTCGTATCGGCAGATTACGGTGCGAGGGAACTGACCGTTTCCCTGTCGACGCAGCAGGTGAAGGAAAGCCCCGACATCCTGCAGGACCGCCCAGTCTCTCGACAGATGCAGAACGACCTCTGCAACTATTACGGCTGGGATCCTGCCTGGGGCTCGGCATTATCCGGCGGCGGCGGCATGGATGGCGCCGGAACCAGTGTGATCGCCGCTCCGCTGTCGGCCCCCATATTCTTCGGCGCAAGTGCCGTGCGGGAGACCGAGCGCGGACAGATTGACCTCGATGAGGGAGACCCCCACCTGCGTAGCGTCGCAGAGGTCACCGGCTACCACGTGCGCGCCATCGGCGGCACCATCGGCCATATCGGTGATGTCCTCGTGGAGACCGAAACCTGGGACGTCCGCTACCTAATCGTCGAGACCTCGAACTGGTGGATCGGTCAGCATGTGCTGATCTCGCCGCACGCAGTAACGGCAGTGAACTGGACCGATCACCAGATCACGCTCGACCTCACTCGGGACAAGGTGAAGTCGAGCCCGCCCTGGGATCCCGCGGACATGATCAACACGAAAATCCAGAGGCAGCTCCACAGCCACTATGGCTGGCCCGGATATGGATGGTGAGCCGGTTCGAGGCTAGAAATCCGCGCGAAGCCGCTCGTCCAGAGGAGACTCCCGATGCAGGCGACACAATCGAACGTATTCGTTTTCAAGAAGTCCGGTCTCGAGCCGTTCCTGTACGCCGATGTCGGGCCGGAGGCGAGCGGATCCACGCTTACGATCCTCTCGATCCTGGCACGGCTGGGCAAGGATCCCTGGATGGAGGCGGCGCGATGGGCGGCACTGCCGAAGGCTGTCGTAATCGAGGCCCTGGCGCGCAGCATCGCCGAGATGCCGCTCGCTCCATCCGCGCTTGCCGGTGCCCATGACAGTGCAAGCGGCTGGTGCAACTGCTGCCCGCCAGCACGCAGACTGTCTGGCAATCGGGTGCCCCGAAGTTGGAAAAGGTCAACCCGCAGCTGGCGCCGATCACCATTCTGTACTGCGCTCTTGCCGTCGGGATGGCGCTGAGTCTGCTTCTGATCCCCAGATTGTCGGCCAATCTCACGTCGCCGGGCGACCATGCGACACTGACCGCGACCCGGGGGTCAGCTGCAGCAACGAATTCAGTGACACTCCGTCGATGAGCCGCGCTGCATGCCTGGAACTCCGGACAATGGTGAGATCCCTATGCGGCCGCTGATCGCCGGAAACTGGAAGATGCACGGAATGGCCGCGCAGCTTCGCGAAATCGAGGCCATGTCGAAAACCGTTCATGCGGCAAGGACTGCCGCCGACGTGCTGATCTGTGTTCCGGCGGCCTTGTTGTCCAGGGCGGCATCGATTGCTGCCGGCCGCATCGGCATCGGCGGCGAGGATTGTCATGCGCAGGCATCCGGCGCCTACACGGGCGATTGCAGCGCCGACATGCTGAAGGACGCGGGGGCCACGACAATGAACGCCGGCCATTCGGACCGACGCAAATACCATGGCGAGACCGATGCCATGGTCGCTGCGAAAGCCGAACCCGCGCGCCGAGCCGGCCTGACCACGATCATCTGCATCGGTGAGACGCAGGCACAACGCGATGGCGGTAATGCGCTCGCCGTCTGCGGCCAGCAGATCGCAGGCAGCGTCCCGACTGACCTCGCCCGGTCAGGCACGATTGCCATCGCGTATGAACCGCTCTCGGCCATCGGCAGCGGACATGTGCCGGCGCCCGGTCAGATCATCGAGGTGCATCGAAAAATCCGGGAATGCCTGCTGGAACGTGCAGGTGCAGCCGGCGCCGACATCCGCATTCTCTACGGCGGATCGGTCTGGTCGGATAACGTGCACGATATCCTCGGGCTGGCGGATGTCGACGGCGTACTGATCGGCGGCGCGAGCCTGCTGGCCTAGGACTTCGATGCAGTACTGCGCGCGCTGCCGGTCGCAGGCTGAGTGCCGGGCGGATCTGCACCGCTCCTGCAGGTAGTTCCCGAGCCTATCAGTGCTCATGGAGCGCCTTTAAGATTCGGATGGTCAGAGCGGTCCAGGCTTCCCCCAGTTAACGGCGCTCTGCCGCTGAGCCGGTCGCGCGCGAATTATTTCGTGTGGTCGGTCTTCCATTTACCGGTCGTTGCCGAAGCAGAACGGATGAAGTTCCGCCCATTGCACGATCGGGTCGTGATCCACCGTGTCACATCTCTCGAGAAATCGGCCGGCAGGATCATCATCCCGGACACTGTCCAGGAGAAGCCGATGGAGGACGTGGTCATCGCCGTCGGATCACGTGCCCGCAACGAGGAAGGGGCCGTCGTTGCGCTCGACCTGGCGGCCGGAGACCGCGTGCTATTCGGCAAGTGGTCGGGCACCGAGGTCAAGATCGACGGCGAGTAGCTCCTGATCATGAAGGAAAGTGACCTGATGGGCGTCATCGAGGAGTCGCATGCCCCCGCCAAAGTCGCCTAAACTGCTGAGAGAGAGATAAATCGATGGCAGCCAAAGAGGTTCGTTTCGGCGAAGATGCCCGCAGCCGGATGCGGCGCGGCGTGGATATCCTAGCCGACGCGGTGAAAGTCACGCTCGGTCCAAAAGGCCGTAAGGTGGTGATCGACAGGAGTTTCGGAGCGCCCCGGATCACCAAGGATGGCGTCAGCGTCGCCAAGGAAATCGAGCTCGCCTAGAAGTTCGAGAACATGGGCGCGCAGATGGTGCGCGAGGTCGCCAGCAGGACGAACGATTTTGCTGGCGACGGCACGACCTCTCCAATCGTGCTGGCGCAGGCGATCTTCCACGAGGGCGGCAAGGCGGTCGCCTCCCTGGTCATCGAACTTTCGGCGCGCAGCAAGAAGATCACCACCGAGGCCTAGAGGCTGTTATGAACCTCTGATTTGGGTAGATTTTGTGGGTGATGAAAACCCGCAAAGCGTATCCGTCTGATGTCCCTGATGATGAGTGGGCGCTTGTAGCCCCTTATCTGGCGCTGCTTCCTGAGGAGGCGGGCCAGCGAAGCTACGAACTGCGCGAGGTCTTCAACGGCCTGCGGTATGTCGTCAAGACGGGGGCGCCCTGGCGCTGGATGCCGAACGACCTGCCACCTTGGGAGATGGTTTATCAGCAGGCGCAGCGTTGGCTGACGGCGGGCGTGTTCGAGAACCTGGTGCATGACCTGCGCGTGCTGCTTCGTCTGGAGGCACGGCGAAAAGCGGAGCCCAGCGCTGTGATCATCGACAGCCGCACACTCCGCTCAACCCCGGAAAGTGGTGCACGTGCTGGCTATGATGGGGCCAAACGAAAGAAGGGCTCCAATGTACATATCGCCGTCGACACGCTTGGGCACCTGCTGGCGTTGCACGTGACCCCGGCGACCGATCAGGATCGCGCCGAGGTCACGCACCTGGCCAGCGCGGTGCAGGACATCACCGCCCACTCTGTCGAGATCGCCTACGTCGACCAGGGATATACCGGTGCAGCCACCGCCGAAGCTGCGGCCGAGCACGGCATCCGTCTGGAAGTGGTCAAGCATCACGAAGCCAAACGCGGGTTCGTCCTGCTGCCGAGACGATGGGTCGTCGAGCGATCGTTTGCCTGGGCCACGCGCTTTCGACGCCTTGTCAAAGACTATGAGCGGCTGCCAGAGACTGTCCGAGGACTGCATCTCGTGGCCTTCGTTTGCCTCATGCTCAAGCATGCCGCAGCCGTCAGTTCATAACAGCCTCTAGACCGCGCAGGTCGGCACCATCTCCGCGAACGGCGAGGCCGAGATCGGGCGCATCATCACTGAGGCCATGCAGAGAGTTGGCAGTGAGGGCGTCATTACGGTCGAGGAGGCCAAGGGCATCCAGACGGAGCTCGAGGTGGTCGAGGGCATGCAGTTCGATCGCGGCTATCTCTCGCCGTACTTCATCACCAATGCCGAGAAGATGACGGTCGATCTCGACAACTCGCACATCCTGATCCACGAAAAGAAGCTGTCCGGCCTGCAGGCGATGCTGCCGCTGCTGGAGGCTGTCGTGCAGTCGAACCGGCCGTTGCTGATCATCGCCGAAGACATCGAGGGCGAGTCGCTGGCAACACTGGTTGTGAACAAGCTGCGTGGCGGCATGAAGATTGCTGCGGTCAAGGCGCCGGGCTTCGGTGACCGGCGCAAGGCGATGCTCGAGGATATCGCGGTCCTGACCGGCGGCCAGGTGATCTCGGATGATCTCGGGATCAAGCTCGAGACCGTGACGCTCGACATGCTCGGCCAGGCAAAGCGTGTTCTGATCGAGAAGGAGAACACCACCGTCATCGAGGGTGCCGGCGCGCACGACCTCATCAAGGCGCGGGTGGAGCAGATCCGGGCGCAGATCGAGGAGACCACCTCGGATTACGATCGCGAGAAGCTGCAGGAGCGGCTGGCCAAGCTTGCAGGTGGCGTCGCGGTGTTTCGCGTCGGTGGCTCCACCGAGGTCGAGGTGCAGGAACGCAAGGATCGCGTGGATGACGCGCTTCATGCAACGCGTGCAGCCGTCGAGGAGGGTATCGTCCCCGCTGGCGGCGTGGCGCTTGCGCGTGCCAGCCTGATCCTGGCAACGCTGGATGCCGACAACCACGACCAGAGGTTTGGCATCGAGATGGTGCGCAAGGCGGTCCAGATCCCGCTACGGCAGATCGCCCACAGCGCCGGCGAGGACGGCGCGGTTATCGGCGGCAAGGTGCTCGAGAAACTGGAGTACGGCTTCGGTTACGACGCGCAATCGGGCGAATACAAGAACCTGATTGCCGCCGGCATCGTCGATCCGACCAAGGTCGTTCGAGTGGCGTTGCAGAATGCGGCGTCCGTCGCAGGGCTGCTGATCAGGTTCTGTCAGCCCTCGCGCCAGGGGCGGTCTAATGGCCGCTTGAAGCCTGCCGTAGCGTCGCAAGCCGTGGCACTGGGAGGATATCGGGATGAACTGCGTGTGCTGTAGGGCTGCGGCAGTGACGGAACGGCCGGAGATGACGGCACGCGGATAGCGGCGCTTCCGTTGCCGGGCCTGCGGACGTCAGTTCAACGAGCGCAGCGGTGGCGTGCTGAACCGGACCTGCCTGCCCAGCGACATTATCGCCTTCGTGGTGTTCTGCAGGCTCCGCTACCGGCTGACGCTGCGCGACCTGAGCGAGATCATGGCGCTGCGTGGGATCGAGGTCAGCTACGAGGCCGTGCGTGACTGGGAGGCAAAGCTGCTGCCGGTCCTCGGCGAGGAGCTGCGCAAACGCCGCCGCGGCACCGGACGGCAATCCGGCGTGAGCTGGTATGTCGACGAGACCTACCTGAAGGTCCGCGGCCGCTGGACTTACCTGTATCGGGCGATCGACCGGGATGGGAACCTGATCGACGCCATGCTCAGCGAGCACCGCGACATGAAGGCCGCCAACGCGTTCTTCCGCTCGGCGCGGGCGGTTATGGGCCTGCGGCCGGACCGGGTGATGACAGACGGGCACGGCTCCTACCCAAGGGCGATTCGCACTGTGCCGGGCAAGGCAGTCCGCCACCGCACCAGCGCGTACCTGAACAACCGTCTCGAACAGGACCATTGCGGCATCAAGGGCAAAATCCGATGTATGCGTGGCTTCAAAAACCACGATGCCGCCCACCGCTTCTGCCGAGAGCATGGCGAACTCCGCAACCTCTTTCGCTCTCGTCGCCGTCACAACCAAATTGTCTCCGCCTCCCTCCGACGCTTCCGCTTCGCAAGAGGCGCTAAACTTGCGCTCGGGATCATGCAGAACGCGTCACCCCGCAGGCTGTTACGAAGAAAGCCTGGGACTCTGGCGCGAGTGCTGACAGAACCTTCCTACGGGAGTTCTGGATGGAGAGCGAGGACTGCTACTGCCTCGGTCTGGAACAGGATGGGCGGCAGATCACGTCTGTCACATCTAATGCGGCTCAGGTGCTCTTGACCGCAATTGCGACCCCAGAACACGCCAGGAAGACGTCGGAGCGGATGATGCGCCCGGACATGTTCTCCGGCTCGGGCGTCCGCACCCTTTCGGCGGATCATGCGGCCTTCGACCCGCTTGCATATCAGCAGGGAAGTGTTTGGTCCTTCGACAACGCGCTTATTGTCTCGGACCTCCGCCGCAACGCGGAGGATAAATCGGCCCTCCGTGTCACCGCCGCGACCCTGGATTCGGCGCGTGGCTTCCGCAATGGGCGGCTGCCAGAGTTCATCGCCGGAGTGCAGCGCCTGGCCGGTGACGCCCCGACCCATACCCCACGTGCGGATCCCATGAAGGCCTGGCCGGCGGCCGCCATGCCTTTCATGGTCAGCGAATTGCTCGGGCTGGAGGCCGATGGCTTCGACAAGCGTCTGGACATCCGGCGGCCGCTGCTCCCAGACAGCGTGGATACGCTTACGCTGCACCGTGTGGCTGTCGGCAATGCCACGGTATCGGTGAGGTTCACCCGACACGCGACTGGTGCATCAGCGGCCGTCTTCGCCAACGACAGCGGCGTCGAAGTTGTTATCTAGTGACCGTCACAAGCAGTAGGCAGGTTGGAGTGGCTTGAAACGACGACCGAGTCAACGGCTGTGGCCTGCGTAGTATCCGAGCCTACCCACCCCGGCCGCGCCTTCTATTGTTGAATTTTCGCTCGCACCGAAGCCCGGCCTTGGCGGCTTTCAGGCCTGCACCCAATCGAGAGGTAGATCCGTCATGGCGAAGCCAGAAGCCGCCCACGCCAAGTCACCGGACGCCAAGCCGGCCTCGGCTTCGGATGCCAAGGACGATCTGAAAACGCTTCCTTTGGCGGAGGTTGAGAAACGCCTGAGCGCATCGAGGGAAGGGCTCACGCAGGCCGAGGCAACGAAGCGCCTAGCGCAGTACGGGCCGAACGAGATCGAGGAAGAGAAAACCAACGCGCTCCTCAAGTTCCTGAAGTATTTCTGGGGCCCGATCCCCTGGATGATCGAGGTAGCCGTTATCCTGTCAGGCGTCGTCCGACACTGGCCTGACTTCTTCATCATCCTGCTGCTGCTCGTCGCAAACGCCACGATCGGCTTCTGGGAGGAACGGCAGGCCGGCAATGCCATCGATGCGTTGAAGGCAAGACTGGCGATCAAGGCCCGGGTGCAGCGTGACGGCAAATGGGTCACTCCCCCGGCCAAGGAGATAGTGCCAGGTGACGTCATCAGATTGCGGCTCGGTGATATCGTTCCGGCGGACGCGCGTCTGCTAGACGGCGACGAGATCTCGCTAGATCAGTCCGCGCTGACGGGCGAGTCTATGCCGACCACCAAAAAATCGGGCGATGCAGTGTTTTCCGGCTCGATCGTCCGTCGTGGCGAGATCGGCGCGCTGGTTTACGCGACAGGTGGCAAGACCTATTTCGGCAGGACGGCCGAACTGGTGCAGTCGGCCGTCACGGTGAGCCACTTCCAGAAGGCGGTGCTTCGGATCGGGAACTACCTGATCATGCTCGCGGTGGTGCTGGTCTCGCTCATCATTGCTGTCGGCATTTACCGAGGCGAGCACATTCTCACGGTGCTGCAATTCGCGTTGGTGCTGACCGTGGCGGCGATCCCGGTCGCCATGCCCACGGTCCTCTCGGTGACGATGGCGGTCGGAGCGCGTCTGCTCGCCAAGAAGCAGGCGATCGTCAGCAAGCTGGTTGCCATCGAGGAACTGGCCGGCGTCGACGTGCTGTGTGCCGACAAGACCGGGACCCTGACGCAGAACAAGCTGACGCTGGGCAATCCGTTCTGTCTGGACAAGATCACTCCCGATCAGCTCATTCTGGCCGCGGCACTCGCATCGCGGTCCGAGAACGACGACACGATCGACCTCGCCGTACTCGGCGGCCTGAAGGACAAGGCGGCGCTGAAGCCGTTCAAGATCGGGCACTTCCAGCCCTTCGATCCGGTGCATAAGCGCACCGAGGCGAGCGTGACCGCGGCGGACGGCAAGACATTCAAGGTGACCAAGGGAGCGCCTCAGGTCATCCAGGCGCTGGCGGCAAATGGCGCCTCCGCAAAGGACGCAGTCGACAAAGCGGTCGATGACTTCGCCAAACGCGGGTTCCGCGCACTCGGCGTGGCGCGGGCGGATGACGGCGGTGACTGGCAGCTTCTCGGGGTGCTGGCACTGTTTGACCCCCCGCGTGAGGACGCAAAATCGACGGTCGCGACCGCGGCCGCGATGGGCGTCAAGATCAAGATGGTGACCGGCGACGCGCTCGCGATCGCCAAGGAGACCGCCAAGACACTGGGCATGGGCACTAATATCCTCGATGGTGCCAATTTGGGAGACTCAAAGAGCAAGGAGACCGCGGCAGAGATCAAGTCTGTTGAGGACGCCGACGGCTTTGCCCAGGTGTTTCCGGAGCACAAGTTCCACATCGTCGATATCCTGCAGAAGCACGACCATATTGTTGGCATGACCGGTGACGGCGTGAACGACGCGCCGGCACTGAAGAAGGCCGATTGCGGCTTTGCCGTGTCCGGTGCGACAGATGCGGCACGGGCGGCAGCGCCCATCGTGCTGGTGACGCCGGGTCTCTCGGTCATCATCGAAGCGATCAAGGAAAGCCGGCGCATCTTCCAGCGCATGAACAGCTACGCGATCTACCGCATCGCTGAGACGCTGCGCGTGCTGATCTTCATGACGCTCGCCATCCTGGTCTTCAACTTCTATCCGCTCACCGCGATCATGATCGTGATGTTGGCCCTGCTGAACGATGGCGCGATCCTTTCGATCGCCTACGACAATGTCCGCTACCGGAACGTGCCTGAAGCCTGGAACATGCGGCTGGTGCTGGGTGTCGCTACGGTGCTCGGCCTGGTCGGTCCCATGGCCGCCTTCGGCTTGTTTTTCCTGGGTAACCGATACTTCAAACTGGGCCATCCGCAGCTTCAGACGATGATGTACCTGATGCTGTCGGTGGCTGGGCATCTGACGATATTCCAGACGCGGACACGCGGCCCGTGGTGGTCCACACGCCCTGCCTGGATCCTGCTGGCGGCGGTTTGCGGAACCCAGATTCTGGCAACGCTGATCGCGGTCTACGGCGCTGGACTCGTGACGCCTCTCGGCTGGATGTATGCGGGCATCGTCTGGGCGTATGCTTTCACGTGGTTCCTGATCACCGACCCGGTCAAGCTCCTGGCCTACAAGGTTCTCGATACGATCAGAGCCGACAGCGCGCCCGCCTACGCCGGATCGAAACCCGGCGCGGCAGTGTTAGCCGCCGCCAGCGGGACGACCGCGTCAGGGTCCGTGGCAAAAGTTGAGCCGGACCAAGAGGATGCACCCGCTCCCGAAAGCGAGGGCAAGCACGCACCCGATCCGGTATGGAAGTCTGAGACGAACGCCGCCGACGCGCCCAAGCCGCCGCCCGCCGCGTCGCACGCGCCGACGCCCCAACCGCCCCAGCTTGAACCCGCTTATGCCAACATCGCGGCCCTGATGGATGCAAAGCTCGGTGACGTTCTTCTCGACGTGCTGGGCAGGGACCCCGCGGATGCCGGGCGTCTCGTCGCCCAGGCGATCTCTGGGGCGGGGTCGCCCGCAACGGTCACCCCGAAGACGGCAGCTCCGACGGTTGCAAAAACCGTGCAGCCGCCGGCGCCAAAAACTGCCGCGGAATAACCGGTCATGCATGGAGAGCGAGATGAAGCATATCCACACCAAGGACTATCTGGTCCGCGAAGGCGAAGACGTTAACCTGAAGAAGCGGCCAACGAGCGTCGATCCCGTCTACGGGTCGAAATCCGACTACAACGATATCCTTGCCACGCACATCGAAAAGCTGAGCGCACTGCAGCAGCTTCATTACGCATCCAGCCGTCATGCCGTCCTGCTGATCTTCCAGGCGATGGACGCCGCCGGCAAGGACGGAGCGATCCGCCACGTGATGTCCGGGGTGAATCCGCAAGGCTGCCAAGTGTATAGTTTCAAGCATCCCAGCGCCACCGAGCTTGAGCACGACTTCCTCTGGCGGACCACGCGCGACCTGCCGGAACGCGGCCGGATCGGCATCTTCACCCGCTCCTATTACGAGGAAGTCCTCATCGTCCGCGTCCATCACGAGATCCTGCTCAGCGAGGACATCCCGGATCATTCCGGACACGACGACGATCTGTGGCACGGGCGATACCGGTCTATCGTGGATATGGAACGCCACCTGCATGCGAACGGCACGCTCGTGGTGAAGTTCTTCCTCCACCTCTCGAAGGAGGAGCAACGGCGGCGCTTCCTCGCCCGGATCGACCAGCCTGACAAGAACTGGAAAGTCACCTCGGCCGACATCGAAGAACGCAAGTTCTGGAAGCAGTATAGGAAGGCCTATGAGGATTGCCTAAGTGCTACAAGCACCGATGGCTCGCCGTGGTACGCGGTGCCCGCGGACGACAAGGAGAATGCCCGCTTGATCATCTCCCAAATTGTCGTCGACACGCTGGAGGGGATCGGCATGAGCTATCCCGAGGTGACGGCCAAGCGTGCACTCGAACTGAAGTCGATTAGGGAGGGGCTCGTGACCTGATGCGGTGCGTCTAGTACCTTGGCACCCAGCCGCGTCGCCAGAGGTAACCCGGCCCCTTGGACGCCAGGGCAAACCGCCGAGGCGTCCTCTCGGCGACTTTGAAATTGCCGAGAATGACTTCGACATGCTGTGAGTCGTAGCCATGAGCCGCGCGGATGCGCGTACCGATGGTCGGGGCCACTATCTCTAGTTATTGCTCCACTTCGCTCATGACCTTTAATCCGAAAACGAATCAGGTCTAAAATCAAGCTTTGGACTGCGCATCATCGTATGAGCACCCTTACGACTGTCATCAGATGATCAGCCACTAAATCCAGTCGCAAGATAATATACTGCGACAGCAGGCGGTTCTACAGCCTGTCGGATTAGGGCCATACACGGCTTGGCTGATCCTGGGTAGGATCCAGGGATGGCAAGTTTCATTCCACCCAACCGCGACCGGGCGTTCCTGCTTCCTCCGGACCTGAAGTCCTGGCTGCCGGATGACGACCTGGCGAATTTCGTGGTGGCGGCGGTCGAGCGTGTGCCCTTTGCCGCTCTCGCCGTGCCGGGGCGGACCGGCGGCAATCCGCAGTATCACCCTCGGCTCATGCTGGCGCTGCTAATTTACTGCACTGCAAACGGCATCTTCTCGTCGCGACGGATCGAGCGTGCGACCTATCGCGACATCGCCGTGCGGTTCGTGACCGCCACCCAGCCGGGTGATACCAAAGGACAGGATTTCGCCCACAGCCTCGGCGCTTGCTAAGCCAGCGTCTAGACGAGATGCCACCGCAGCCGATCGGCGCCGCCATCATCTTCGCGACAGTTGGTGCGCTTGTGCCGCCGCGTTGAAGCCCGTGCGCAAGGGCGACCGCGTCGTCTGCGCCGGCATCCACATGAACGACATCCGGACGTTTCCCTATCGCCACGGCGTACAGTTGGTCGACCAGAAGCTGTATCGCATCGACATTGTAACGGTGGTCAGCTGGACACGCAGGGTCGGATACGGCGCGCGAGCAACCTGGCACAGCGTGTCGATGGTGCCCCAACGCGCCTACAGCGAGGAAAGGGCCTCCGGGTGATCGGGTCCCAGCTGCAGGATCTCCTGCGGCACCGGCACGAGGGCGTGCAGATCCAGAGGACAGGCAAAGCTGTGGCCCACCCGCGCCGCGGCGGATTCCTGCCGCAAGGTCACGGCGTCGCAGAGCTGGCGCGCCAAGGCACGCACACCCTCCAAGCCGAAGCTGCGCCTATACGGCGGCGCCAAAAACCGCCGCGCATCTTGTAAGCGTGTCGACGACCTTTTCGGGATTAATCACGGTATATTATGAGACAACGACAAAGTCCAAAGTCTTAAGCAGCAACCGGCCAGCGATCGGCCGCGTAACCCCCGAGCGTGCTCGATCCTAGGGCCAATCGACATTTATGATTCCCAAGAGGCTTGATCGGTGATTCACAGGGCTCCGTGTGAGCCACGGGGTCGATGATGGGGATCAAGTGCCACGAGGTGAACGAGGCGCAGTGGGATCGGATCGCTTCGTCGCTCCCTAGCAAGGCGGGTGATCCAGGCCGGACGGGATCGGACAACCGCTTGTTCGTGAACGGATGTTTATGGGTTTTACGCTCGGGCGCGCACTGGCGTGATCTGCCTGAGCGTTACGGTCAGTGGAAGACGGTGCACCGACGGTTCAGCCGCTGGTGCCATGCTGGCGTGTGGGAGCGCGTCTTCACGGCTCTGACCGCCGACCCCGACCACCAGTAACTCATGATCGACAGCACCATCGTCGGGGCGCACCAGCAGGCAGCGACCGGAAAAGGGGGGCCCAAAATCAGGGGCTGGGGCGTTCCCGAGGTGGATTAACCACCAAGATCCACATGTTGGCCAATGCCCTTGGCAGGCCATTGCGCGTGATCGTCACCGCCGGACAGGCAAGCGACATCACTCAGGCAGCGGCCCTGCTTGAAGAGCAAGCAGGTCAAGCTGTCCTCGCAGATGGGGCTTATGGCAGCAACGCGTTGCGCAAACGAATTGCGGCGATTAACGCCGACGCAGTGATCCCGTCCAGGCGGAACCGCAAGGTGTTCATCCCCCACAATATCGAAACCTACAAGCACCGAAATCGGATCGAACGATGCTTCAATCGCCTCAAGCATCTCCGCCGCATTTCCACACGCTACGATCGAAGAACGACCCACTTCACCGCCTTCATACACTTGGCCGCGATCACAATATGGCTCGCATGAATGTCGATCAGCCCTAGCGAACTGCCTCCCCGCTTCCCGGCTTCATCACGCCCAGTCCGTCCCCCGCCTCGTCGCCCTGCAGCGCGTGGTCGAGAAGCCATTCTTCTGCCTCTGTGCGACTGTCGAAAACAGCGAGAACATCGTCCAGCGCGATGCCGCCGATGTCACGGACCGCATAGCGCCCGTCCGGCTGTTGAAGAACTTGCATCATCTGAATCAACTCACTTGCAAGAGAAAGGCCGCGCCACATCCATGGCTCCCGACAGCCAGCTGTGTGAAACAGTCGTCCATGGATTGTAATCTCCTCTCGGTGCACGTGGCTGGCGCGACCCTGGTGAGGGCTGACTTTAGCTGGCTCCAGACCGTGGCGGCAGCCTCGGAAACTGCGCAGGTTGGTAGCGAAGCGGATTGAGTGGTCACGAGGCAGTGCCGATGCGGCTGAACATCATTCAACAACGTCCGCTCCCATAGGATCGGGCGCTTCTAGGTAGTTTCCGAAACTACTCTACCGAGGTGCTAAGGCCCAGGATTAGTGTCGAGATGTATTCGTGATGGAAGACGGCCGTCAGCCGGGTTGAGACTGTCAACCTTATTGGCCTTGGTAGATTGGGAGCTTGACGTCATGTTATCGACTGTTCTGGATGAAGCCATCGGTTCGACTGTCTTTCTCCTGGTGCTCCTATTTCTCCTCGTCGCGCTGGCCAGAAGCTCGATCAAGATCCTGCGGGAATACGAGCGCGCTGTGGTTTTCCAGCTCGGGCGCTTTCAGAGGGTGAGGGGACCGGGGCTTGTGCTGCTGATCCCGTTCATCCAGGAAATGGTGCGGGTCGATCTCCGAACCCAGGTCATCGAGATCCCGAGCCAGGACGTTATCTCGCGCGACAATGTGTCGATGAAGGTCGATGCCGTCCTCTATTTCAACGTGGTCAGCCCCGAGCGCGCCATCATCAAGGTTCAGAATTACCTACCTGCTACCAACATGCTCGCCCAGACGACCTTGAGGGCGGTGCTAGGCCAGCACGAGCTGGACGAAATGCTGTCGGAGCGGAAGAAGCTCAGCACCGATGTCCAGGGGATCATCGACACCCAGACCGAAGGCTGGGGGATCAAGGTGACCAATGTAGAAATCCGCACGGTCGAGCTCACCGAGAACATGGTGCGTGCCATCGCCAAGCAGGCCGAGGCGGAGCGTGACCGGCGGGCCAAGATCATCCATGCCGAAGCGGAATTCCAGGCGTCACAGACGCTGGTCAATGCGGCCAAGATCCTTGGAAGCACACCGGCCGCCATGCAACTGCGCTACCTGCAGACATTGACCGAGATCGGCGCCGAACAGAATTCGACGGTGGTGTTCCCGATGCCGATCGACATCATCAAGCCGTTCCTGGAAATCATGGAAAAGGCTGGCAAGCCGCCGGCTTCCAACGGGGTGCTGCACGGTGTGGGCGCCAAGGAGATGTCCCTGGGCAATGCCTGATCGAGACGCTGCAGCGACCAGCGCCGCGGCCGATAGTCCGGGCGGCGTCGACGCAGGGTCGCCCGATGGCGAATCGGTCCGGATCGGTCCGGACCGATCCCCCTCAGTGCCGCGATCGCCAGACAGGCCAGCAGTATCGAGGTCGTCATCACCGTGATGATGTTGATCCAGACTAGGTCATCGGTGCCGGCATAGGGGCTCTTGAAGGTTGGCCCGGTTCTGTCAGCTCTCGCGCCAGGGGCGGTCTAGTGGCCGCTTGAAGCCTGCCGTAGCGTCGCAAGCCGTGGCACTGGGAGGATATCGGGATGAACTGCGTGTGCTGTGGGGCTGCGGCAGTGACGGAACGGCCGGAGATAACGGCACGCGGATAGCGGCGCTTCCGTTGCCGGGCCTGCGGACGTCAGTTCAACGAGCGCAGCGGTGGCGTGCTGAACCGGACCTGCCTGCCCAGCGACATTAGCTTCCGAGGACGAGCTGGCTGCCGAGGCCGCCGCGGCCAAGACCACGGCCGTCACCGGCTTTACCCGCAAGCGCCCGGCCCGGCGCCCGTTTCCCGAACACCTTCCTCGCGAGCGCGTCGTCATCGCAGGTCCGTCGGCGTGCGCCTGCTGCGGCGGCACACGCCTGTCCGGGCTGGGAGAGGATGTTACCGAGACCCTGGAGGTCATCCCGCGCAGCTGGAAAGTCCTACAACATGTTCGCGAGAAATTCTCCCGCCGTGATTGCGAGCGCATCAGCCAGCCCCCAGCCCCCAGCCCCATTCCACGTGACGCCCCGCGGCTGGGCCGGACCAAACCTGCTGGCCATGATCTTGTTCGAGAAGTTTGGCCAGCATCGGCAGCTCAACCGTCAGGCGGAACGCTACGCCCGCGAGGGCGTGGCGGTCAGCCTGTCGACGCTGGCCGACCAGGTCGGCGCCTGCACAGCCGTGCTGATGCCGCTGTTTGGGCGCCTGCAAGCTCATGTCATGGCGGCAGAACGGCTGCATGGCGATGACACCACGGTGCCGGTGCTGGCCCGCGGCAAGACCGACATTGCCCGTCTCTGGGTCTACGTGCGTGACGATCGGCCATTCGGCGGTCCCGCTCCGACGGGAGCCGTATTCCACTACTCGCGCGATCGCGGTGGCGAGCACCCACAAAGCCATCTGGTAGCCTACACCGGCATCCGCAGGCCGATGCCTATGGCGGCTATGGCAAGCTTTATGAACCGGGACGCAAAACTCGGCCGATCGAAGAAGCCGCCTGCTGGGCGCATGCACGCGGGAAGTCTTTCGTACTGGCCGATCTTGCAGGCAGTGCGCACCGCGCAGCGCACGGCAAGGCCCCCGCGGTTCGGTCGCAAATCTGCCTGGAAGCCGTGCAACGCATCGATGCCCTGTTCGACATCAAACGCGACATCAACGGCCACAGCGTCGAGGAGCGCCGGACGATCCGGCAGGCTTTATCACTTCCTCTGGTGATGGACCTGCAGGACTGGTTGGGTCAGCAGCGGGTCAAGCTCGCGCGTGGCAACGACGTCGCCAAGGTCATCGACTACATGCTGAAACGCTGGACGGCGTTCACCCGGTTCCTGGACGATGGACGGGTCTGCCTCAGCAACAACGCGGCCGAACGCGCGCTGAGGGGCATCGCTCTCGGACGAAAATCCTGGCTGTTCTGTGGTTCGGATCGCGGCGGACAGCGTGCTGCGATCATGTATAGCTTGATCGTCACGGCCAAGATGAACGACATCGACCCGCAGGCTTGGCTGGCCGACGTCCTGGCTCGTATTGCGGAACATCCGGCGCAGCGCCTCGATGATCTGCTGCCGTGGCGCTGGGTTAAATCCAGTGCCGCCGCGATCGGCCAAGCTGCCTGATCATGGCCGCCCCAAGCTATGTCTTTACCTTCACGCGCGTGGCCAGGGTGCTGGGCGAGGATGAAGACAGCCTGAAAGAGATCGCGATGCAGATGGATCCCGAAGACGGCCGTCTTTGCGTCATAGATCTCGAAGATGATGTGTCAACGACGGTACTCACCGCATTCGGTATCGAAAACCCCACGCATCTGCTCGATGAATACGAACCTCACAAGACGTCCGAGTAGCAGCGCGCGATCTGGTCAGACCTGATGCCGCGGTGCTCGGCGGCTTGCGATTACCCACAAGTTGCAAGCTCCGCGCCGATCTGGATGTCTACGAGGCGCCGTAGGCCGCGCCAGACGACGGTATTTCCGGGCGGTGGATCGGATGTTCGCGCAAGATAGCCGCCAAGACGGGACAGCTTCGTAAGATAAAGCTTGAGCGTGCCCGGTTTGGCCTCGCGGTTCCCGCTGTGAGCAATCAGACGGTCGAGAAATGTAATTTCCGTCACTGTAAATACGGTCGTCGGATCGGCCTCGGGGGCCGCACGTGCCATCATGGTGATCCACATGACGCGCCAGCTCACGATACAAAACAGCGCGACGAGATTGGCTAACCGATCGGCAGTACGGAGCTTGGCGTCCTCGGCGCGGCATCCCGACTTCAGGATTTTATGAAAGACTTCGATCTTCCAACGCATGGAATACCAACGGACCTTCTCGATTGCCTAATGAAGGTTGCTGACCTCAAGATCGGTGACGAGCTTCCAGAGGATCGGCCTTCGGCCTGGCGGGGCGCCGACCTCCACCGCATGGATCACCGTCAGATCGAGCGCCGGGTAGCGCTTCTGCTTTCCCATCGGTGGGCAGACGTGGATCCGTTTATAATGAATATCGAGGGTCACGCGCTCAACCGTATCGTTATCGACTCTCACCTCGATACTATGCTTACCGGCACTTGGAGCGTCACGCATTTCGCTCTTCACGGTGTGGTCGCCGCTGCCAGCTAGCCGATCGACAACGGTACGAACGACAAAGTGGGTGCCGATATCTTTGGCAAGGCAATAGAGCTCGTAAATGTTGCTTTCCCGATCACCAACATGAACACACCGATCCGCTCGCCCCAGCAAGCTGACCGATTGACGGAGATTATCGAGCCAACGAATGCTCTCCTTTGCTTCGATCGGAACCCGTGTCGGGTTGATCTTCCGCTTGAGTTGAGCGGTACCCTTGAACTTGTCGCGGTTCCAGAACTTGATGGCCGCCAGACCGAGGGGAAGTCCTTCCTCGGTCACAACCAGGCTCGAATGCATCAAGATTCCGCACACCGCATGATGCCGAAGTCGGCCATTCTTGTCGCGACCACTGTTGATGCATTTGGTAAAACCGACGTCGCGTGGGTTCCGGCGCTGATAGGTAAACTTGGTCGCATCCTGAAGCACGAGGATCGGTCCATCGGATGCTGCATACCGCGCCTTGGTCGCCTCAAGGTGGCCCGCCAGGATATCCCCTTCCTCAACTTTTGGATTGGCAAAGAACCGATAGGCGGCTTTGGTGCTCGCCCAGTCTTGACAGGCCAGAGGGATCGTGCCGCCTATCCTATCGCTCAGGCGGCAGAGCAAATCGCCGAACCGGCGCCCGAGACGGGCATCTCTGAATGCTGTCTTATCGACCTCGCTGCGCGACCAGTGATCACCTCGAGGCAACAGTCTTTCGTTTTCGGCCTGCATCGCGCACCTTACGAACACATCACGGTGCCGGTGGATGAATCATAGCCGATTTATCCAATTCAATAGTCTTCTCTAAAATAGTCATAAAGGAGTCAGCTACTTGTGGGTAATCGCAAGGCTCGGCGGATGGTTACAGTACAAACGTCATCGTTACGGAGAGAACTAACTATTTAGAAAGATGATGCCGTGTTTGCCATATTCGGAACTCATACCGAGGCCGATGGCGCATGGTGAAAGCGCAGAGTTGAATGCGCCAGAGTAGTTCCCGGCGGTATGTATCCGAAACAGAACAACATTAACGGGGTTGAACCAGCCGGAACGGCAGCACGGGTCTCGGTGACGGTTTAACTTTTACCATTTCTGTGCCTGGCGCTACTATGGTGTCTATGGAGCGCGTTAGTTAAGTCGATTTGGTGAGCAAAGGTCTTCCCGTCGTCGGCACGACTCGAGTGATTAATTATGATTAATTGGACGGGAAGATCCGTTACGGCGCGCACGAACGCTGGCTCAGTGCAGGGTGAAGGGTGAAGGGTGAAGGGTGAAGGAAGAAGCTATCGATTATCCTAAAACACTTCAAAAGAGCCCCCGGCGGCGAGGCGACTAAGGGAGCAGTTTTATAATATCCTGACCGCAAACTAGGTTGCGGGCAGTTCCGTATAGACTTTATCAGCAATTTAGTCGGTGGTCAGAGTGTGAGACAGAGTGGAGATGGAAAGCCCATAGTCAGCCATTGTCAGCTTTTAAGGAAAGCATCGAGTGTTGAAATATGGCGGTGTATCGTCGCTTAGGTGAGGCCCTGTCCATTACCGGGCTTTTGAACGCTCAGACCGTTGTCGGCCTCATCGGTATGCAACGCTCTGTCAAGCAGCCATTCCTCAGCTTCGAGGCGGGTTTTGAACAGGCCAAGCACATCATGCAAGGCAAGTCCGCTAATATCGCGGACGGCGAAAAGACCATTTGCCTGTTGAGAGACGATCATCATCTATAGGGCTCCTCGATATCACGATAGGCGGCAAGACGGCCAGCACTTCAAATGGTGCAATCGGATGGGGTTCCAGCCGTTCTCCCGACATGCGTGCTTAGGCGCACTGATGCCGCATGAGGAGGGTCGGAAACTACGTATAGGCGCTGCACGCACGTTGCTTCAATCGGTAGAAAAAGAGGCCCGGTTCAGGCCTGAGTAGTTTCCGAGTCTATCCGCTCCAGTGTAAACCCCGCACACTCCCTTCACCAGTCCCATGGAAATCGTCCCGAGCCAGGGCAACAACATGGGTAACGACTCGAGTGAGTAACTAATATGATCTGCGTCATGGCTGATGGACAAGGTGTCATCAAGCCCGTGCTTCGTCGTTCGGAGACCGGCTCATATCCGAGACTATCGATCGCAAACTCGGATACTTCACTGAGAGCAGCGATTTTCGATGTAGATGGCGTTCTGCTGGCGTCCCCACATGAGCGGGCATGGCGCGAAGCACTGACAGGATTTGCGGATCCGATCTTCTTCACGACAGCCATCTACCAAAAACAGGTCGCCGGAAAGCCGCGGTTAGCAGGTGCACGAGCTGCATTGCGAGCCCTGGGCGTTGCCGATGTCGAGCGTCAGGCGCCGCTCTACGCCGCGCGCAAGCAGGAGCGGCTCGAGCAGTTAATCCAGTTGGGTCCCATCGTTGCATTTCCTGACGCGCTGCGCCTTGTCCAGGCGATATCCGCATTAGGCTGGAAGATGGCAGTCGCATCATCGTCCATGAACGCAAATTCGATGCTGCAACTCGTCCGTCTCGCGAATGACAAGCCGCTCCTCGGGCTATTCAACGCGAACCTGTGCGGCCAGACCTTCCAGCATGGAAAACCTGACCCGGCTATCTTCCTTGCGGCTGCCGCGGAGTTGGCGATCGAACCGATCCACTGCCTCGTAATAGAGGATGCGCCCGCAGGCATCCGGGCGGCGCACGCCGGCAACATGACTGCACTCGGCATCGCTCGGTCAAACGACGAGGCGACTCTCGCGGTAGCCGGAGCAGATCTGGTCGTCGACAGCCTCGACGATGTCGATCTTGCCGCCCTGGCCGCCGGCCGGTGTAGCAGGCGATTTGGGTGAGTAGCATGCCTAGAGCCGACCAGGTGCTCGAACCGACCTCTGATCCGGCTTGGGTGCTCGAACAAGTCGGTTATGACGCCCTCCGTGACAGCAGCCGGCAGTCACGCTTCACGGTGAGCAACGGCTTCCTGGGTGTGCGCGGGGGCCGGACGGTCAACCGTCAACTACACGGCCTAGGCACGCCCTATATGTTGGTAGCCGGCCTGTTCGAAACCATCGGCACCGACCAGCCGATCCCGGGCCTTGTCCAGGTTCCTAGTTGGTTGCGGGCGCATTTGTCGACACCGGCCGGGGTACCGGCTCTTCATTCGGATGACAGCCACATCCACCGTCGCACGCTTGACCTGCGGCGAGGCGTCCTGTTGACCGAGGGCCGTCTGTCGAGCCCCAGCGGACTGGTCATCAGCGTGCGAGTCCTGCGTCTGGTTTCGATGAGCGACCGGTCGTCCGGATTGCAGTTGATCCAATTCGAGATCGAGGCTGGTGCGGGAGAAGTCACACTGCAGACTGGCTTTGACGGCCTTGATTTCGGCCTTAACGTTGATCGGCTGGATGAAGATCGCGGCGTCTGGCACACCACGCGTCTCAGCCACCGCCTGGCAATCGCAGATCTGGCGACACTGACGCTGGACGGAGCTACCATCGAAGCCAACTCGCTCGGGCCGTTCAGCCGCGCCTGGAAGTGGCACGCACGCGCAGGACAGATCCTCTGGTTCGAGCGGATGGTCGCCGTGGCCTGTAGCTCGCGCGATGTCGACCCCATACAGGCTGTCGAGACTAGCCTGCACAAGTCACGGACGCTGGGTTCGCGAAACTGCGTATCCCGGCACGAGGCGGCCTGGACCGAGCGCTGGCGTTGCAGCGATGTACGGGTCGAGGGTGATCCGGGCGCACAACAGGCATTGCGTTTTGCATGCTACCACCTGAACGGAGCGGCCGACCCGGGCAATGAGTATGTCTCGATCGCCGCCAGGGGCCTAACAGGCAATGACTATCACGGTCATGTCTTCTGGGACACCGAGATATTCCTGCTTCCCTTCTACAGTCTGACCTGGCCTGAAGCAGCGCGCGTCCTCCTTATGTATCGGTTCCACACCCTGGATCAGGCCCGGGCAAAAGCTCGCCGCCTCGGTTACCGTGGAGCCCTGTATGCGTGGGAGTCCGCCGACACCGGCGCCGAAGCAACACCAGAACATGCCATCGCGGCCGATCGTCAGGTGGTTGACATCCTGTGCGGCACACTCGAGCAGCATATCGGCGCCGACGTCGCATATGCAGTATGGCAATACTGGCAGGCAACAGGTGACGAGGCATTCCTGCGCGACGCCGGCGCTGAGATCCTGCTGGAGAGCGGTCGTTTCTGGTCGAGCCGTGCAATACTCGAGGGTGACGGACTGTGTCATATTCAACAAGTGATTGGGCCGGATGAATATCACGAGCGGGTTGATGACAACGCCTACACCAACGTCATGGCGCGCTGGACCATCCGCCGGGCGATCGAGACCGCGACGCTACTTCGCAGTCGCTGGCCTGAATGCTGGTCGGTACTGGCCGGTCGGTTGGTCATCGATGATTCAGAACTGGCGCAATGGTCGACGGTCGCCGACACGATTGTCACCGGGTTAGACGTCGCGACTGGCCTGTATGAGCAGTTCGGCGGCTTCTTCGGTCTCGATCCTATCGATCTGTCGCAGTATGCAGGGCCGTCGGTGCCGATAGACGTTGTGCTGGGACGCGAGCGAACCGCCGCTTCGCAGATCGTCAAGCAGGCCGACGTCGTGGCGCTGCTCGCGCTTCTGCCGGATGAGTTTGATGCTAGTACCGCTGCAGTCAACTTCGACTATTACGAGCCGCGCTGCAGTCACGGCAGCTCGCTCAGTCGCACGATGCACGCCCTTGCCGCAGCACGGATGGGCTCTTCATCGGTGGCTCTGTCGTTCTTTCGCGAGAGTGCGGAGATCGATCTGGGAGATACCAAGGTCGCTGTAGACGGCGGAATACATATGGCGGCACTGGGTGGCTCCTGGCTGACTGCTATATTCGGTTTTGCCGGACTGTCGTTGCTGCCGGCAGGCCTGGGTTTCGAGCCTCAGCTACCAAGCGGTTGGGAGAGCCTCTCTTTTTCCGTACAGTGGCGAGGCCGACAGCTCTCTATCAGCATCAGACAATCAGACGGAACCCTTGATGCAACTCTCGACGCTGGCGAACCGATGCTAATTGTCCTCTGCGGAAAACAGCATGAAATCTCTCGGGCCGGCGAGACCCGGACCTTTTCCTCGCGAAGATAATGCTGCCACATTGGGATGAGGCTGCTTATCGAAGGAGTCCTAAAGCCAAGCCTGGTAGATAATATCGTAGGCGGATCGGAGAATATGCAGGTTGAGATATCCTGAATTAGAGCTCGGGAACACGGTATAATCCTGCCGCCGTGATCATCTATGATTTGTGAAGCCGCACTAGAAAACATGGTGGTACCGTGTCTATAACCAATGGTTAGAGCTCCCCGGGCTTCATCAATGCGTCGCGAATGCAAGCGATGATTAAGTAGATTCCGATCCTATCTCCATTCACCCCGAGCTGGTTTAAATAAACTCTAAAGCCGGTATGGATGAGGACTCTGGAGACAACTACGTATCCATGTGGTCATGCAATCCAAGAGGAAGGATGAAGCCTTGTCAAATCAGAGCAGCGTAGTCTCCCGATATGCGGCGAGTAAGCCGACGGTGCCGAGCGTGACGGTCAACCCATCGCTGCACCGGAGGCAGCCGGTGCGGGATTTAAATCTTGCTGGCCTGACTGATGCGATAACGGCGGCGATAGAGCAGTCTCGCGCCTATGATCATGACGCTGTTACAGTGACAAGCAGAGGCGGTATCATCGTTCTGACGGGATTTTCAAAGTCTTGCATTGAAAAGCAGATTGCGCTGGATCTCGCCTGGGCAGTTCCGGGCGTTACAGGGATCGAGGATAATCTTGTCCTTGACAGCCGTGGCGCGTGAATCAAAGCGGCGCATCATGGACAAGATCCTCTGGTAGCCGGGTGATTGCGTGGTCTGTTCATTGGAGCGTGTGCACCTGATCTGCCTCATGCCGATGAGTGCGCGGAACTAACACGCCCTTGGCGTCGAGCGAATGAACAGGACCACCGACCCGTGCAGGCAACGCAACGCGAGCGTCGACATGATATTTGGTTCCTGTCGGGCAAATCCGTACGTCAAGCCAGATGCAGACGGTATGAACCAGCAATAAAGCCGAGGCTGACCGACAAGATGAGTAGTTTCCGAGCCTAGTGGCGTATCGCCTGCGACGGTAGAAAACTGATATCGACGCGGAAGCGAGTGGGTCAGTTCACTTGAACCGCTCGTCATCGGTCAAATATAATCAATATCTATTCACGGAGCGCACTTGATAAAGATTATTTTGGATGCGCTGCTTCCTGTATTCTTTGGTATCGGATTGGGCTACCTGGGCGGTTGGAGCCGCGACCTCGACAACAAGAATGTCGCTCAGTTGAACGCGCTTGTCATGGACTTTGCGGTTCCCGCCGCGATCTTCGCGACCGTCGTTCAGGCATCCCGGACAACCCTGTATCAGCAACTTCCGCTCGCGGCGATCCTCTCCCTCTCCATGCTAATTCTTTATGTCTTGATGTATGTCATGGCTCGTCGCGTCTATGGCGTGCAACCTGGCGAGGCATCGGTCCAGGCCCTGACCACGTCGCTGCCGAACTATGCGTCGGCGGGTCTGCCACTGATCGCGGCACTTCTCGGCGCTCCCCAACTGGTGTCCGTTGCGGTGGCGATCGCCTGCGGATCGATCGTGGTCTCACCGATAACGCTCATCATTCTGAACAGGAACTCCCAGAAGCCGGGACAGGGCGGTATCGGAAAAGCGTTTCTGAGCACCTTCAAGAAGCCGATTGTGCTGGCACCCTTGCTCGCGGTCGCCTTCGTTGCCACCGGGCTGGGACTACCCGAACCGCTGGCACGTTCGGTGTCGTTGATCGGGCAGGCTGGCGGCGGCGCGGCGCTGTTCCTGACCGGGTTGATCCTGTCGGCCCAGAAGGTGCGGCTCGGCCTGAGCGTGAGCATTCAAACCCTTACGGCCAACGTCATCCATCCGCTGCTCGCGGCGGCCCTGGCCTGGGCACTCGCCGTGCCGCCTCTGGCAATGCGGGAGTCTATTGTGCTTTCAGCGCTCCCGGTCGGCTTCTTCGGCATCCTGTTCGGGTTGCGCTTCGGCATCGCGTCAGAGGTCGTCGGCTCGACGTTGATCGCAAGCACTGTCCTCAGTGCGGCGACTCTGGCTGCCGCGATCTATCTGACCGCCGGCATGGGATAACGGCCATCCGGCACGTCCCACTCCTGACTCCTGACTCCTGGCTTCTCGCCGACAACATGAACGGGATCTGAACCACATGGCCGAATGGCAAACCCAGCGAAAATCCCGCGACGAGCGGCTGACGGCGGGCAGTGCGTTCGCCAAGGGCAAGCTTGTCGCCCCCGGCGACGTGACGGCGCTGCTCGAAGCGGTGATACGGCCGGGCGATCGCGTCTGCCTCGAGGGAGACAACCAGAAGCAGGCGGACTTCCTGGCCGCATGCCTGGCCAAGGCCGATCCGGGCAGGCTTCACGATCTGCATATCGTGCAATCCGGGATCGTGCTGCCCGAGCATATCGACCTGTTTGAGAAGGGCATCGCGAAGAAGCTCGATTTCTCCTATTCCGGTCCGCAAGGCGGGGCCATTGCGCGCGTCCTGAACGCGGGCAAGATCGAGCTCGGAGCGATCCACACGTATATCGAGCTGTTCGCGCGGTATTTCGTCGATCTCACGCCGCATGTAGCGCTGACGGTCGCCCGCGCGGCTGACCGCAACGGCAATCTCTACATGGGACCGAACACCGAGGACTCGCCGGCGGTGATCGAGGCGACCGCGTTCAAGCAGGGCATCGTCATCGCCCAGGTGAACGAGCTCATGGACACGCTGCCACGGGTCGATATTCCCGGCGACCGGATCGACTACGTGATCGTGACGCCGAAGCCGTTCTACGTGGAGCCGCTGTTCACCCGTGATCCGGCCAGCATCACCGAGATGCAGATCTTGGCTGCCATGATGGCCATCAAGGGGATCTATGCCGAGTACGGCATCAAGCGGCTGAACCACGGTATCGGCTACAACACGGCGGCGATCGAGCTGCTGTTGCCGACTTTCGCGGAGAAGCTCGGGCTCAAGGGAAAGATCGCCACGCATTGGGCGCTCAATCCGCATCCGACGCTCATTCCGGCGATCGAGTCCGGCTGGGTCAAGCAGATCCACAGCTTCGGCTCCGAAGTCGGCATGGACGAGTATATGCGTGCGCGTCCGGACATCTATTTCACCGGGCATGACGGCTCGATGAGCTCGAACCGGATGTATTGCCAGGTCGCCGGCCTGTATGCCACCGACCTGTTTATCGGCTCGACCCTGCAGATCGACCTCCAGGGCAACAGCTCGACGGTCACCGCCGACCGGATCGCCGGGTTCGGCGGCGCACCGAACATGGGCTCGGATCCACATGGACGACGCCATCCGAGCGACCCCTGGCTGAAGGCCGGGAGCGAGGCGAACGACGGCAATCCGCAGCTGATGCGCGGCCGCAAGCTGGTGGTCCAGCTCGTGGAGAGCTTCAGCGAGAAGATGGTGCCGGTGTTCGTTGAGAAGCTCGACAGTCTCGAGCTGGCCAGCAAGCTTAATCTGGAGCTGGCGCCGGTGATGATCTACGGCGACGACGTTACTCACATCATCAGCGAGGAAGGCATCGCCAACCTGCTGCTGTGCCGCACGCCGGAGGAGCGCGAGCAGGCGATCCGCGGTATCGCGGGCTTCACCGATGTCGGTCGCAGGCGCGACCGCGCCATGGTCGAGAAGCTGCGCGAGCGGAAGATCATCCAACGGCCGGAAGACCTCGGCATCAATCCGCTGGACGCGCAGCGCGGCCTGCTCGCCGCGCAGTCGATCCGTGACCTGATGCACTGGTCGGGGAACCTCTACGCGCCACCAAGCAAGTTCCGGAACTGGTAGGAGACGCGGACCATGCTAACCCTGACATTCAACCATACCGCGCGGCAGAGACTGCCAGGCACGAAAGCCCATGCCATCATCGGCGTCGTGGCATCCGGAAACCTGGAGGTCCTGCTGGAGCGCCTGCTTCCCGGAAGCGACTGCGAGGTGGTCATCGCCACCCCGGTGAAGGGCTTCGACGAAACCTGGAAGGCCGTGGTCGATGAATTCGTCGAACGCTGCTCCCCCGGCGGCCTGCGGATCTCGATCAACGATGGCGGCGCCCGCCCCGACACGGTGTTTCTGCGTCTGCTGCAGGGCAGCGCCCTGATGGATGCCCAATGATGGATAACCAGTGATGGATACCCAACCGGCCTATGGCCACAGCAGCTGGCTGCAGTCGACGGCGCGCCAGCGTATCACCGGGCTGCTGGACCCGCACAGCTTCACCGAGTTCCTCCAGCCGATCGAGCGTGTGCAGAGCCCGCATCTGCATCTGTTCGATCTTCCGTCCGCCTTCGATGACGGCGTGGTCATCGGGCGTGGATCCTTGGACGGCACACTGGTGCTGCTGGCAGCACAGGAGGGCCAGTTCATGGGCGGTACCTTCGGCGAGGTCAGCGGCGCCAAGATCGTCGGCCTGCTGCGGGCCGCGAGAGACCATCAGGAGCTGCCGCGCACGGTCCTGCTGCTGCTGGATAGCGGTGGCGTCCGGTTGCAGGAGGCCAATGCGGGCGAGCTTGCGGTCGCCGAGATCATGCGGGCGGTGATCGAGGCACGTTGTGCCGGGGTCGCCGTGATCGCGCTGGTCGGCGGCAAGGCCGGCGCCTTCGGCGGCGCGGGCCTGACGGCTGCGACCTGCTCGCGGATCATCGTGTCGGAACAGGGTCGCATCGGTGTTTCCGGACCCGAGGTCATCGAGACCAACAAGGGGGTTGATGAATTCGACTCGAAGGACAAGGCGCTGGTCTGGAGTGTCGCGGGCGGCAAGAACCGCCGGCTGATCGGCGGCGCGGACGCGTTCACCGCCGACTCGATGGACGGGTTTCGCACTGCCGCCAAAGCGATCCTCGACCGTGTGCCGAGCTTCGACCTCCGCTCCATGCGTGCGGAGCAGGACCGGTTGGCGGAGCGGGAGAAACTGTTCGGCGGCTGCACGGACGCAGTCTCGATGTGGAAGATCCTGGGGATCGACGATCCCGAAGCAGTCAGCGCGATGGACACCGATGGCTTCGTGACGCTCGCCAACAGCATCAAGGGAGCCAATCATGACGCTCGATGAGATCCTGAAGAGCCTGTTCCCGTCCGGCCACGGCGTCAGCGTTAGCGCGGACGGCTCTATCACCGGCTCGGGCAAGCGGCGCGACGGCGGAACGATCGCGGTGATCGGCGTGGCCAATGGCGTAGCGCTGGGAACGGCCGGCGTTCTGCCGCTGGCGGAACAGGTGCTGCAGGTGGTCGATGCCGGTGGTGATACGCCGATCCTGGTCCTCGTGGACACACAGGGCCAGCTCATGGCGCGGCGCGACGAGATGCGCGGGCTGAACGAGTATCTCGCCCATCTCGCCAAGTGCCTGCTGCTCGCCAGCCAGCAGGGCCACCGGACGATCGGCCTGGAATACGGCAAGGCCGCCGCGGGTGCCTTCCTGGCGACGGCGCTGGCGACCGACGTGCTCATCGGCCTTCCCGGTGCGACGCCCACGGTCATGGATCTGCCCTCGGTCGCGCGGGTGACCAAGCTGCCGGTGAAACAGCTGGAGGAGCTCGCGAAGACGACCTCGGTATTCGCACCCGGGCTTGATCACATGGTCCAGATGGGCGCCGTGGCTGCAGTCTGGGACCCGGCAAAACCGCTGGACGCGCAGCTGGAGGAGACGCTAGCGACCACGTCGTCCACCGATGTCCGTGACAAGACCGGCGCACAGCGTGGAGGACGGCCCATGGCTGCCGCCGTCGCGAAGAGGGTCGTCGCCGAGGCGCTGGGCAAGGGCGGTGGTCATGCGTCGGCATGACCTGCTGACAGTGGACCCGATTGTCTGGGAGGCCATGCTCGGCCGCCATCCGGCGTTGCGCGACCTGCCGCTTCTGGCTGACTGGTCACGCCACGGCTGGCCGGTGATCGTGCGGCGACGCATGGCAGGCGACGCGCTTGGCTCCGTGCCGGCCGCATTGCCGTTGCCGCCGGAGCACGGCAAGCGCCGGCTCGCCTTCAGCTTCCCGGACTCGCTCGGCCTGCTGCCCCTGGCGCCCGTTTCCGTCAGCGATGCGGCCCTTACTGCACCCGATGCGTGGCAGGCGGTGATCGCCGGGCTCGTCGAGCTCGGCGAGACAGTCGGCGTCTCGCCGCGCGTTTTCGGTTCACTGCTGTGGCAGCACCTGACGGGCCTCTCGTATCTGACGATGCGGTCGGATCTCGATCTACTCTGGTCAGGCGCTGACCGGACCCGCGTCGAGACGCTCGTTGCCGGACTGCTTCGGCTGGACCGCGACAGTCCAATTCGCATCGATGGCGAACTGGAGCTGCCGGACGGATCTGCGTTCAACTGGCGCGAGTTCGCGGACAGCCGGGACTGTTCCAGCATGCTGCTGAAGACGATGGATGGTGTGGAAACACGAGCCATTGCCGGGTTGTTTCAGGGCTGCGCCTCGTCATGAACGTCGCCCTGCAGCTCGCACCCGAAGCCGATCCGCTTCCCGATCCGCACGACCTCCAAAGCCCTCTTCGGGTGGCCGAGATCGCGACCGCGGCGCTGATCGCCGAACTCGAGACCTGGCCTAAGCCCGGCCTGGTGAGCCACATAGACCAGGGCAGTCATTTCGACATGACGGAAGCGACCTTCCGGGCCAGTGCGACGGCGATCGAGCCATTCTTTGCCGAACTTGTCATCGCAGGCGCCGCCGGGGCACCTATGGATAGGCTACGTGCAATCGGCGTCGCGGCAGAGTGCGCGATGCTGGCTGCAACTGGCGGCGTCAACACCCATCGGGGCGCCATCTTCGGTCTCGGTCTGCTTTGCGCCGCAGCAGGTGCCGCCCAAAGCGAGGTTGACAGCGACGCGCTCGGCGTATCGCCGCACGTGCTGTGCAGGACCGTGCGTACGCGGTGGGGGAGATCGATCACGCGGGGACCGATCCCGCTGAGGAGCCACGGCGCCGACGCGCTGCGCCGATATGGCGCCGGTGGAGCCAGAGCGCAGGCGGCCGCCGGATTTCCGGATGCATATGGCATCGGGCTGCCGGCACTGCGGCTCGGTCGCGCGCAGGCACCGGGAGATCCGGAAGCCGCCCGCGTGCAAGCTTTCTTTGCCCTCATGGCATGCACCGAGGACACCAACCTGCTGCACCGTGGCGGTCCTGAAGGCCTGAACTACGCCCGGAAAGCAGCAACCAGCTTCCTGAGATTTGGAGGAGTTGCACAGCCGGATTGGCGGCAAGCGGCAGGGACGATCCACCGGACCTTCGTTGAGCGGCGCCTCAGCCCCGGGGGCTGCGCCGACCTTCTCGCGATTACGTTGTTTCTCGACGCGCTGGAGCGCCGTTCATGACTGGCACGGCCATCGTGTGCTCTGGCCAGGGCGCTCAGAGTGCCAGCATGTTCGACCTCCTGGCCGATGCCCCTGAGGCCGCTCCGGTTTTCGAGGCAGCGACGACACTCTTGGACGGTCGCGATCCGCGGGAGCTCGTGCGGCAGGCGAGTAGTCAGGATATCCACACCAACCACCTCGGGCAGATCCTGTGCTGCACCCAGACCATGGCCGCATGGGCAGTCATCCGCGGGAAGCTCTCCGGGCCTCTGGTTATGGCTGGCTACAGCGTCGGAGAGCTGGGCGCCTGGGGCGTGGCCGGCCTCATGGACGCCGCTGAGGTTCTGCGGCTTGCTGTCCAACGTGCGGCCGCCATGGATGCCGCCACGACCGAACCGTCAGGCCTCGTGGCCATACGCGGACTGAAGCGGGATACACTCGATCCGATCTGCACCGCGCACGGCGCCTACATCGCCATCATCAACGCCAGTGATCAGATGCTGGTCGGTGGGACCAGGACAGCGCTTGCAGCTGTCATCACCGACGCCGAGGCGGCCGGGGCCGTAAGGGCAACACTACTGGCTGTCGAGGTGGCATCGCATACGCCCCTGTTAAAAACTGCGAGCATCCAGTTCGGACGCGATCTCGCAGACGCCCATCTACCAGGGAGGATGCCAGCCAATGTGCGGTTGCTGAGCGGGATCGACGGCGCCCCGGTCTTTGCAGTTGCGGCGGGTGCAGAGAAGCTCGCGCGCCAGATCCGCCAGACCGTCGACTGGGCCGCTTGCATGTCGACGTGCCGCGAGTCGAACGTGTCCAAAGTCATCGAGCTCGGTCCAGGCAATGCACTCGCTCGCCTGATGCAGAATGCGATCCCAAACGTCGATGCACACAGCCTGTCGGAATTCCATTCACTCGATGGCTTTCTGCAGTGGATAAAAAGGCCAGCATCTTGAGCACGCATACGCGGATGGTATGCCGGTATGGCAAGGCCTGGCTGCTGGCCGCGGTTCTGGCAGCACCATGCAGCGGTCGGGCGGCGGTTCCCGGACCGGTGGTTCCCGACCCCACACTGAGCGGGATACCCCCGGTTCGTCCGCAAGAGGTGTCGCCTATCGGTAAAAGCTTGCGGGACGTCGGTGTATATCTGCGCAGCGCCTATACCGGGGATTTCATCGACTATGCCGCTGGTGGCAGGAAAACGGGCGCCATCGGCGACAATCAGGTCGCGTATGGCGTCGATCTCGATCTCCAGAGGATCGTCGGCATCGCCGGTGGGGAGGTCCACGCGCTGATTGTCTCCCGCTTTGGCGCCTCCGATAACAAGAAATACATTGGCAGCGTCTACGAAACCTTGTCCAATGCAGGTCCGATCGTCACAACGCGGCTGGCAGAGTTTTCCTACGACCAGTCGCTGTTCGGAGACCGTGTCAGGCTTCTGTTCGGGCGTGTTCCTGTGGGACAGGAATTTGCCACCTCAACCCTCTACTGCCAGTTCGTGTCAGGCGTGTGCCTCAACATGTCGCCTTATGCATGGCCCCGCAACAGCAGCATCGGCTACTGGCCGCTGGCATCCTGGGGCGGCCGAATCACGCTTAAGCCTACGCCGCAGACTTATATAAAGACCGGTATCTTTAACGCCGATCCATATGCCTATGCTCATTCGGGCTGGCCGTGGAAAGGAGGTTGGAGTTCCTCCGCCGCGAGCGGTGCGTTCATCCCGGCAGAGATCGGCTATGCGACCAGCCTTGCCGACAAGCCATTCCCAAACGGCATAGATGTCGGCGGTTACCTCGACACGACCGGCGTTAACGATGCGCTCTATAACCAGTCCGGTCGGCCATATCCGCTTTATCATGGCGTCTACCGGGTCAATCAACACCGTGCCTCTGTCTATGTGCAGGCGCAGCAGACGGTCTGGCGGCCAGACCGGGTTTCGGCACGCGGACTGACGATCTTCGGCGGTGCGCTCTTCGGAGTAAGTGGTCCATCCCAGACCAACAGCTATTTCCTGGCGGGACTGGTTGATCGCGGGATACTGGCGATCCGGCCGGATGATGCGCTCGGGTTCATGACCTACACGACCCTGCTGAACCAGCGTGTGCTCGAGGCCTATGCGGACACGCTCAAAGCCGAGAAGCGCACAGGTGATCTGTCGCGCTCCGAGACTGTATTCGAGCTGAACTACAGCGTCGCGCTTATGCGAGGGCTCCTTGTCAAACCGTTTGGTCAGCTGGTGATGCATCCTGACCAGATTGGCTTATCCCGACCCGATCCTGGAGATACTCATGCATGGACGGTCGGTCTGCAGGTCTCCCTGCTTCTAAACGATGTGCTCGGGCTCCCCTCAATGATACGAAGAAATTGAGTGCTGCGCGCGTAATCCATTGCACGGCCAGTCTCGCCGGGGCTCTAGAGGCTGTTATGAACTGGCGGCTGCGGCATGCTTGAGCATGAGGCAAACGAAGGCCACGAGATGCAGCCCTCGGACAGTCTCGGCAGCCGTTTATAGTCTTTGACAAGACGTCGGAAGCGCGTGGCCCAGGCAAACGATCGCTCGACGACCCATCGTCTCGGCAGCAGGACGAACCCGCGTTTGGCTTCGTGATGCTTGACCACTTCCAGACGGATGCCGTGCTCGGCCGCAGCTTCGGCGGTGGCTGCACCGGTATATCCCTGGTCGACGTAGGCGATCTCGACAGAGTGGGCGGTGATGTCCTGCACCGCGCTGGCCAGGTGCGTGACCTCGGCGCGATCCTGATCGGTCGCCGGGGTCACGTGCAACGCCAGCAGGTGCCCAAGCGTGTCGACGGCGATATGTACCTTGGAGCCCTTCTTCCGTTTGGCCCCATCATAGCCAGCACGTGCACCACTTTCCGGGGTTGAGCGGAGTGTGCGGCTGTCGATGATCACAGCGCTGGGCTCCGCTTTTCGCCGTGCCTCCAGACGAAGCAGCACGCGCAGGTCATGCACCAGGTTCTCGAACACGCCCGCCGTCAGCCAGCGCTGCGCCTGCTGATAAACCATCTCCCAAGGTGGCAGGTCGTTCGGCATCCAGCGCCAGGGCGCCCCCGTCTTGACGACATACCGCAGGCCGTTGAAGACCTCGCGCAGCTCGTAGCGTCGCTGGCCCGCCTCCTCAGGAAGCAGCGCCAGATAAGGGGCTACAAGCGCCCACTCATCATCAGGGACATCAGACGGATACGCTTTGCGGGTTTTCATCACCCACAAAATCTACCCAAATCAGAGGTTCATAACAGCCTCTAGGTAGTTTCCGCCCCTCCGCTCGCGCGATGCTTCGGCGTAGTGTCTGATCATACACGCTGTGGATCTTCATGCAGACGTCCGACCAAGCCTCCGACCTAAACGGTTCGGCATAGATGTCAGGATTCCATCAATAAGAAGCTGGTCCGCGTCGCCGCTATCGACGCCGTAGCGTAGTCCCAAAGCTGACAGGAATATCATGGCATTGAAGATGCAAGTGGCCGTCGTCGAACGACTAGGCAAGAAGCTGGTCCTGCAGGAATGGGACATTCCAACGCCTGGGCCCGGGCAGATCCTGGTGAAGACCGAGGCCTGCGGTGTCTGCCACACCGATCTGCACGCGGCACGCGGCGACTGGCCGATCAAGCCGCATCTTCCGTTCATTCCAGGACATGAAGGCATCGGCATCGTGGTGGCACTCGGCGCAGGTGTGACGAGCGTGACGGAGGGTGAGCGCGTGGGCGTACCATGGCTCTACTCGGCATGCGGGCACTGCGAATACTGTCTGTCCGCCTGGGAGACTGTTTGCGCAAAGGCGGAATTCGGCGGCTACACAAAGAATGGCGGCTTCGCAGAATACATCATCGCCGACCCAGACTATGTCGCGCATATTCCGCCGGGACTCGGCCCACGTGAGGCCGCTCCAATTATCTGTGCCGGCGTAACGACCTACAAGGGTATCAAGGAGATGGAAGCACGACCAGGCGATTGGATCGTCATTTCCGGCGCCGGCGGACTGGGCCATCTTGCGATCCAGTATGCCAGGGTTATGGGACTGAAGGTCTGTGCGGTTGATATTGACGACGGTAAGCTCGAGCACGCGCGACAGCTAGGCGCGGAACTGAAATTCAACGCTTCGCAGCCGGACGTCGGTGATGCGGTGAGACGCGCGACCGATGGCGGCGCGCATGGCGTTCTGATCACCGCCGCATCGTTGCCGGCGTTCTGTCAGGGGCTGAGCATGACGCGCAAGCGCGGAACATGCGTGCTGGTGGGGCTCCCGTCAGGCGAGCTGCCTTTACCGCTGTTCAACGTCGTAGCAGACTGCATTACGGTGCGGGGATCTTTCGTCGGAACCCGCAAGGACATGGCCGAAGCGCTTGCCTTCGCGGCGGAGGGCAAGGTCAAGGCGGATATCGAGCTGCAGAAACTGTCGTCGATCAACGACGTGCTCGATCGACTTGAAAGCGGGAATGTCGCCTCCCGCGTCGTCATCGACTTCAGCGACACCTAGATCAGTTTGCCAAAGCTACGGCAGGAGCACAGCTACGCCCCAGGCCGTCCTGCAGTTACAGTCTTGCGACCGACGCCAGCTAGATTTCCTCACATAGCCGATCGTAGCGACAACTCGGAATGTCGCGCATATGAATACAGCCGCAGGCCATGCGAACCCCCTTACGAACTGCGTCGAGCACTAGGGCCGGGGGGACGAGATAAAGCAGTTCCGTCCAGCCCCAAAAGTGCCCCGATCCTGCTCAACACCATCACGTGCATGGACCGGAACTTTTCTAGTGAATTAGAGGATCGCCAGGTCGTTCTGAACCGAAGTGGCGCCCGGGGCCGCCCATGCGGTCGCTGCCGCCACGCGGCGTTCATGTGGGGTGTGGACGTTGCCGGTAAGATGGATATGGCCACCATTGGCCTCGACGGTAATGGTGTTGGCGTCGAAGAACCGAGACCGGTGCAGGGCGTGCATCACGTTGTCGCTGAGATTTCGCGTATCGATGCGAGGCCTGATGACGATCTGATTCGATAGCCCGATGACACCGATCAGCGACCGGATCTCACGTTCGGCCGCGTTTTTCTGGTGATATGCGTCCACTTCGCCACTGAGAGTGACCCAGCCGGCTTCCACCTTGATCTTGACGGCGTCGCGTGGGATGACGACGTCCCAGGCCATGCGCTCGACTGCCGCGGCAGCGATCTCACCATCGGTGCGGGTTATACCAAAAGGCAGCCGGACCTCGATCTCCTCGGCCACGCCTAGCACGCCCTTAACGCGGGCGGCGGCCGATTCGGCGGCGTATTTTTCGACGAAAGTCCCGACGTGGCCGCTGAGAGTCACGATGCCATTGCGCGCGGTCACGCCGATATTGGCTGGATCAACGCTCGGTTCCCAGTTGAACTCTGCGAGCACCGCATATTGCAGATTGCTGTCTTCGGTCATGGTGATGCCCTGTTGATGCCGCAGTTTGGTCTGTTGCATTTGAAATACAGACTTAGACGTTTGATAGAGTCGGAATCTACTCACCGCTCAACATCGGTCCGGGGCGCGTCGGCCGATAAGTAGTTTCCGATCCTGCCTCCCGTGGAGAACGCGCCGTATGAGTAGATAGACAAGGCGATCACGCACCGTCCGGCGGACATCTCCGGGAAGACGGAACGTCTCGACGCTGCGGTTTTCTTCAAGGGAGTCCACAATGAGCAAGGTAATCGGCATTGACCTGGGGACCACGAATTCATGCGTGGCGATCATGGAAGCCAAGGACGCGCGAGTCATCGAGAACAGCGAGGGCACGCGAACGACCCCGAGCATCGTGGCTTTCGCAGATAACGGCGAGCGCTTGGTCGGACAGGCTGCTAAACGCCAAGCAGTGACTAACCCAGTCAACACCATCTATGCAGTCAAGCGCCTGATTGGCCGTCGTTTTGATGATCCGATGGTCGCCAGGGACAAGGGTCTGGTCCCCTATACCATCGTCCGGGGCGATAATGGCGACGCCTGGGTCGAGGCGCGTGGCGAGAAATACCCACCTTCCCAGATCAGTGCTTTTATCTTGGGAAAGATGAAGGAAACTGCCGAAGCCTTCTTGGGCGAGAAAGTCACCCAGGCCGTCATCACGGTACCTGCCTACTTCAACGACGCCCAGCGCCAGGCGACCAAGGATGCGGGAAGGATCGCAGGTCTTGAAGTGCTGCGAATCATCAATGAGCCCACCGCCGCAGCGCTTGCCTACGGCCTGGACAAGAAAAAGGGCGGCCGCATCGCAGTTTATGATCTAGGCGGCGGCACCTTCGACGTCTCCGTTCTGGAGATCGGAGACGGCGTATTCGAGGTCAAGTCCACCAATGGTGACACATTTCTCGGCGGCGAGGATTTCGACGCGCGGGTTATCGAATTCCTGGCGGACGAGTTCAAGCGCGAGCATGGCATCGATCTGCGCACCGATAGGCTTGCCTTGCAACGGCTAAAGGAGGCTGCGGAGAAGGCCAAAATCGAGCTATCGTCGGCCAAGGAGACCGAGGTAAATCTGCCCTTCATCACGGCTGATGCCGCAGGGCCGAAACATCTCGTCATCAAGATCACCCGCTCCAAGCTTGAAAGCTTGGTCGACGACCTGGTTGCACGGACCATGGCGCCCTGCGCCGCAGCCTTAAAGGATGCCGGGGTCACAGCCGCTGACATCGAGGAGGTGGTCCTTGTGGGTGGCATGACCCGCATGCCCAAAGTGATCGAGGCGGTAAAGCAGTTTTTCGGTCGCGAGCCTGCCCGAAACGTTAACCCTGACGAGGTGGTTGCGATCGGCGCCGCGGTGCAGGGAGCAGTGCTTACCGGTGACGTCAAGGGCGTGCTTCTGCTCGACGTAACCCCGCTGAGCCTCGGTATCGAAACCCTTGGGGGCGTCTTTACCAAGCTGATCGAGCGCAACACGACGATCCCGACCAAGAAAAGCCAGGTGTTCTCAACCGCCGCCGACAACCAGGGGGCAGTAACCATCAAGGTCTTCCAGGGCGAGCGTGAGATGGCCGAAGACAATAAGGTGCTCGGTAATTTCGACCTGACTGGTATTCCTCCAGCGCCGCGCGGGGTTCCGCAGGTCGAAGTCACGTTCGATATCGATGCCAATGGAATCGTCAGCGTTCAAGCCAGGGATAAAGCAAGCGGCAAGGAACAGCAGATCCGCATCCAGTCCAATGGCGGGCTATCGGACGCCGATATCAAGGCGATGGTCCAGGAGGCTGCAACAAATGCCGGCTCCGACAAAAAACGTCGCGCGTTCGTCGAGGCCAAAAACCAGTGCGATCAGCTCATTGGCCAGTTGCAGAAGACCGTGACCGAGCAGGGCGCGTCCGTCTCGATCCAGAATCGTTCCGAGGCGGAGAGCGCCATGGCCGTTGCACGCTCTGCAATGACGGGGACTGACGAGGGCCTGCTGCAGAAAGCTATCGAACGGCTCAACCACATCATGACCAACCTGCTCGCGACCTCGCAGGATCATGAAAATCCGACCGAGGCAAGCTCAGTCAAAGACAAAGAAAGTGAAGTTGTGGACGCCGAGTTCGAGGAGCCAAGTGACCGGAAAAGTGCAGCCTAAAACCGCGCTCAGGCTCGATGCAGTGAGCATGCCAACACAGCACGCTCGGTAGGACAAGCAGGCGACCTGATCGATAGGACATGCCTCCGTGACAGCCCCACCTGTCACCTGTCACGGAGGCACTGGTCAAAGGAGCCATTGCATCATCCGGTCTGAACAATTCAAGCTGGTGGATCAAGATTCCCCTCTGGTGAAGCAAGGATTGCATCAGAGACTTTTCTAAGGAAACGTATTTGTGCTGAAATTGTATCGCGAGCCTTTATCCCGGTCGTTATTCGAACCGACAGCGGCTGGTGCCCTGAAGCTCGCGAACAGGATCGTGATGGCGCCACTAACACGCAGCCGGGCCGGGCCGGCCCTGGTTCCGGGCCCGTTCGCGGCAGAATATTATACGCAACGCGCCACTGCTGGCCTGATCATTGCCGAGGCTACCCAGATCTCGGCACAAGCTCAGGGCTATGCGGATACACCGGGTTGCTACACTGACGCTCAGGTCGCCGGCTGGAAGAAGGTCACGGACGCTGTCCACGCCAGAGGCGGCACCATCGTCATCCAGCTTTGGCACACTGGACGCATGTCGCACACGATCTTTCAGAAGGACGGCGCGGCGCCGGTTGGACCTTCTGCAATCCGCGCGAACGCTAAAACTTTCGCTGCAAGCCTGGGGCTGATCGACGTCTCCATGCCGCGTGCCCTCGACCTCTCCGAAATCCCCGGCATCATTGCAGACTTCCGCTATGCGGCGGCACGTGCGATTGAGGCGGGCTTTGATGGTGTCGAGCTTCACGGCGCGCATGGCTATCTTCTAGACGCGTTCCTGCGTGACGGATCCAATCATCGCACCGACCTATATGGGGGCTCGGTTGAACGCCGAGCCCGCTTAATCCTGGAGACGACGGAAGCTGTAGCGGAGCAGATCGGCGCCAACCGTTTGGGCGTTCGTCTATCTCCGGTCTCACCCGCCGGTGATCAGCGGGACAGCAATCCTCAGATGCTGTTCAATTACGTTGTCGAGCAGTTGAGCACCTTCGGCCTTGCCTACTTGCATATTGTGGAGGGAGCCACAGGCGGCGCGCGGGATAACCTGCCGTTCGATTACACAGCCCTTCAGGATCGTTTCGATGGAGTCTGGATGGTGAATAACGGCTACGACCGTGCAATGGCGATGGATGCTATCGCGTCCGGCCGCGCTGACCTGGTCTCCTTCGGACGGGCCTTCATCTCCAACCCAGACCTCGTCCGGCGTCTTAGAGAGGATCTCCCACTGTCGCCGCTCATGGAGCCCGCGACGCTCTATGGCGGTAGCCCCCACGGCTATATCGACTATCCAGCAGCGGAGCTGGCGCACGGCTCGTTGCCTATTCTGGAGGCAGTCGGAGCCAACAGAGGACCTACCGGGACGTGATAGCATGCCCATGCGCGCGGCGGCGTATTTCGTTCGGACGTCTATCCCACATGCACCGGTGAGGACGCGATGACCGAGAATGAACATCCAGCTTCTGGCGATCCTGCGCTAGGAGCAGGCATCCAGACCATCGTCGGCAGTTCCCGGGCTTTGCCGAAGGGTAGTCAGCATGCGGGTGAGGTGTCGGAGAGCCAGATTATCGAAGCAAGCGTCTACTTACGAACCCGTGACGAGGCGGCGATCATGACGAAGCTTGGCGGCATCGCCGATCCGGAGGTGCGCCGCATGGTACAGGCTAATGCACGCACCGCACTCTATCGCGACGATCTGCGCGAGGTGTCGGACTTCGTGAAATCGCATGGGCTATTTGTGACGGCGCTCGCACCCGCACGGCTCTTGATCAGGGTCGCGGGCAGCCCCTCGGCGATCCATGCGGCATTCGGCGTCAAGCTGGCGCTCTACAAGGATGGTAGCACCAAGTTCCGCAGCTTTGATGGTGAAATCCAGCTTCCAGAGCACCTGCATGCGCTTATTGAATCCGTACTCGGGCTGGACAGCCGGTTTGTTGCGCACACGCGGATCCGGCAATCGCATCCGGCGCAGTCGCCCAGTGTGGGGCCGAACAGTTTGGCGACACGTCCTTCTTGAAGCCAGCGGCTGTATCGATAGCTGGACCCAAGTATCAGTACTCGTCACGTCATTCGATCATCACGTTCAGCGACGGTGGGCGGTTCAAGCTGGCAGCCAAGGTTTGCCGGATGGTGATCTAGGATTAGTTCATCATCAAATGGGGATGACGATCGATGTCCGGTAGAAGTGGATGTAGAGGCCGGATTCAGAATCAGCCCTTGCAGCAGAAGGTTATGCCGGCAGAGGCCGCGGCACAGTTCATTGCAGCAGGCAGCACCGTCGGCATGAGCGGGTTCACCGGCTCCGGTTATCCAAAAATCCGTTCCTCCGGCTTTGGCCAACCGGATCACGGCAGCGCATGACGCAGGCGAGCCGTTCGCGATAAAAGTCTGGACAGGAGCCTCTACCGGACCGGAACTCGACGGCGCCCTTGCCCGTGCGGATGGGATCGAGTTGCGCCTTCCCTACAACTCCGACCCGACCTGCCGCGAGAAGATAAACCGCGGCGAAATAGAGTACCTTGACATGCATCTGAGCCAGGTGGCGCCGATGGCCTGGCAAGGCTTCCTGGGCCCACTAGACACCGCGATCATCGAGATTTCGGCGATCCGTGAGGATGGCACCTTGGTGCCTTCCTCGTCGGTCGGCAACAACAAGACTTGGCTCGACCGCGCCAACCAAGTGATCCTCGAGGTCAACTCCTGGCAGGATCCGGCCCTCGATGGCATGCACGACATCTATTATGGCACGGGACTGCCGCCGGACCGCAAGCCTATCCCGCTGACCCGACCGGACGATCGCATCGGCATGCCGTATTTCACCTGCGATCCGGCGAAGATTGTCGCCATCGTCGAGACGCATGCGCCGGACCGCAATTTGCCGTTTGCGGAGCCTGACGATGCTGCGCGAAGGATCGCCGGTCACCTGATCGAGTTCCTTCGTCATGAGGTCACCCGGGGGCGGCTGCCGGCTACCCTGTTACCGCTACAGTCCGGCGTCGGCAACGTCGCAAATGCGGTACTTGCCGGGCTACTCGAAGGGCCGTTTGAGCAGCTCACTGCATACACGGAGGTGATCCAGGATGGGATGCTCGACCTGCTCGACAGCGGTAGGCTTCTGGTAGCCTCTGCCACGGCTTTTTCGTTGAGCCCAAAGGCGGCTCTGGACATCAACAGCCGCATGGCGACCTTCAGGAACCGTTTGATTTTGCGGCCACAAGAGATCAGCAACCATCCCGAGTTGATCAGGCGCTTGGGCTGCATCGCAATGAACGGACTAATTGAGGCAGATATCTTCGGAAACGTTAATTCGACGCACATCATGGGCTCGCGGATCCAGAACGGCATCGGCGGCTCAGGGGACTTTGCTCGTAACGCCTATCTCTCCATCTTTATGACGCCATCGACCGCGAAGGGGGGCAGCATCTCCTCGATCGTGCCACATGCGTCCCACGTCGATCACATCACTCAGGATGTTCAGCTGCTGGTCACCGAGCAAGGCCTCGCTGATCTGCGTGGGCTATCGCCGAAGCAACGGGCGCGGGTGATCATCGACAACTGTGCACACCAAACCTTCCGCCCGATCCTAGATGACTATTTCCGACGCGCGCTTACGGGATCATATGGCTTGCAGTCTCCGACATTACTCGACGAGGCGCTCTCGTTCCACCAGCGCTACGTCGACACCGGCTCGATGCTGCAGATCCGACGCAGCTGATCAGGCCGGGCGATCAGGATTGCATTCCCTGAAGCGCTGCCGGATTGACGAGGCGGATCTGCCGAGCGGAATCCAGCCCGATGATGCCCTGCCGCTCCAGGGATGACAGGGTGCGGGACACCGTCTCGATGGTAAGGCCGAGATAGTCCGCCAAGTCTTTACGAGTCATCGACAGGACGATGATGCCTTTCTCGGACGATTGTTCCGACCAATCTATCAGGAACGTTGCCACTTTTTCGATAGCGCTTTTACGTCCGAGCAGCAGTCCATGGCCCTGAGCATGGGCCAAGTTGCGCATCGCGTAGAAGAATAACTGCCTGGACAACCCGGCGTCCAGGAGCGTAAGTCTGTCCAGCTCCTGTCGTCGGTAAGAGATGACACTGCAATCGCATACTGCTTCCGCCGTATAGCTGTAGTCGGTGCCGGCCTCTACACCGAAGACGTCGCCAGCAGTATGAAAGGCATTGATCTGCCGCCTTCCGTCGTAGAAAAACTTGCAGGCTCGTACCGTGCCGGACAAAACCTTGAAGAAGATGTGGCCGCGTTCACCTTCAGTATAGATTGTCTGGTCGGAACCAAACCGCAGAATGACGCCGTCCGACCGAATCCGTCCATCTGCCTCTTCTGCCCAGGAAGTTGCTATCGACGCGGGGATGGCAGCAGTGATTGGGAAGGTAGGGGCCGTGAATGACAGGTTCATCAAGCTCTCCAGGACAAGCTCCTTATCTACCATGATTGTGCCTGGATTATAACCGGCCGTTCCTGCGGAATATACCTACACGCTACACAGCGAAGCGGTGTCAATGCCGTCGAACCGGTCTCCATTGCGTAGTATTCTTTTAAACGCACGTGGGATGAGCAAGGTATGCTGCGCGGTAATTCTGTTCTTAGAATGAGGTTAAGACAGGCATTCTTATCCGTTCAAGAACGTCGACTGTTGTACCACCAAAGATAAGTTCTCCCGTCCGGTTATGACTGTAGGCTCCCATGAGGAGCAGTGTAGCCTTTTCCAGGTCGAGGTATTTCAAAAGAGCACTACCGGTTGTGTGAAGATCTTTTGGATGTGAGACGGCTTGGGCAGTTACTTGGCGCGCACTGAGATAGTCCACCAGATCGTCGGTGCTGGGACCCGATGATGAAGGGTTGCCGATGACCACCACGCTTACGTTAACGGCGAGCCTGAGAATAGGGAGAGCTTGAACGACGGTGCGGGTGGCGCTGGCGCCTCCATCCCATGCGATGACGACGCGCTCCAGCATACGAGCCGGCTCAACTTGTACGTCTCCAAGCCCGAGGATCAGTCGCGCGCTCATTAAAAGCGACGCACGGCTCATTGAGTCTGCGAAGATGTTTGAGCGTGAACGGCAAGGGCCTGTCAGGATCAGGTCCCTTAACCGTCCCACCCGTGCGAGAACATTATCAATACCTTTCCAGTATTCGTGCATCTCGATCCTGGGATGTCTACCGCCGGCAGGCGGACGATATGTCTCGGGCCAGGTCGAAAGGTCGCGGCGTAGTGCATCGACGTCTATCTGATCCCTATATTCCGCGTTCAGAGCAAAGCCTTTTGCCACGTCACCGCCGGTGAAATTAACATCGATTGTTGCTGGATCGTGCCCTTCATGAATAAAACCTACCTCTATACTGGAATCCAGACCGCCTGCGAGGGCTAGAGCATATCCTAGCTTCGGCAATAGAAGATCTTCCTTCTGTAGCGGGACGAATATTGTCTGGATTGACATCGAATGCATCTCACTCTCGGCTTGAGGGTGATCGAGTATGGCATGCATCTCTCACGGTAGCAGGCCCTGGGGTGCACGTCGCCTCGAACATCAACAAAATTAACTGGCGGCGATAATACCATCAGTGTTTACCAATGTAACTATTTTAGCGACACCTCGAGTGCTGCCGGGCAGGGATCCGCTTCTTCATCGACTTCTTCCTCCGATGTTGATTGAGATGGTGCATACCCTACCCCCCAATTGACAACCGGCGGCTCGGCTTGCGGGGATTACACGCATGTTTTGAGAAGATGGTCCGGTCGGTCATCGGGTCCCAGAACCGGTTGCGTCCTTTGGCTTGATTAATCACCCCATGTCCCCGGTCCACAATGACAGCGTAACGAATGAGAGAGTGGAGCATTGGCTAGACTGGTGCCGAAGTGGCGATCGCTAAAGCTGGCCGGTATATCATTCGTAAAACTGACTCCGGGCCCACAAGGTATGGCAGTAAAGTACAAAAACAGCAGATTCCGATGCGTTCGGTGCTGCAGATGGCGGTTCGCGCTCTGGCTGCGCCATGTCTCCGTCCAGCACCCAGACCTATCCACCCTGGACCCGCTTGGTCCCCGAGATCAGGCCGAGAAGTGTTGATTTGCCAAACCCGTCTGGGCCGATGAACCCGATCATGACTTCCTACGGAATGTCCAGCGTGAGGGCATCCAGCGCTACAACGCGACCATAGCGGTGGCTGACCCCTGTAAGCCGGGTCATCTGTTTGCCGGTAGCCGTCACGGGAGTGGCTTCGGTCGCAGCTGCGTCGGCCAGGGAACGTGAGGATCGCGAAGGACGTAAGCCAAGCCGGGCGGACCCGTCTTGACCCGGTCGAATGCGGCGAACAAGGGGACCGGGTCGATTCGGACACCGACACCGACACCGACACCGAACATCAGCTTGTCTTGGTCGTCCTCGGTCTCGACGTCTTTGGGCGTGAATTGTGCTTCCGAGGTGAGGAAGGTGATCCTTGCCGGCGGTGGGCTAATCGGATTGGCGCCCAGCACGATGCGCGCGTCGCGTTACCGCCCAGCCCGATGGGTCCCGCGTTCGCTGTCGACAAGTAGACATCCATATAGACATAGGTCAGGTCGATCATGGTACGGACCTTGCCGCCCGCCGGCAACACCTCGCCGGTTTCGATATGCGATACTCGATCCGCCCGCCGCCGGGCGCTACCAGCGTATTGTCGGCGATGTCGACCTGATCCAGCGCGACTGGGTGCTTGGACGCATTGAGCGCCTGTTTTGCCTCCCCACCCCGGAAAACGCCATCGTCACGGCCGCGGTCGAGGCATTCAGTTGCTGCTCCTGCTGGCCGGGCTGTTGGTGGGTGGCATAACCTTGCCGCACCAGGACAGTCGCTCGGTTGAGTTCCAGCCCGTCGAAGTCCGCCGCCGTTTTCCGTTAAGCGATGTCGGCAGCGCGGTTGTTCAGCGTGTTCCTGGCCTGAAGCACCAGGGCTTCATCTCTGCCCAACGTCGCCTTTTGGTCGCTCGTATGCATGCGTGTGACAAGCTGGCCGGTCCTGACCAGGTCTTCTTCATCAACGAGCATTTCAGCGATACAACCCACAAATTTCGTGCCAACGTCAACTCCGTCGGCGTCTGTGCGGCCATTTCCGAACGCGACGCGGGCCAGAAGCCGCGCCCGGTGCTGCTTCTACCAGTAGTAACCACCCCCAGCGGAAACATAGCAATCAGGTTACCGCGGTAGCTTCCGGCTCAGGAGTCACGTCGAGGTGGACAGGGCTGTGGATCGTATTGGCGACCGGCGACCAGAGCGTCGTATATCGAACCAACGACTCGAGGGTCTCCCGCGGTGCGTTCGCGATGAGCCAGACTGATACGCGGATCGTTTCGAACCAAATCGGACTAGGGGTCAACGACTCCCTCCCCCACGCGGATGCGGTGTCGATGTTCGCCGTCTCCGAACCTGGTCTCAGTTTCACACTATGACACATCATCGCTTGTTGTTATCAAGTCTTTGTGCTTAATGATCAGCTTCGGCGAAGCCTCTGGAAAGTTTCCGGTTGGAGTAGACGCTAATGGAGTCAAGCAGAAAATAGCCGGTGCGCGATGCGTCGACCCGTCGATGTTCTACCGTGCGGCCAATCGAGACCGCAGTCTTAATCTAAAGCAAACCGCCGTCTAGGCAAACTTTAAATTTTGGACGCTTGAGTAACAGAGAAGCGGTAACCGCCTACATCATCGAACTCGCCGACGGCGAGACTGGAACGCGCACCCGCGCTGGATGACGTCCATAGAGCGAGAAACCGTTCATGTCCTATGATCAGACCGACCGATTAACGGACAGAGGAGCGCTTGCCCACATGGATGCGGCGCTCGGACGTGTAGGCGCTAGCAGTGATCCGTTTGCCGCCATCGTGTGCTCGACACGCATGCCAGTCGTCATCACCAATCCAAGGGAAGCTGACAATCCGATCGCGTTTGTCAATGACGCATTCTGCAATTTAACTGGCTATTCCCGCGAGGAGAGCATAGGCCGAAACTGCCGCTTTTTGCAGGGGCCCGAAACTGAACCTGCCAAGGTAGCCCTAATGCGCGCCGCAGCGCGATCCGGGAAGCCACTCGATCTTGAGGTACGCAACTATCGCAAAGACGGGACACCGTTTTGGAATCGGCTGCACATGGTGCCGCTTCACGACGCAAGCGGCGATCTAATATATTTCTTTGCTAGTCAGCTTGATGTAACGGGCGAACTAGACCGGCTGCAGTTCTTAGAGCGTCACAATGCCGACCTTCTTACCGAGAAAGATGCTCGCCATCAGGCAGACGCTGCGAATGCCGAAAAGTCACGCTTCCTTGCCGTGGCCAGCCACGATATCCGTCAGCCACTACAATCACTGGTCTTACTGCAAGGTATCCTGGCCAGAACCATCCAAGGCGATCCAGCCGAAAGACTTGTTCTACGACTGGGCCAGACGCTTGAGTCAATGTCAAGCATGCTGAACTCGCTTCTCGACCTCAACCAGGTCGAAGCGGGCGCCGTGAGAACAAATATCACAGAATTTAGCATCAACGACATACTCGATCGACTCAAAGATGGGTTTGTCTACGATGCACAGGCTAAAGGTGTCCTGCTGCGGGTAGTTCCATGTAGTCTCTTTGTAAAAAGCGATCGTCGCCTGCTCGAGCAGATGATTAGAAACCTGCTTGCGAACGCCATTAAATATAGCCCTGAAGGAAAGGTCCTTGTCGGCTGCCGCCGCAACGGTACCGCACTCAGCCTTGAAGTCTGGGATACCGGGATTGGTATACCGGAAAACGCTGTTGAGACTATCTTTCGGGAGTATCACCAGCTTGATACCCAGGAGGGGCGGTCGACAAGGGGGTTGGGGCTCGGTCTGTCGATCGTCCATCGGTTCGGAAATCTGCTCGGTCATCGCATACGCGTACGCTCCGAGGTTGGCAAAGGATCGGTGTTTGCAATCGAGCTTCTACAAGCTGCCGATTCGGCGCCGTCTGCAAGCCCAGTTGTGCGGCAATTCAAAGGGCGGGGAAGCCCGCCCCTTGCGGAGGCAAGCAGCATTTTGCTGATCGAAGACGACTTGGAAACCGGTGAGATTTTACAGAACTTGCTCGGAGACGAAGGTTATCGGGTCGTGTTGGCACATAACGGGCTAGAAGCGCTGGAGCTAATAGAGGTCGAAGGTATGCGGCCGGACATATTTGTGACGGACTCAAAGCACGAAACAAGTCGGAGCGGCCCCGAAATCGCGACGAGACTGCAGGGGCACTTGAGCGCCGAGATACCAGTCATTATTTTAAGCGGTGACGCCTCGACCCATGCGGCGCATGGGACCGGTAGTCAGAACGCCGTGCGGTTGACAAAACCCGTCAAGCTGAGGGAGCTGACCGCCGCCATCCAGCGTAGCCTGTCTGTCTCGCGCTCCAGCCGCGCCGCGTCAGCGCCCCCCAAGAAGGGCACCGATCTCAGCCTCAATGAGGCGACAATATTCGTGATTGATGACAATCGAGACGTGATCGATGCCATGGGGTCCGTGATTGAGAGTGCAGGGGGAGTTGTTCAGGCCTATGCTAGTTCGGAAGCGTTCTGCGCCGTCTACAGGCCAGGACGTAATTCATGCTTACTGCTGGATGCATACCTACCGGGCATGAGCGGCCTCGCGCTCCTTCAAAAGCTTCGTGAAGACGGAGATGTCGTGCCGGTGATCATGATTACGGGTGCCAGTGACGTAGCTATGGCGGTCCAGGCTATGAAAGCAGGGGCGTCCGACTTCATAGAGAAGCCGGTTGGTGGTTCCGATCTGATTGCCAGTCTAAGGAACGCGCTCACTCACATGCATAGCTCTGAGGATCTCGCCGACCGCCGGGAGAAGGCGGCGAGCTTGGTCGCAGATCTAACCGTCCGTCAGCGGGAGATCATGGCCATGGTCCTCGCGGGACACCCCAGCAAGAATATTGCTGTCGACCTTGGAATCAGCCAGCGAACGGTCGAGAATCACCGGGCATCGATCATGCGTAAGACGAATACCAAGTCGCTTCCGGCCTTAGCCCGTCTTGCCCTGGCAGCAAACTGGGATGAACAATACGTGACGTAGGTATATTCCGACCCAGTCAATAATATGCAGGGATCTGTAAAAGGTTCTAACAAAAGCCAAGGCCCTCGTACCCTGACCGAAGACAAGTAACCATATGACCCGTATTCTCATTGTAGAAGACGACCTCATGATTGCCGACCTCGTAGAGACCCTACTCGTATTGGAGGGCTATGCTGTCATAGGAATCGCCCGTACGGTGACGGAAGCGGTTAAGCCTTGCAGTCTTCACAAGCCGGACTATGCCCTTATTGACCTGCAGCTTGCCGATGGTCGAGTAGGCACAGAAATAGTCGGTGAATTGGGCGGCCTAAATGGGCTCGGTATATTATATGCGAGCGACCATGTGAATGGCGCACAGCTTAAAGCTGCGCACGGTGTCGGCTTTATAAGCAAGCCCTACCGGCCAGCTGACCTGTTGAGCGCACTGGCGATCGTAATCGATATTGTTACCAAGGGTCACTCGGCGCTGCCCCATCCTACGGGCTTTCGGCTACTACGCCCGTCGCCGGTTGTTTGAGCAATACCGGCATAGCGTAGCGATCATAGCAGCTATAATTGGTCAGACGGTGGAACCGACTACCGGTTAACGACCGCAAGGCGTTTTAATTCCAACCACTAGAGCATCTGTCCAGGTTCTCGACGCCCCGGCGATAGGTAGTTTCCGATTCTGATCTAGGCTCGAGTTAGGCGATAGACACAGCCACACTCTGGTTGTGCTTCAGACCTTATGGTCTCCGGCCACTTTGCGAGAGTTCATCGCAAAGCGTTTTCGAGGATTCAAGAACGCCATGTTGGACGACGCATCTGCAATAATGACCCGTGAAGTCTATTCTGTCACTCCCGATGCCACTATAGCGGCCATCGCTAGGGTCCTAGCGACACACGATATCAGCGCGGTGCCGGTCTGTGATCAGTCCGGTGTCCTTGTCGGCTTGGTAAGCGAAGGTGACCTGCTGCGCCCCTTTGGTGAAAGCAACCGGCTGAGACGTGCTTGGTGGTTGTCCCTAATTGCCGAAGGAAATGACCTAGCTCCGGAATTTACCGACTACGTGCGTCAGGATCATCGTCAGGCTCGCGACGTGATGACGACTCCCGTTATCACTGCCCCAGACACGGCCACACTGCCCCAACTGTCCGATTTGCTGACCCGTCACCGCATCAAGCGGCTACCGATCCTGCGGAACGGCCGGATGGTGGGGATCGTCAGCCGTGCAGACCTAGTGCGTGCCATTTCGCAAATGCCGGCAAATACCGGGGAGCGGACGGAATTATAGACCCTTCCGTAGCAGGCTCAGATGAGCCACCCGGCGTGGCCCGAATTGGACTTTACGCAATTTGAGACGCGAACGACCGCGGTAGGCTATTGTGAATTGCTGTCGCTGCGATCGCTGCTTCGCCCGCAGCAACGCTGATTTGGTTTAGACCGCGCACGAGATCGCCGGCGGCGTAGAGCCCTTGGACTGACGTCTGCTGATGTTCGTTGACGAAAAGACGTCCGAGTTCGTTGACACGTGCGGAAAGCGCCGCAGCCAGTGAGCTCTGGGGTGTCATCCCGAACGCCGAATAGACCAAGTCGAAGTGGTGTTGTCGCCCATCTTCGGCGCTTAGTACAGTGATGCCGTCCTGATCGATGCCGACCGAGCCAACAACCACATGGTTGAGTTCGATCCCGGCTGCTTCTAATGCCGCCTTCGTTTGATCAGATAGGGCTGCCGTATCTGCAAGTGTGAGCAGCAGCGAGATCCGCGACGAATATGTGCGAAGAAAGAGCGTCTCTCTGGCAGCATGCTCCCCGTTGCCGAAGACGGCGATACACTTGTCGATCGCTTCATAACCATCACAGACTGGACAGGTCCGGATCAAGCCGCGCTTCACCGCATCGGCAAGATGCGCTAATGGCGGCTTGTTTTCAACAACACCGCTGGCGAGCAGAACCGTGTGAGCAGTGAGCTGCGTATTTGCCAGTCTGGCGGTGAACAGCCCGTCTGAACCCCGACTCAGGGTGTCGATCGTGCCGAGCTGAAGTTCAGCATCATAGCAGCGCGCCTGGCTTCGCATGAGGTCGAGTAGCACCGGGCCGCCCACTCCGGCGGGGAACCCCGGAACGTTGCGGCTGCGCGTGATCCATTCAGCGCGACTCCAGCCTTTGTCAATTACCGTTACGCGCCGGCGAAAGCGGCCTAGGTATGTTGCCGCCGTGAGGCCTGCTGGGCCGCCGCCGATCACAAGACAGTCGAGGGGCGCGGCGATGGCGTCCATCAGGTGAAAGCGAATGGCTTGGCCATACTTGGCGCGGGTGTCTGCGCCGCAGCATTCCGGCCAGCGATCCGGCCAAAGGCGAAACACTCACCGATGTTGCCGCCGGCTTGGTAGAGGAACGAATAGATCGAACCGAGTTCTCCCGCGGAGTAAAGCCGTCCAATTGGGTTGCCGTCAGCGCCCATTACCTGTGCGTTCTCGTTGCGGCAAGGGCCGCCCTGAGTATTTACGAATGCCGGAGTCAGTTCCATGGCATAGAAGGGCGGCGTATCGAGGGGTGCCATCTTATCGGCAGCCCGGTTCCAGTCTGCGTCCACGCCACCGGAAGCGAATTCGTCGAAGCGGACCACACTGGCTTCCAACGCCTCTGCGGGAATGCCGATCAAGTCAGCGAGTTCGCTGAGTGTGTCCGCCCGTTTGATCCAGCCCTTTTCGATTTCGCGAATATTGTCGTCGCTCCAGTCGTAGAGATTCCCGTGGCTGACATCCCAGTCCGTAGTGGCTTTACCGATATGGCCGGATTTGCGGAACGTTTCATCAAAGATCATATGGATCGGCACCGGTAGTGCCTGCTGTCCCCATTGGCCATGACGTTTGACTTTGCCGTGCAGGTCACCAGTGAGACAAGGATCGCCTTCCATCGTGAAGCGCGACCCGTCGCTAGCGACGAAGAGATAGCTTTTGCCATGCGGTAGATTAAGCCACTGCGCGACCGCAATCTCGGGTGCCTTAAACGATAGCAGTGGACCCGAAATGTTGTTCATGTGCCAAAGCTGAGCACCCACTTCCAGCCCCATACGAATGCCGTCGCCGGTATTGTACGGCGTTCCGTTCGGGAAGATCCTCGGCAGGCCATCTACGTAGTTTCGGACCATAGCCGGATTGTTCTCAAAGCCGCCGCAGGTTAATACGATGGCGCGGGTTGCTTTGATAGCGACGTTCTTGCCGCGTTGTTTGGTCATGACACCCACGATATTGCTGCAATCCTTTATCAGGTTGATCGCAGGCGCTTCATAGAGGACATCGATGTCGCGTGCCGAGACGGCAGCCTCGATGATCCGCCAGAGGCGTTCTCCGCCCATTGGCCCCGGGCCGTTCATCAATACCCGAACGCACTCTGAGCCAGCCATTTCGGGGAATTCTACATATGGAAGTTCGAACGGCGTCATGCCAAGACCTTCAAGCCAAGTCCGGTTGGCGTACATCTCGTTCGCCCAGACGTCGACCATAGTATTTGAGATGTCGTCCATGTAAGGGCCAGCCAGCGCCACAAAATACGCCTTGGCCAACGCCACGTCATTCGGCCAGAAGACGAGATTGGCGGATACCCGGCTGTTACCGCCTTTGTCGGCTTCGGGGGCCTTTTCTATGAGCAGGACCTTCGCGCCGGCATCATGGGCGGTGATCGCAGCGGTAGCGCCGGCAAAGCCATAGCCGATGACGATGACATCGTACTCACTGTTCCAGGCAGGCAGATCTTCGGTCATGACGAACCTCCGGCGGACCGTCTGCCTAGCCTATCTGCTGGCATCCGATCGATGATCATGAACTTAGTGGCGGACGTTGCGGGTAGTAGTATCGGAAACTACCTACAGCGCTCCGCCTGCGAAGATTGATTATGCGCTTGCCGGCGATTGCAAAGGTATCGGGCAGCCAACGTGCAAACTGTGCCATATTTAAGCCGCCGACTTCAGACACCGCCGTGTCGCGGAATGCTTCCCCGCTGATGACGAGGGGGCGGCTGACATTGGTCGCGACAATCTGACAGCACTTCTCAAGGCGTGCCTCGTAGCGTGAGGCCTGCCGTCCCCCGCGATCGTCTGCAATCTGCGGCGGTTGCCGTTCTGGACGCTCGCGAATACACTCGCTTGGATCACCCGGCTGCTGCCGGTGCAAACCGAACCGGTGTCGCTGGATTGGTTTCCCAAGTGATCGGGCTGAAGAGCTCGGCACGCACCAAGTGCTGCGACAGAAAGCGGCATTATCTGCCAGCTGTGGATCAGAAAACCAAAACGATTCAGCTATCTCACACCTTCCATACCGAGACAGTGAATCACGAGCCCGCCTCCCCGGGGATCCCATTAGTGGTTAGGACCCCTTAAAAGCTGAATATACCCATTCGACCATCTCGCATCCGCAGCGTCGGAATGCCTTCAGGCTGCATTGAAGATTCGTGAGGTGAAGGTTCCACGCGTGATGACTACGCTCATGCCAGCGACGGTAGACGATATGTCCACGTGAGCTTCAAGCTGCTTGGAAAGCGCGCCAACGATTATAGAACCGAGACCGGATCCCGGTTTCGCCGGCTCTGATACCGCCGCTCTACCGACGCCATTGTCCGATACAGTCAGCTTCCAATTCATATCAGAAATCTCGTAACTGACAAAAATACGAGCATTGGGTCTGGGGCCAGGGAAAGCGTACTTAATCGCATTAATTACTAGTTCGGTTACGATGAGACCCAGGCTGATGGCATTCTGAGAGGGGACCAACCCTTCGTCGGCAATCACGTCGATTCTTACTGGTCTACTGTTTATGATCATCGATGCCGCAAGGCCGGCGCATAGTTTCTCCAAGTATCCTGACATCTCGATCTGGTCGATCCCATCCGTCAGATGGAGATGGCTCTGTACCGTCGCCACTGACATCACCCGTTGACGGGCGTCCTCCAGATGCTGCCGGGTCTCTTCCAACGCCACACCCCGAGCCTTGAGGGTCAGGATGTTAGCGATGATCTGCAAGCTGTTGGCGACCCGGTGCTGCATCTCCTGGAAAAGCACGCGCTGCTGTGCCAGGAGCGCTTCCGTATGCTCGAGCAAAGCCTGCTTTTCCGCTTCTGCCCTTCGCCGCTCGGTGATGTCTTGGAAGGCCAACAGGGTGTTCGAGTTCGTAGTCCGCGCATAATCTACCTTCCTCGCGCTCATCAGCATGACCCGGCGGCCGAGGCCTGGAACGTCTCGTTCGACCTCGATTCCCGAGATTTGGGTGTGCTGGGACACGACTGTCTCCAGGAACCGGTGAAGGTCTGGAATGTCCCACTGCGGCTTGTCGAGATCATAGAGCGTGATGCCGTGCGCGCGCGTAGGATCGACTTGAAAAGTGTCATAGAACGGATCGTTGGCAGCGACAACGCAGAACTTATCGTCGAGAATGACGAACGGCTCAGGAATTGCCTCAACGAGCGCCAGGGCCAGCGTCTGAGCATCCTCAGGATTTTCAAACTGTCTCAACTGCAGCCCTCACGATGTTGGCTCGCCCGGCGATCGCAGACCAACTCCGCGAGCCTTCAGTATGACTATCACCCGATGAGCGGCCATTCACGGTATAAGAACCGCTGCCCCCTCGAAACGTCCAGCGCGCAAATCGGCAAGGGCGATGTTCGCGTCCTCCAGTGGGTAGGTTGTCGTTTTGACAACGATTCCCATCTTGGGGATCTGGTCGAAGAAGTCGATGCCGTCCTGCCGAGTGAGGTTGGCCACAGAGACCAATTGGCGCTCTTCCCAGAGGATTTCGTAAGGGAAGCCCGGAATGCTGCTCATGTGAATACCGGCGCAGACGACCCGTCCGCCCTTCTTTACCGCCTTCAGCGCGAGCGGCACGAGGTCTCCAACGGTTGCGTAGATGATCGCCGCATCCAAAGGGTCCGGCGGCATCTCGTCAGAACCACCGGCCCAACTGGCGCCTAAGCTCCTAGCAAAGGCTTGGTTCGCCTTATCACCCGGCCGTGTAAAGGCGAAAACCTTTCGCCCCTGCCAATTGGCGACTTGCGCGATGATATGGCCCGCAGCACCGAATCCGTAGAGCCCGATATTCTTCCCTTCGCCGGCAAGTGCTAGAGAGCGCCAGCCTATTAGGCCGGCGCAGAGAAGCGGCGCGAGTGATACGTCGCTGCCGGTTTCGCCTAAAGGAAAGGCGAAGCGCGCATCGGCGATGGTCGCGGTTGCGAACCCACCGTCGCGCGTGTAGCCAGTGAAGAGCGGTGCATCACAGAGGTTCTCGCGCTTCTCCTCGCAATAAGGACACACGCCGCACGTGTGGCCGAGCCATGGAATGCCAACACGCTCGCCGAGCTTAAGCTCAGTCACACCCGGACCGACCTCGTCGATACGGCCGACAATCTCATGGCCCGGAATGATCGGCGTTTTCGAGTTGGGCAATTCGCCATCAAGCACATGAAGGTCGGTACGGCAGACACCGCAAGCCAGCACCTTCACCCGGATCTGCCCGGGCCCGGGATGGCGATCCGGAAGCTCGGTCCAAACCAGCGGCGTCTTCGGCTCGCTCAACACCATTGCCTTCATCATGATCTTCCTACGGTGTCTGACAACGCTTTGAGGTTTTGAAGCACGGCGGGGAGCACGTCAGGTAGATCCTGCGCGACAAGGCCCAAGCCGAAATGAGAAGCGGCCGCACCATGAAGCCAAACCGCCGCCGCGGCGGCCTCGAAGGGCGCCATGCCTTGTGCCAACAACGCCGCGACAAAACCAGTGAGCACATCACCGGAGCCGCCAGTCGCAAGCTGAGGGGGTGCATTGGCGTTGATTATGGCGCGACCATCCGGTGCGGCGATGACCGTGTCTGGCCCCTTAAGGATAACCACGGCACCGCACCGCTGGGCAGCCCTTCGCGTGCGGTGCAGCTTGTCGCCGTCGACATCGAACAAGCGCAGGAACTCGCCGGCATGCGGTGTCAGCACACAGGGCCCCTTGATGGCGTCGAATAGCTGCTCCGGGGCCTCCGCGAAGGAGGTGAGGGCGTCCGCATCGAGCACCACGGCGCGTTTTGTGGCCAACGCCGCAAGGACGTAGTCGCGGGTCGATGCATTGACGCCCGCCCCCGGACCGATCGCGATCACGTTACGACGGGCGTCCGCAAGCATCGTATTAAAGTCGGTCGGGCCATCGAAGCTGTGGACGATGGCGTTCATCAGGGAGGCGGCATAAATACTCCAGACCCTTACAGGGGCCGCTACTGTAACCAAGCCCGCACCGGCGCGCGATGCTGCAAGGGCCGTCATACGGCTTGCGCCCGTAACGGCTTCACCCCCGAGCACAAGCACCTCGCCGCGCTTATATTTGAAGCCTTCGGGTTGCGGCCAAGGGTAACTCTCCAGCCACAGATCGGGGCCATTTTCCCATGTATCTTGACTGCCCGCGTTGAGGACAGAAGCGGGTATGCCAATGTCCGCTAGAACGACGTCGCCACAGAGGCCCCGACCCGGATAGAGCAGATGGCCCGGCTTCTTGCGAAAGAACGTAACCGTCACTTCAGCCCGTGCTGCGGCTCCCAGCACGTCGCCAGTGGACCCATCGACGCCGCTTGGGACGTCGATCGCACAGACCGGAATGTGACGGTGTTTTAGTGCCATGACCAGATCAAGAGCCGGGCCTGCGAGGGGCCTTGAGAGCCCTGCGCCAAACATTGCGTCCACCACGATTCCGGCTCCGTCAAGGCAGCCTGGGAGAAATGGCACTGTTGAACCATGCCACAGGTCCGCAGCGCCTGCGGCTTCGCCTACAAGCGCGTCACGTGATCCTAGAAGGGCAAGTTTTACCGGCCATCCCGCTGACCTCAAATGACTAGCCGCAACGAAGCCGTCGCCGCCATTGTTCCCGGGACCGCAAAGGACTATTACCGGCCGCATCTTCCAGCGAACGCCGACTGCCACGGCAACAGCAGCACCAGCCGCCTGCATGAGCGCAGACCCCTCGGCGCCCCCGGCGATCGCGGCCTGATCGGCCTCCTGCATCTGTAGGGACGTGAGTAGAGCGTTATCGCCGCCCTCGAGTCGATTTCGTGATCTCATCGCTGAGGCAGAGAACGTATCGATTGAACGAATTCAATCCATTGATATCCCGAAATACCCAAACCGTTCATTGAACACCTTGCCTTCCGCGTTGTCGCCGCCCCGTCCACCGGAAGTGCGCGAGCCAAGCGTGAACCGGATAACTCGGTTACCCTTGGACTATAGTTGTTGATGCCCATACCAAGGAGCATCGGAAACTACCTAGCCGTCCAATCAAAGGTTCTACTCAGTTCGGGCCGCGTATAGAGGACCATTGAGGTGTGAGTAGTTTCCGAGCCTTCCCCGTTGTAGTAATCGTCATGGATTGTCTGCCAAGTCGAAGCCTAAGGTATCTGTTGCATCAACTTTCGCGCTGGCCAGAGCAACTGAATGAACAAGCCAACCTTACCTTTTGCCGCATCGGCATAAAGCAATCAGCCACGCACCGACGGGGTGGAAATTGTGAACATTGTTTTGCTGGGACCGCCAGGCGCGGGCAAAGGAACACAAGGAGAATTACTTTCCAAACTTATGAATACTCCGAGGATCTCGACAGGCGATATGTTACGCGACGCAGCAGCGTCGGGTTCGGCGCTTGCTGCATCGGTTGATAAAACCCTCGTCGACGGTGACCTAGTGTCAGATGACATTGTGGTAGGGCTTATAAAGGAGCGACTATTGATAGCAGACTGTGCCCACGGCGCCATCTTCGACGGATTTCCCCGAACGATTAGGCAAGCAAAGGAACTCGATGACATACTTGCCGGACAACATGCAGAGATTGACCTCGTAATCAGTCTCGAGATTGTGGACGATATTCTTGTGAAAAGGGTCAAACAGCGCGAGGCAGCCGGATCAGGCCGGCAGGACGATAACGCTGAGACACTTAAGAACAGATTAGCTGTCTATCATCGTACTGCGTCGCCGCTATTGGCGTATTATCACGCGCAAGGAAAGCTGGAGTGCCTAAGCGGCCTCCCGCCCATAGCTGTCGTCAGCGACGAGATTGCCACCATGGTTCGCCGAGCTGAACGGAAGCCGATCTGAGCGGGATTTCCGCATAACATATGATTGAAAGGGCATCGTTAGTTTTAGAACGCCCTCCAAAACTCTTGAAGGACGTCGCCACCTGATTCATGAAGGAACATGGCTCCTCTCCAGTCCATACTCTCGGGTCGATCATCGAGCCATTGCTACTCGCGGCAGTGTGCCACGACCAAGATGTGACAGGCCGCGCGTGTCGGATCGCACGGCTCTGACCAGGATCCTGTTCGTCCTGCGGAACGGCATCCAGTAGGAGATGCTTGCATTTGAAAGATTGGTGGCTGGTAGTCGCGTGACCTTCCCGACTATCCTCAGAGTCCAATACGGCTGCGTTGTATCGGAAGTTTAGATGGAAAATAAGGATGCGGCGGACGCGTTGATTTAGCTTTAGATCACCTTCGCGTGCGACCGCGGTGGCAGCCACGCCCAGGTGGTACGTCTTAACATCCGATCTCCTGTGCTAGCCGATGTAACAAGACAGCTGAAGGAACCCCAATCCTGTTCCATAGTCTCGACTATCTACTCGTCCATTACGGCTACAGCGTAGTCGGCCTCATTATCATGCTTGAAAGTATGGGCGCACCATTGCCTGGCGAGACCCTGCTGATCGCCACCGGGCTTTATTGCGCGACGACCCACAAGTTGAACATCGTCTGGGTGATCGTCGTTGCGATCGCTGGCGCAATCATGGGCGACAATGTTGGTTACCTAATCGGACGTAGCCTCGGCTCCCGTGCACTGGCCCGCTGGGGTCAATATATCGGCCTTACCAAAGAGCGGCTGACACTGGGTCGCTATTTATTTCACCAACATGGCGGCATGGTGGTTTTCTTTGGCCGGTTTATCGCCATTCTCCGCACGTTCGCCGCCCTTCTAGCGGGTGCTAATCGCATGCCCTGGCATAGCTTCTTGATCTTTAATGCACTGGGCAGCATCGGGTGGGCGGGCGGATACAGTCTGGCCGCGTATGAGCTTGGCAGTGAAGTCGAGAGGTTTTCCGGCCCGCTCGGCATCGCGTTCGGCATCGCCGCGATTACTGTCATCGGCAGCGCTTTCCTTTTCCTCAAGCGCAACGAGAAACGGCTGGTGGCAGAGGCGATGCAGGCGGCCAAGGCCGAGCAAGGCACGATTGAGATCGGAAGAGGTGGGGCCTCCCGGTCTTAGCTCGACTTTGGCCATTAGGCGGCATGGCAAAGGGCGTCGGCTATAGCGCGCTGGAGAACTGGCCGGGGTTTTGTGCTGGGGGTCTTGCGCCGGGATATGAGTAAACCCTGTTCTTGCCAGATGTGGCGGCGGACTGTGGCAAGGGTGTCGCTGAACGTCGGGCGTTGCTTTCGATACCAGGCTGTTGTCGCCATTCACCGTCGCTGGGTCGAGTTGAGCCGATCCGCGAGCAAGGTCACAATGGAGAACAGCCCGAGCAGGCAGGGCGTAGTCCGGGCGATGGCCAGGTCCGACCACTGACGCTGGGTCTCGACACCAAGATGGGCTCTGGTTTCTTGGAACGTGACTTCAATCTGCCAGCGCTGGACGAACCAGCGCAGGATCTGCTCTGGCGCGCAGGCCAGACCGGTACAGAGCAGAGCCTGCGGCTCGAACCGGCTACGTGGATCGCGCACCAGCACCCAGCGGATTGGCACGACGGGCATGCCGGCATGACGCCACACGGCGGTGGCCGAGCAGAGCTCGATGATACGCTCGCCCTCACCATACCACCCGGGCACGACAACCTGCTGCCAGGCTGTGTCGGTCCCGGTCAGGATCTCGGACAGGTTCGGCAGACGTGCTCCCTTGGTCGGTGGCCGGCCGTTCGTGCCGGGCAGTCGTGGGGGTGCTGGCTTGTAGAGTGCTGCATCGAGACGCAGGCGGGTGATGCAGACGATGCTTTGCCGGCCGAGCGCATCCAGCAGTTCCAGAGCGGCAAAGCCGCTGTCGCCGACCAGCACGAGGTCGCGTTCCGGCAACCAGCGCCGTGTCTGCATCACCAGTTGCCTAGCCCAATCAGTCAGCCTCCTGTGCCGCCAGCCGTGCTACCGGCAGGCCCGCTCGGACGGGGCCAGGGACGTAAGGAGCGGCAGTGCCCAGACCCGCCCGGCCCACGGGATCGGCACCAGCAGCATCAGACTAAGCCAGCGCAGGCCAGAAGCTTTCACAAAGTGCCCATGGGATGAGCGCACCGGGTCACGGTAGATCCCCTTGGCGCTGATGCGCTTGCCCCGGCGCCGCTCGATGGTGTCGTCGATACCCAGAACCAGTGGTCCAGTCGGCGCAAAGGCCGCAATCAACAAGCCGAGCAACAGGCGGGACGCGGCCAGTGGGTTCCAGGCGGCACGGTTGAGCACGCGATGATAGTTCACGAACCGCCGCCCCTGGGCGAGCCCCGAGATCCGCAGCAGGCTCGTCACGGTGCGCTTCCCCGGTGCCAGGATCGCACCCAGCAGCAGCACCTCGGCATGTCGCCAGCTGCGTTGGAAAAACAGCGGCGCAAAGCTCAGGATCACTGGGGCGAAGCGGGATGGCAGACGAAGCATGGTGGCGTCTCTTGGGGGGACACCGCTATGCTAATCAGCCACTCGCCTCGACGCCTACGTCCACGTCAAATGGCCAAAGTCGAGCTTAGGATGTAATCCGTAAGCAGTCCCGCTCGCACCAACATACAAGCGAGCGACCAGCTCAGTTCGGGGTTTTTCAGGTATGCGATAAAGACTAGCGACTAGATCACGGGTTCGCCAGAGACGGGACGAGCATGTGATCTTGCGGGCCTTGAAAATCTCCCTTTGTATCGAAGGCGCTGAGAACTCCAAGTCGGCCGCAGGCCCGGTTACCGCCTTGTACACTGGTGTGGTGCAGATCGAGTGGCTCTATATTGTCTTCTTCTCCGGCAGCGCCATCAAGCGGGTCGAGACACCAACCAATGAAGACGTTTATGGTGATCGTGAGGGATCCTCTTGGCGGGCGCGGCCCGTGGTTACAACTTTGTCAGGCACCGCTCGACAGTGATGATACCGGCTTGGCTTCTTGCTTCGATAGATACCGCTCAAATCGTAAACAGCTTTAAACGTATTTGCCAAAGAGCTACCTGGTAGTCCCGGTTCGTTAAACACTATCTTCTGAACGATAAGTTCACGTGTACTTCATCTTAGGATGGTAAACACACGACGATGGCTTCCACGTGCGCCCGTTTGAAGATGGCGTCCGAGTAAGGATTAGGAGCCTGCAGTCACTTTGTAGTCGGTTCACCCGGCAAGCCCAGCCTACGGCCATGAGCCGAAAGTCCGCCTGATAAGCATTCACTATTAACTGCGTCAAGGCCCTCAAACAACGGATCACCAGATCCAATGATACATGAAGGTTGGCGACCTCGCCTTCGCCATCGTGAATGTCGGATGTCTGCGTGTTTAGTCGTCTCTGCTCCCAAGACGGCAAACCTTTCCTGGTCGAAGGTGCAATGAAGCGCTGACGATCAACCCAATTGTTACTATTTGCTTGTTAGAGTGGTCATGTGTGTTTTCGGTGTAACGGGCCTCGTATCTGGACCTAGACCAGTTCCGATGCTCATGCTGATCGCGATAGTGAAGCCGATCAAGGCGCAGGCAATGAATAACCATAAGCTGGTTACTACGACCGAAGAGGCAGCCTCCGGGCCGGAGCCCGCGGTGGCCTTGGAAGACCGTGGACCAAGTGGAAGCAGGTCGATCAAACGCAGCGCAGTCGAACGCGCGGACTCGTCCGGCAAATGACGTAGCTGCATCAGCGCGATGCTCTGGGTAAGGTCATCGACCGCAGAGTCCTTTGATTTACGGGACCAAACAGCGGCCTCTTCCCAAGGATCCTTTCCAAGCCGCGCCAGCACCGAAAGTACTGTTATGCTAGAGCCATTGGCTTCCGTGCCAACATCCGAGTAAAGGAAAGTTGCTAGACCAGAGTCCCGGAGGGCGAACACGTTAGCCAAGTTTCTATCCTTCGCAAATTCGGCATTCATTTCTGGCTAAGTCATTGATCAAGACTTCTAAGATCTGTAGAGCGCGATTTAACGGGCTGGCCAAGCCCCGGAAAATACCTAGGGCCCGGACTCATTACAGCCACCAGATGACGGTCGCTGCGAGGGTGATGGCGCTCATGATGTTTTTGCCGTTGCGATCGAAACGCGTCGCGATGCGACGCCACTCCTTGAGGCGGCAGAACATTCGCTCGAGGAGGTTGCGCTGCTTGTAGATCGTACCGTCATAATCATGCTGGTTCTTGCGTGGCGGGAGCACGGGCTTGGTGCCGCGCTCGCTCAGCCACTCCCGCAGGGCCTAGCTGACGTAGCTCTTGTCCGCCGGCATAGTCGCCCAAACCCAGCATGTGTAGCCATCCCGCCGGGCTCCAGACTCAGTGCGCGACAGGGGCGTACAGGAGGAGCGACCACAGCGAGGTGAACAGCACCAACGCTGGGAACTTCATCCGATCGGCAAAGCTGCCGCTGATGACCGCCGGAGCTATGTTGGCGAAGGTCATTTGGAAGAAAACGAGTGTGCTCTGTGGCACCGTCATCACCAGCGTAAGTAGCAGCCCAGCATTGAGGCTGAACGGTCGGTGCGAGCCAAAGGTCGAATTATTAAGTCCAGCCGCCGAGAGATCGCCTATCCAATACGACCCATTGTTGAACGCCAAGCTGTAGCCGACCAGCGTTCATACAAGCGTGACCAAAGAGCAGATGATGATGCTCTGCATCATGATCGTTAGCACGTCTTTACAGCGCACCATGACGCCACAAGACAACACTAAGCCGGAAATCGTCATCATCAGCACGCCGCAGATGAGCATCCAGGCTGTATCACCGGCGTTAGAGCGCCTTTCAAAACCTCTTCTGCAGCGTGTTGAAGCAGATCAATGAGCAGGCGAGAGCGGTGAATGCGTGGTGGATATCGCTTCTGCGCTCGTAGCGCGTGACGAGCCGGCGGTAGCGGTTGATCCACGCGAAGGTCCGCTCGATGACCCACCTGTGTCGGCCCAGCTTCTGGCTGGTCTCGACGCCGCGCCGGGCGATGCGGGGTGAGATCCCACGGCGGCGGCAGGCCTGGCGGCAACGTCGGTGATCGTAGGCCTTGTCGGCGTGCAGCTTGTCCGGCCGGTGTCGTGCCCGGCCCGGCTTGCCGCCGATCGGCAGGATGCTGTCGAGCAGTTCCTCGAACGGCATGCTGTCGTTGGTGTTGGCGCCGGTCAGTATGAAGGCGAGCGGGATGCCGCTCCGGTCCGTGACGAGATGGCGTTTCGTGCCGAGCCTGCCTCGATCGGTCGGGTTTGGCCCTGTCTTGTCGCCCCCCTTTTTGCAGCCAGCGATGCGCTGTCCAGGCAGGCCCGGCTCCAGTCGATCCGGTCGGCCGCCCGCAGCCGACGCAGCAGTTCGCGGTGCAGTGCATCCCACACGCCCGCCTCTTGCCAATCCCGCAAGCGACGCCAGCACGTGATGCCCGAGCCGCACCCCACCTCAAGCGGTAGCATCTCCCACTGGATGCCGGTCCGTAGCACGAACAGGATCCCGGTCAGCGCCGCCCGATCCGGTACCCGCGGCCTACCGCCCCGCGGTCGTGGCGGAGGCACGGGCAGCAACGGCTCGATGATCGACCAGAGGGCGTCGGAGACGAGAGGAGAAGCCATGTCTCCTCATGAATCAGATCGCCGGGCAGTACAAGGTTTTGAAAGGCGCTCTTAGTGGCCGTCCCCACCATGGGTAGATGAAAGAAATGCGCCAGCAGGAACCTGCTGAGTAATGCAGTGAATATTACCGCCGCCAAGAAGAATCTCGCGGGCAGGAACGCCGATCACTTCATGTTTGGGAAAGATGTCTCTCATCATGCTTAGCGCCTGCTCGTCGGTAGCGCGATCTAACATCGGCAAAATGAGACGACCGTTGGTGATCAGGAAATTGACATATGAGCCTGCAAGCCTGGTGCCGGCTCTCCGGTTCATACCCGGCCCGCTCATGGTGGTTACTGCTTCCTCGTTGCTGATAGTCAGAGGCCCGGGCTGTTGCACCTTATGCACCTTAAAGCTCCGGCCTTTGGCGTCCACTTCGCACTCGAGCACCGCAAGAGCCGCCTGCGAACGTGCAGCCTGCGGGTCGGTGGCATCCTCCGTCCAGGTGAGGATTACCTCGGCGGGCCGGGAGAAACAGCAGATGTTGTCGACATGGCCACTGGTCTCGTCGGCGAACACGCCAGACGGAAGCCAGATGATCTTGTCGATATTGAGATAGTCCTCCAGGAAGTCACCAATCTGCTGTTTGGTCAGCGCGGGATTGCGATCCGGGTTGAGCAACACCTCCTCGGTCACCAGCAGCGTGCCCTCGCCGTCGCTATGGATCGAGCCACCTTCCATTACAAGCGGCGCGGCGTAGCGAGCGAAATGGTGGTGGTCACATACGAGGGAGCTCACCTGAGCGTCGCGGTCCCACGGCGAATAGAGCCCCCCCTTGAGGCCGCCGTAGGCATTAAAGATCCAACTGACGCCACGCCGCTCCCCATGAGTGTCAACTACTATAGAGGGACCAGAATCACGGATCCAAGCGTCGTCGCTCGCCATCGATACCAGATTGATACCAGCCGGCAGCCGGCGTTCGGCCTGCGCCATGAATTCAGCTGGCACGCCCATGATGACCGGCGTCGCGCCCATGATCGCCTCCGCGACCGCGGCATAGGCCTCCTGCGCCGGTCGCGCGGCCTCGCGCCAGTTGTCAGGGCGGTATGGCCACAGCATCCACACCGCCTCTTGGGGGGCCCATTCCGGGGGCATCCAGAAGCCGTCAGAACTTGGCCGGCTGGTCAGGGTAGTGCGGGTCACCTCAGATCCCGCCATCGACGGCGTGGACACCGTCTGACGTCAATAGCGTGCGATACATGCCTGGACGACGATCGCGAAAGACGCCCCACCAGTCGCGTTGCACGGCAATGGCATCCAGATCGAAGCTGTGCACCTGTACCCCCTCGGTAACGCGGTCGCCCTGCGCCACCAACGCGCCGGTTTGATCGGCAATGAACGCCGAACCGTAAAAGGTCAACGACAGGTTGGAGGCGGTCTTGCTCGTCTCCGTACCGATGCGGTTGGAAACGATCACCGGCGTGAGATTTGCGCCGGCGGCGCCTTGCTGCACGCGCGTCCAATGCGGCTGGCTGTCATAGGTAGCCACCCCGGGTTCCGAGCCGATGGCAGTGGGATGGAAGATGAGCTCAGCGCCTAGGAGAGAAAGACTACGTTGTGTCTCCGGGAACCACTGATCCCAACAGATTCCGACACCGATACGGGCAAAGGCGGTATCCCAGACCTGGAAGCCGGTGTCCCCAGGCGTAAAGAACTGCTTCTCCTGGTAGCCGTTGTCATTGGGAATATGGGTTTTGCGATAAACGCCCAATATTGCGCCGTCTGCATCAATCATTGCGAGCGAGTTGAAGTAGGCGCGATTCGCCTTTTCGAAAAAGCTAAGCGGCAAGACCACGTGCAGTTCCGCTGCCAACGCCTGAAAATGCTGGATCAGCCGGCTGTCGTCGGCCGGCTGCGCCAGTGTCAGGTGAGACAAGTCCTGATCGATGCAAAAATACGGCGTCCCAAAGAGTTCCTGAAGCAGGATGATTTGGGCCCCCTTGGCGTGCGCAGCCCGTACAAGTCCTTCGGCGCGGCGGATGTTGTCGTCTATATCCCAGCTGCAGCGCATTTGCGTGGCAGCCACGGTGACAACGCGTGTCATGGACTGTCCTTCCGCTAAACCGTGACCGCCTCTGCGTAGTCGAAGTTTAAAAATCCCATGGCTGTCAGACAGTAGCCATAGGGCTGGGTAAGATTAAGGAAGTTATGCCAGAACTTGAACTCGCTGTGCTTCTCTATACCACGTAGACTCAGCTCATGATTCAGCGACTTGGTCAGCCACATGTGGGCATGTGCCTCGGCAATGCCGTCATCGATGGGTGTTTGAAAGTATTCGACATACTCAGCTACCCAGCCGCCGATCAGCTCGCCCTTCGAGTCCTTACCCCAGCAGATACCGAGGCCTGTCGCGATCGCGCGATGCTCGCTGAGCTGCGCACCCGTCGCCGCCATGATCACCTCCAGCACGGCGCCATGGTGGAAATGTCGCTTTACTTGCTCTACCGGCACAATTCGCCCAAAGATTTCTTTGGGGAGCACCGACGTATAAGGAATGATGTTGAAGTTGTGGATCTTGGCGTCAAGCAACGCTGAGTCATAGCAAAAGGTCTCGTAAGGCTGGGGAGGAATTCCATCATTGGCCTCACCAGTGCCGCCGGTGGTGAACCCCAGCGTCGGGAAGCGGGTGCCTAGAGTCATGTGGAAAGCCTTTAATAGAGTTTCAGGGTTTAGGACAGTCGCTCAGGTGACGCTGATCACGCCCGTGGCGAAAAGTCCAATGGACAAGATACCGATTGTCAACAGCAAGAAGGTGGCAATTTTCTCGCGTCTGGTGAAGACCGGCTCGCCGGGCGCGTGATCGTGACGCGCCCACCAGAAGACTGGCACACCGATCGAAAATATGATGGTGGACATCAGGATGAACTCTGCACCGGCGGCATAAAGTAGCCACGCCGCGTAGATCGACCCCAGAATGCCGGTCACCAGGGCGTTGCGCCGGGATTCGGAGTGAGTGGCAACATAAGCGGGGTTCGCAGCGTAGACGCTTAGGTACAGCGTGCTGGCGAAATACGGCGGAAGGATCATAACGCCCGTAATATCTACCAACCACAACCACGCGTTATGGGCAAAGAGCACCACAAACAGCGATGCCTGCATCGCAACCGACGAAACCACCAGTGACGGAGCGGGCGCATGAAAGCGATTTTCATTGGCAAGAAATTTCGGGAATACGCCCCCTTTTGCGCCTTCCAGCGGCAACTCCGCGACTAGGATGGTCCAGGCAAGCCAGCAACTCAACACTGACAGCAGCAGGGAAACGTTTACGAAGGCGGCTCCCCAATGTCCCACCACGGCCTGTAATACATAGGCGGCGGAGGGATTGGCGAGCTTAGCTAGCGCATCCTGGTGCATGATCCCGAATGGCAGGATCGATAACACTGAGTATAGCACCGTGCAGACGCCGAGGCCGATGAAGGTGGCTGGTCCGACGCTTGACATGGAGCGCGCTCGTCCCGAGACGACGACTGCGGCTTCGATCCCGATGAACACCCAGAGCGTTACCAGCATGGTGCTCTTTACTTGGGTGAAGACGCTCCCGAGATGCCCAGCCCGACCCCAGATGTCGAACGCGAACATGCCACCGCTAACGAAAAACGCCATAACTACGAGCGCTGCTAGTATCGACGTGATGTTGAGCACGCTGGCCATTACGTTCAGTAGGGCGGTACGCTTGACGCCTAGCAGCACAATGCCGCACATCACCCAGATCAGCAGTGACGCGCCGATGATAGAAGGCCAATTCTGTCCGGTCGCAAAGATCGGGAAGAAGTAGCCTAGGATCTGCATGATCAACACGGCGAAGGCAACATTGCCAAAAACCGAACTGAGCCAATATCCCCAGGACATCTGAAATCCGGCGAACGAGCCGAAGCCAGCCCGTGCGTACGAGTAAATGCCGGCTTTCAGATCTGGCCGCTTGTCAGCAAGAATCCGGAAGCTATTCGCCAGGAAGTACATGCCGACCAGCGTCATTGCCCAAGCAATGCAGATCGCGGCAAGCCCCGCTTTCTGCGCCATGTTCTGAGGAAGGTTGAACGTTCCACCGCCGATCATCGAGCTGATGACGATGCCGCTGAGCAGAACAAGCCCCAGCTTCCGATCGGCCGGACCTTCCGGTTTAGAAGTGGAAGCTGCAAACGTGACGGGCGATTTTGTGGTGGCCGCAGTCATCGTAGTCTAATAATATTCATGGGATCGTATTCCTTTCGATGGCCCGAAGAGATAGTGCTCACGAACTGACTGAGCGGGCGATGCCAGACACCGCCAGTACACGTTACTAAAGCCACAGGATTCTGTCGTTTCTGATCATTCCCACGAGAGACGTATGCGCAGACAACGAAAGCCGGTACGTGCAGCGTCAAGCGGCCTGTGCTAGCTATGAGATGCGTAGCTCCCCGGAACAGAAAACGCCTTAAGCTACCCCGCGACAACGTTCGGAATCTACTTACTTCGAGTCGATCGTAATGCAGGGGCGGCTGCGGGAGCGAGGGGAGCGTATCTAAGTAGGTAGTTCCCGAACCTTAGGCAGATCGCAGTTTATCAGTATAGGGATGTCTATAGAGATCGTAGCTGAACATACTAGTAGCTCACGGTCAGTTCGACTGCTAGGTTAGAAAGGTCGATTCGTGCGCGGATTCATGGAACTTGTTCTGGGCACAGGTCGCAACAAGGTGTCCACCGACTTCTCGTCTATGACGACTGGCCAGGATACCGATGACGATCCGCTGGGCGCGTCTCTTTCGACCCTTTTTCGTGGTTATGGAGCCGACAATAGACAGGCGGCGGTGAGCAAGCTGTCCCGTTCGTCGGCGATGCGACATCTGCCGCAGTCATTCGCAAACCCAGGGAAGTTGACGGCGATCGCGATGTTGTATCTTGGCGTCGGCACCTGCGCCATGCGGATGACGGTAGGAAAAGCCTTCGCTTTTGACGGAGCGTCACCGATCACGTTCGACGCCGGTCCGCTCGGACCGCTTCAGATTTCAGGTGGCATGACCGGCTATACGTACGCTTTATCGGGAACCGGCGACGCCGCAAGGCCCGGCCTGCTAGGCACCGATAGGTCCTTTGGAGACGAGTTCTTGAACGGGTTGATCCGGCTGCGTAAGTCGGACGGGCTGATACAGTTCACGGTCCAGATGGGATCCACGACGTCGCTAACTTTAGGCACCGAGCCGTCACGCTCCTCGGTGCAGACGCTCTCGACCGGCCCATTGTACGCTGGTTCTCTTATTATCGCGCCGACCTCAAACTTCAAGATTTCTGCAGGTCTGGTTGGTTCAGTGGAGGGCTACGAGTCGACACTCGACTGGAACAACACAGACCTTCTTACGACCGATATATTCTACGTCCAGAACTCTAAGAGCGTTGGCGTGACCGCGACTTATAAAATCGGAGCGATTACCGTAAAAGCCATCTTCGGTGACGGCTTCGATACCGGTGTATGGAATTTTGCTCAGGCTCTTGTAACCTATACGCTCAATAGCGATAACTCACTCAACATCTATGGCGCATCGAATCTTGGCCGAACGAATCCGGGCGCACATTTTTACGGTTCGGCATCTCTTCCATACAGTCGGTCATTTGTCGGATCGGGCCCTACGTCTGCAGCCGCGCTCGTGAACTCTAATATGATCGGCGCATATTACAGTTTTACAAAGGGCAACCTTACGCTTGTACCGGAGGTGCAGTATGTTTATGCAAAGATAGACCACAAAATCGGTCTTGATAAGGCGTCGGGCAACCTAGGGGCCGCGCTTTTTGCAGATTATAAGTTCGGGAAATCGCCGTGGTCCATCGGTGCCTGGGCCGAGTGTTTCTCAAGCAACGGGCCCGATCTTTGGTTTATCAATCCGCGCTCAAAGGGAGTCGGCCTCTCGATTAGCCCGACTTGGCAAAGAAAGTATCTCTTCGTTCGTGCAAGTCTCGGCGTCTTGCGCCTGATCGACATCGGCGATGGTATTGGCTACGGCTCAAAAGGAAGTGGTCGAGATCAAGCGACGGCAGCTCTCGGCGCTGGCTTTCTATTTTGACATGCGCAATGCGCCGGGCCGGGACATCGCTTGATCCGGTGCCGGAGCGGGGCAGAACTTTCTTTTGGAGATCGCGGTGACAACGCAACCCGGTTGGCGACTTGGACTTAGGATCCTTATCATCCACGATGAGTTAACCAGGGACACTGCTACCGGCGCGGCGGCCCGGCGGCTGATTTCCGAACTGGAAAGCCGTGATGTAGATATTGTTCGAGCAAGCTCGGCTACCGAAGGCGGCGCCCTCACGGCCTCCGACGCCTCGATTCAGTGCGTCCTGCTCGACTGGGACCTAGCGGGCGAGGTCGGTCATGAGAGCGCGTCCAGAGTCCTCGTACGCATCCGGGAGCACAATAACCGGTTACCAATCTTCCTCATTGCGGATCGCAGCGCCATTGCCGCAGTTCCGCTTGCGGTCATGCAGCAGAGCAACGACTTTATCTGGCTGCTCGAGGATACGCCCGACTTTATCAGCGGACGCATTGTCGCTGCAACTGAGCGCTATCGAGAACATCTACTGCCACCTATGTTCGGAGCGCTGGTGCGTTTCGCCAAGGTGTACGAGTACTCGTGGCATACCCCAGGTCATACCGGCGGCGTCGCCTTCCTTAAATCGCCTGCCGGGCGGGCGTTCTTTGAGTTCTTCGGTGAGAACTTGCTTCGATCCGACTTATCGATTTCCGTCGGCGAGCTTGGCTCTCTGCTCGATCACTCCGGCCCGATCGGCGACAGCGAGCGTTATGCGGCCGGTGTGTTCGGGGCACACCGCACATACTACGTCACCAACGGATCCTCAACGTCCAACCGCATCATCCTCACGGCCAGCGTCACGCGGGACCAAGTGGCGCTCTGCGACCGAAACTGTCACAAGTCTGTCGAGCACGGGATGACCCTGAGCGGCGCGATCCCGACCTATTTGATGCCATCGCGGAATCGTTATGGAATTATTGGCCCAATTCACGCGGCAAGTCTTGCACCAGCTTTCGTGCGGCAACTCATTACCGAGAATCCGCTGGTTCATGAGGGGATTGATCCGAAGCCGGCACACGTAGTGATAACGAACTCAACTTATGACGGGCTTTGCTACAATGTAACGCGGGTTGAGGAAATTCTGGACGGCGGCGTTGATCGACTGCATTTCGATGAAGCCTGGTACGGTTATGCGCGCTTCAACCCGATTTATCGGCAGCGCTTCGCAATGAACGGTGCTTCGGAAGCACACGGGGCGACAAGGCCGACGATCTTTGCGACCCAGTCTACACACAAGTTGCTCGCGGCGCTCTCGCAGGCGTCGATGATTCATGTGCGCGACGGCCGGAATCCCATAAGCCATAGCCGCTTCAACGAGGCCTTCATGATGCATGCTTCGACCTCGCCGCAATACGCGATCATAGCTTCTAATGATGTAAGCGCCGCGATGATGGACGGCGCGGGCGGCGAACACCTGACTACGGAGTCGATCTGCGAGGCGGTTGCCTTTCGTCAGGTGATGGCGAGGCTCAGCTCCGACTTCGCCAAACAAGGCGAATGGTTCTTCGACGGCTGGCAGCCCCAGTCAGTTCATGATGCGGTGAGTGGCGTGTCAGTGCCGTTTTACGCGGCGTCTCCTGAGCAACTGGTAACGGATCCCGACTGCTGGGTGTTGCATCCGGACGAGCTCTGGCACGGTTTCGGCGCGCTTGAGGACGGGTATTGCATGCTCGACCCGATTAAGGTGTCCATCCTGACGCCAGGGGTGGAGGGTGATGGCCGGATGGCCAAGCATGGCATCCCAGCGCCGCTCGTCACGGCCTACCTAGACCAACAGGGCATCGAGGTCGAGAAGACAACAGATTTCACTATCCTGTTCCTATTCTCCATCGGTATTACGAAGGGGAAGTGGGGAACGTTGGTCAGCGCTTTTCTTGGGTTCAAGCGCGACTACGATGCGAACGCGCCGCTGCTCCAAGTCCTGCCGCGGCTTGCGGCGGCCAATCCCAAAACCTACGAAGGGATGGGACTGAAAGACGTCGGAGACGCGATGTTCGGCACCATGCGTGAGCTGCAAACCTTGAAGCTGCTAGACATGGCCTTCTCAACGCTCCCGCGTCCCGAGGTGAACCCCAGCGGTGCCTACGAGAGCCTGGTGCGGGGTAACGTGGAAGCCGTAGCGCTTGATCATATCGCGCAACGGACCGTTGCCACCGCGGTGGTCCCGTACCCGCCAGGAATACCGCTGCTCATGCCGGGTGAGGGCATTGGCGCAGACGACGGTGTAGTCCTTAGCTACCTCCGGGCGCTGGAGGCGTATGACCGGCAGCACCCAAGCTTTACGCATGATATCCATGGCGTCGAAGTCGTCGATGGTTGCTATCGGATACTGTGCCTGACAGCCACAACACGGCCCTCAGCAGTTCCTGCAGTAGGATGATGCAACTCCGGCATACGTCTCAGGCCGCCACAGCTCCTAAGGTTTAGACGCGGCGTGCCGAAGCCGTGCAGAAAGACAACTTAGCTAACAAGCACCGTGGTAGCCGCTATCGCTGGAATTGGTGGAAACTCGATATTTCTCGGCGCAGGATGAGTGCATGGCAGCAGTAGGTCTCGTTCACTGGAGAAAAATGGTGGAACCCGACCTCGTCAGCGTTGGCCGCGTTGGCGACGCGGTCCATCTCGACTACCCGGAGGATGCTGCCATCATCGCCGAGCGACTGAAACTATATCCGGCGGGCTGCCTCGTGCTCGATGATGGACGGAGCATCCGGGGCTACACTGTGGCGCATCCATGGTTCTTCGGACGACCGCCGCCCCTCAATTCGCTGCTAGGAGGTCTACCGGTTCGGGCAGACACATTTTACATCCACGATCTGGCTCTGGTGCCGGAAGTGAGAGGCGGTGACCTTGGAGCTAAGGCCGTTGATCTCCTTGCGCGGCGGGCCGAACTGGACGGCATGACGAGCATGTCGCTCGTCGCTGTCGGCAGCTCGCCGCGTTTCTGGCGAAGGAACGGTTTCGAGGTCATCGAGCGGGAGGAAACTCGGGCCGCTTCGTCCTCATACGGGAAGGCGGCCTTTATGGCACGATTTCTGCTGTAGCTCGCAAAGGGTCGGGAGCGGCCCTTGCGCTGACCCACACGTCCTAGTCAGCATCCGGAAACCGGCGATTTGCGTCACCAAGGTCTGAGGCTGGCACGCCTGCGGACGTGCGCTCATTGCCAATGCGGTAATCCGTGACCCTGCCCCTCACGTGCCCTCGTTCATAAGCAGAATGCTGTTTCTGTATGCCGCTGCTCGCGACGTGTTGCAAAGGTTGCTGGGGTGAGTCCGTTGAGGCTCGTGTGTCGGCGGCTGTGGTTGTAGTCGATCCTCCATGCCTCGATGATCCGACGAGCGGCAACCAGGTTCCTAAACAAGTGCTCGTTGCAGATCGACGCATGCGTCCATCGTCTCTGAACCGTCCGTTGAAGCTTTCCTTGAACCCGTTCTGTTGCGGCTTACCAGGTGTGATATAATGCCACAGCACGCTGGCACCTCCTGCCAGCGCAAGATCGAGTTCAACGTCAGTTCGGTTCCATTGTCGCTGACGATCATTGTCGGACGACCACGAAGGTCAATGACGTGGTCGAGTTCACGTCCAACCCGTCTCCCAGAGAGCGGCGTGTCGACCACAAGGGCCAGGACTCCCGGGTAAAGTCGTCCATGACAGCCATCACCCGGAACCGACGGCCGCTGGGGAGAGCGTCCGATATGAAGTCGAGCGACCAGCGCCGGTTCGATGCCTCCGGCAGAAGCATCGGCGATCGCGTGCCCAATGCTCGCTTCCGTCCGCCCTGCCTGCGAACGCCAAGCTTCTCCTGCCGGTAGAGCCGAAACAGCTTCTTGTGGTTAGACGGAATGCCCTCTCGTTCCAGCAAAAGATGCAGTCGCCGGTAGCCTAACCGTCGCCGTTCAGCCGCCAACACCCGCAACCGCTGCCGGACCTGCGTGTCGTCCGGCCGTTGGCTGGCATAGCGGAACGTCTTGGGGTCCATGCCAACGAGCCCGCACGCGCAACGCTGCGAATAGCACTTCTGTTCTATTGCCCAGATCACAGCAGCGCGCCGCGAGCCAGGCGTCAGAAGCTTTTTGCGAGCAAATCTTTCAGAGTCGATACATCCAGTATCGACTCTGCCAGCAGCTTCTTGAGCTTGCCATTCTCGTCCTCAAACGCCTTCAGCCGCCGCGCATCCGACACCTCCATGCCGCCCTACTTCGAGCGTTACGTGTAGAACGTCGCATCGCTGATGCCGCGCTTGCGGCAGAGATCAGCTACCGCCGCCCCAGCTTGGTGCTCCTTCAGCACCGCTATCACCTGCTCTTGCGTAAACCTCGATCGCTTCATCATCCGTCTCGTGGTGACGGATTCTAGCTCAGAACGAGGGCATTACAGGGGGCAGGGTCAACTGGTATCAACGATGGAGCAGCACAACGAAATTTGGATGACTTTCAAACCGTATGCAAAATAGATACGGCGTATAAGCAATAAAGTGTTGACTGTGATTTCACTGTATTTTTACGAAGACAATGAACTATGAAAGATGCAACGTTTCATCGACCTTGTTCATTTGCTGTTCAGATAACGCGGGGGCCGCAACCTATGCCAGAAACCTTCCACAAGCAGGTCATCGCGATCCTGCCGAAGCTGCGGGTTCAGGCGTTTTCCCTGACCCGCAACCGCACGGCCGCCGAGGATCTGGCGCATGACGCGGTTTGCAATGCGTTAGCAGCTCAAGCGAGCTTCATACCAGGAACTAATTTTCCAGCCTGGATGGGCGTTGGTGCATGGACCGGTCGGCTGACGCCGCTCTCCTGGCCTGATAGAGGTCTGGGATGCCCTTCAAGCACAACGCGTCCCGCCGCCACCACATCCCGAAGGCCCGTCGCCGGGTCATGAACTGGCCGGCCTATGAGGCTGGTCTGCGGCAACGTGGTGATTTGACGTTGTGGCTGGACGAGACGGCCTTGGCTGGATGGCATGCCCCGCGCCGGACGACACCAGGCGGTCAACCGGTCTATGCCGAGGTGGCGATCGAGCTGGTGCTGACCCTGCGATTGGTCTTCCATCTGGCTCTACGTCAGGTCGAAGGTTTCGCGCGCTCGGTTCTGCGCCTGCTCGGACTGGATCTTTGCGTGCCTGATCATTCGACCTTGAGCCGTCGGGGGCGCGCCTTTGCCGGACGTCAACCGCGTGCCGCCCGGCGTGACGAGCCCGTTCATGTCGTGTTGGACAGCACGGGCCTGCAGGTCTTCGGGCAGGGCGAGTGGGATGCCGAGAAGCATGGCCGCACACCCAGGCAATGGCGCAAGCTGCATCTGGCCGTCAATGCCGAGACTGGCGAAATCGTGGCGCACAACCTGACGGACAAGGATACCGGCGACATATCAGAAGTCGCGGGGCTGCTGGCAACGGTGGAGGGGAAGATCGCCAGCGTGATCGCCGACGGCGCCTATGATGGCACGTCCGTGTATGACGCTGCTGCCGCACGCCAGCATAACCCGCCACCTCATATCGTCATCCCGCCAAGAGCTTCTTCGGTCATCAAAGCTGACGCTGACACCGAGACCGTTCGCAATCGTCATGTCCGGGACATTACCGAGAAGGGACGCATGGCCTGGCAGAAAGCCAATGGTTACGGCCGACGCAGCATCGTGGAGACGACGATCGGTCGCTACAAACACATCATCGGTCCGACGCTCAGAGCGCGGTCGACCGCTGGTCAGAAAGCTGAGGTCGCCATCGCCATCTGCGCTCTCAACCAAATGATCCGGATCGCCAAGCCCATCTCCGTTCCCGCCGTCTGACGCGATCACCGGGTAGGGCAAGCTCTTGCCTCCCGCCCGCTCCACGCAACAACGCCGCGCGGCCAGCTCGACTACGCCAAGGCGGTGTATCGCGAGGACCTGCAGGACTACCAGAAGACGGCGCTGTCGGCGTTCGGCGATGTCGAAAACGCGCTCGACGCGGTCGGAGAGACGAGGATGGCGGCCGAGGCGCAGGCGCAGAGCCTGAGGAGCGCGCAGACGGGCGCCGGGATGGCGCAGGAAGGCTTCCATGCCGGCACCACGACCATCCTCGACGTGCTGAACGCCGAGGGCGCCCTGATCACCGCCGACCAGTTGGTAGCAAAGGCCGAAACCGCGCGGCTGCAGGCGCTGGTGAGCCTTTGCGACGCGCTGGGGGGCGGGTGGAGGAGCTGAGAGGAACAGGTGCCCCGCCGGCGGACAACACTCGTCGAGACTATCTGTCGGCTGATACCGACCCGGGTTGAGGCTGATGCTCCGCCAAGGATTTCCCTCCTGGCTGAACTCTGAGCTGCGCGATCTGGTGATCAAAGGTGTTGATCCTGCCATCCACGAAGCTATTCGCTGGCGATGTGAGGTTGGGATTGACCCGGTTTGGTGGACACCCTGAGACTTTCGCCAGAGGTGTTCCTGATGCCCAAAAGCCGACCGCCGTATTCACCTGAGTTTCGCCGTCAGATGGTTGATCTGGTCCGTGCTGGACGATCAGCCGAGGATCTTTCCCGAGAGTTCGAACCGACGGCGCAATCGATCGGTGCCTGGGTCGCTGCAGCCGACAAGCAAGAGGGCCGACGGGAGGAAGCGGTTCCAGGCCTTGCTGGGTCTGAGCGGGACGAGCTGGCGCGGCTGCGTCGGGAGAACAAGCAACTCCGAGTGGAGCGCGACATCCTCTCAAAAGCCGCGGCCTGGTTTGCACGGGAGAGCGGGGCGGTTCCGTCGGGCTCTTCCGGTTCATGAGCGCGAACCAGGCCTGCTTTCCGATCGCCACCATGGCACACGTGCTCGGCGTGTCCAAAGCTGGCGAGCGGTTTCATGCATGGAGCAGCCTTGCACTCGAAGAAGCGAAATTTCTTCCCGCTCTGCAAACGAGAGATATCGGCCGGAAGGTGGCTTCGCCGATAGCCCAAACATCGCCGGTCGCATGCCGCCTGCCTTCCGGAACCATCTTGTTCCCACAGCCTGCGGCACACCCAGTCCGACGGCAGCATCCTCAGTCGTTTTACCTGCCGCGATTGCTACCCAGAACCGTCGCTGTTCATCCCTTCTTGCCACCGGTGGCCGACCTGGTGAGCGTAATGGAGCACGCCCAGATCGAGCCGAACGCCGTTTCCGAATGCCCATTGCAACCTCCTTCATCCAGATGTTGCGACGACCGGTTGAATCTACCCAATATACATCACTGGCCTTCGGCAAGCGCTGCGGCGAGGCTGGCGTACGGCCATCGATGGGCTCGGTGAGTGATGCATACGACAACGCCATGGCCGAAAGCTTCTTCTCGACGCTGGAGGCCGAGTTGCTGAGTCGACGCCGGTTCGCCTCCCAGGCGGAGGCGCGGATGGCCTGCTTCAGCTACATCGAGGGCTGGTATAACCCCGCCAGGCTGCACTCCGCCCTAGCTGTCTGGTTGTGAGACCTCCTTGGCGGCTTCTGCGATCAGTCGAGCCTTGGTGAGGTCGCATGGACCTGCTCTGGTGTTTGCCTCGCGATGATCGGTTGAACAGATAGAAGCCAGTCGTTCCTGCACGACCTGGTTTGATGTTCTGGCAGCGAGGACCCGCTGGCGGCGCGCGTTGTAGGCGACGTTGAAGCCGCGGAGAACCTGCTCGAGAGCACGATGCGAGTAGATGTTGATGCCCAATACCTCGCTGCTAATGCGGCCGTTGAAGCGCTCCACCATGCCATTGGTTTGTGGGGTTCGCGGCTTGGTATGGCGATAGTGCGCGCCCAGGCTTGCGCATACCTTTGCGAAGGCCGGCGTGAAGCAGCTGCCGTTATCGGTCAGCACGTGGGTGAGCGGGAATGGAAAGGCAGCGGCCGCCTCGCGGAGGAAGGCAATGGCGCTCTTTTCGGTTTCGTCGTCCTTGACGGCAAGGTGGACCGAGCGTGAGCATCGATCGATAGCCACGTAGAGATACCGCTTGCGTCTTTCGGCATTAGCTGTCTGCAGCTTTGGCAGATGCTTGATGTCGATATGCACGAAGCCAAGGTCGTATTCACGGAACGTTCCCTGGCCTTTGGTGGGCTGTTCGGAGGAGGGCTTAGGTCTGCGATTGAGACCGGCTGCCTTGAGGATACGCCAGATACTGTCGCGATTGAGGTGTGGCAGGAAGTGGCAGACGGCGAAAGTCAGGTCATCCAGAGGAAAGTTGGTTTCACGTCGCAGGGTGCAGACGATTGCACGCTCTTCATCAGTCGCCTTCCAGGGAAGTCGGTGCGGGCGCGCTGAGTGATCAAGGCAGTCAGCGGCACCTCGCTTGCGCCACTTGCGTACCGTTTCGGCGCTGATGCCGTAGCGCCTGGCTACAGTGCTACTCGGCTCCGTGGAGCGGGCGATCTCGATACAGGTGGCGGGTGTGGTACGGGCTTGCGGATGGATCTGCGGCATGCGTCACCTGCGTCCGGTTACAGCGGCAAGGCGGTTAAACCTGTAGGCATAGTCCTGGATCGCCAACCCTACCGGATCCCAACAATGTTCCGCAACCATACAGCTAGCATTACAGTTGCACTTTATACCGGAGATGAGCCTTTTGGGCTGAAGCTTGGTGCGCCCGTCGCCAGAGTGACCATGCGATGATGTAAGCGGGCGCGATACGTCTCTTTGCTAGTCTGACGGCGATGCGTCTGATTTCCTGGATCGACCATCGGATCAACGGCGGTGCTGCATCCGTGCTGCCATTCGAATTGTTTTTTTGGGTGCCGAGGTGTTTGCCTGGTGGCGGATGGCAGCCATCATGGCAAAGGCAAGCATGACGAGTGAAACATGGCGGTGCCAGCCATGCCAGGACCTGGTTTCGTTGTGGTCAAGACCAAGTTCATTCTTGGCAGTTTCGAAGCTGTCCTCGATCGCCCATCGATGCCCTTCGACCTCCACGAGTGTCTTCACGGTTGTCCCAGCGGGACACCATGTTGAGATGAAAGCCATGTCTGCGTCAGCAATGTTGCGGCGTATGAGCAAGCCACGCGTCCACACACCGGCACGGGCCTCATCGTATTCGGCCGCATCGAGATCAGCCAGTTCGCAATAAGCCCAATCGTGCAGTCGCGGACCTTTGGTGCCGTCTCCGGCCGACAGGCGTTGCCAGGCGGAGGGATCAAGATCACGAGCGATCTCCTCTGCTTGTCCTGCAACCGGTGGCTTGTCGGCCCAAGAGCCGAAGTGGCGGTCGGCATGGACGCCGAGCACGTAGCCGCGGCCTGCCCGCCGCAACGCCATCTCGATGTCGCCAACACCATAGACGCTGTCAGCCGCTACCCAGGCGAACGGTACTGCAGCGGCGATGGCGCGCTCGATCATCTGGATAGCAAGGCAAGGCTTGGTTGCGAAGGCTGTTCCATCAGGCACATGTGCCGCCGCCATCCGGGCCGCATTACCGGTCCAGGCCTTGGGTAGATACAAGGCGCGGTCGATGAAGGCATGGCCATGCCGCGACACGTAGGCCGCAAACACCCCGATCTGACAGTTGGTGATCTTGCCCGCAGAACCGGTATATTGCCGCCCTACGCCACAGGTTGCACGTCCCTGCTTGAGAAACCCGGTTTCATCAATGACGAGCACCGCATCATCAGCGGCAAGGTGCTCGACGACATAGCCCCGCACGACGTCGCGCAGATCATCCGCATCCCATCTACCACGACCGAGGATGGCCTGTTGACGCCACGGGCCAGGGTCACCCGCAGCCTCCGCGCGCATCCAGCCAGTTTTACGCCGTTCATCCCCCAGCAAGCCGTCCAGGAACAGGTTCGCCGATGCCGCAACACGCTGCTGGGTAAACAAGGGCTGTATCCGCGCTTTGATGTCGCGTAGCGAAGACGCCCACAACTCCAGCGTCGTCTCGATCGAAGCACTCAGCATCCATGGCCTCTCGCATCATGGTTGCCTATTGATTCAGAGGTTCACAAAAAGCGCAACTGTAATGCTAGGGTGACAACCCGATCAACGTATTGATTTAGCTTTCCTGATGTGATTCGCTGAGCTGATCGGGAGGGATCGGCATGAGCGAACTGGACTGGCTGAGCGACGAGGCGTGGACGGTGCTTGAACCGCATCTGCCGAAGAACCGGCCGGGTGCCCCGCGTGTCGACGATCGCCGGGTCATCAGCGGCATTCTGCACGTGCTGCGGTCAGGTTGCCGATGGAAGGACTGTCCGCCCGAGTATGGGCCGCCCACGACGATCTATAACCGCTACAACCGGTGGAGTGCGCAGGGGCTGTGGCACAAGCTGTTCGCGCGTCTGGCTGCGGCCGGGAACATCCCGGACGAGCTCAGCATCGACAGCACCCACATCAAGGCCCACCGCTCCGCGGCAGGGTCAAAAAAGGGGATGCGGCGCAGGCGATCGGCCGGTCACGTGGCGGACGGACCAGCAAGATCCACGCTCTGGCCAATGCTCAAGGCAAGCCGATCGCCTTCGTCCTGACGCCAGGCAACATTGCCGACATCAGCGTCGCAGCAACGTTGCTCGACGACGTCGCGCCGCCAATGCGATTGCTGGCGGACAAAGCCTACGATGCCGATCACTTCCGCAAACCACTCGAAGCTCTCGGCACCGAAGTGGTCATTCCGTCAAATGGCACGCGCCGCCATCCCTATCCCCTGAACCGGATCGCGTATCGCAGGCGCAACGTCATCGAGCGCATGTTCTGCAGGATGAAGGACTGGCGACGCATCGCCACGCGCTACGACCGGCTCGCCAGAAACTTCCTCTCCGCTGTCGCACTCGTCGCAACCATCTGTTTTTGGCTGGCCTGATTGAGTCGGCAACCTAGCTGTTTGGTTGCGGAACATTGTTGGGATCCGGTAGGGTTGGCGATCCAGGACTATGCCTACAGGTTTAACCGCCTTGCCGCTGTAGCCGGACACAGGTGACGCATGCCGCAGATCCATCCGCAAGCCCGTACCACACCCGCCACCCGTATCGAGATCGCCCGATCCACGGAGCCGAGTAGCACTGTAGCCAGGCGCTACGGCATCAGCGCCGAAACGGTACGCAAGTGGCGCAAGCGAGGTGCCGCTGACTGCCTTGATCACTCAGCGCGCCCGCACCGACTTCCCTGGAAGGCGACTGATGAAGAGCGTGCAATCGTCTGCACCCTGCGACGTGAAACCAACTTTCCTCTGGATGACCTGACTTTCGCCGTCTGCCACTTCCTGCCACACCTCAATCGCGACAGTATCTGGCGTATCCTCAAGGCAGCCGGTCTCAATCGCAGACCTAAGCCCTCCTCCGAACAGCCCACCAAAGGCCAGGGAACGTTCCGTGAATACGACCTTGGCTTCGTGCATATCGACATCAAGCATCTGCCAAAGCTGCAGACAGCTAATGCCGAAAGACGCAAGCGGTATCTCTACGTGGCTATCGATCGATGCTCACGCTCGGTCCACCTTGCCGTCAAGGACGACGAAACCGAAAAGAGCGCCATTGCCTTCCTCCGCGAGGCGGCCGCTGCCTTTCCATTCCCGCTCACCCACGTGCTGACCGATAACGGCAGCTGCTTCACGCCGGCCTTCGCAAAGGTATGCGCAAGCCTGGGCGCGCACTATCGCCATACCAAGCCGCGAACCCCACAAACCAATGGCATGGTGGAGCGCTTCAACGGCCGCATTAGCAGCGAGGTATTGGGCATCAACATCTACTCGCATCGTGCTCTCGAGCAGGTTCTCCGCGGCTTCAACGTCGCCTACAACGCGCGCCGCCAGCGGGTCCTCGCTGCCAGAACACCAAACCAGGTCGTGCAGGAACGACTGGCTTCTATCTGTTCAACCGATCATCGCGAGGCAAACACCAGAGCAGGTCCATGCGACCTCACCAAGGCTCGACTGATCGTAGAAGCCGCCAAGGAGGTCTCACAACCAGACACCTAGCACTACTTTGGCAGATTAGGTTTGCCGGGGTGGACAAGGAGTTTCTCACAGTACGGGCATCGCCTGGGTGGAGATCGTGCGAAGAGGTCGAGGATAGCTTGTCTGATGGCTGGCATGCTCGGTTGTGGCGGTGGTCCCCCGATTCTTTTTTTTCCGTCCCGCTGCGCTGAGGCGGCGGGATTGGAGGAAGGCGTAGGCGATCATGGTCATCAAGGCGTGTCGGTGTAACCCGGTCCAGGATCGACCTTCGAAGTGATCGAGGCCAAGCTCCTCCTTGAGTTGCTGATGCGCCTGCTCGCAAATCCATCTGGCTTTGATTGTGGCGGCAAGTGTCTTGATGCTCACATCGGCCGGTAGGTTCGACACATAGTATTTTTGTTCGCCAGTCGATCGGCGTTCGCCGACGAGCCAAACCTCATCGCCCGGCATACATTGCATCCGGTTGTCGAGCATGCGGTGCTTGTGCCCATCTGCAACGCGAACACGACGGGCCGCAAACAGGCATGTCAGCCGACCTTTGGTGCCGCGCCGCCAACTGACCCTCTGCCATTTCTCTTTGGCCAGCAGTGCTTCAGCAGCAACCGGGGGCTGACTCGGGACATGGTATTGGCGGGGTTTGCCGGTCTTCGCGACGGGGAAGATCAGAGCGACGTCGGCGGGATAGACATTCTGGCGTCGCGACAAACCGACCGCCCACAGCAGGCGGCGCTCGCTCAAAGCCTGACGAAAAGGGCCGCTGGAGCCATACCCTGAATCGGCAAGCACACAATGGAAACGCACACCGGAGGCGACGATGCGGTCGATCTCCTCAATGGCAATCTCCGGCTTCGTCAGAGCCGTCCGTCTATCTTTCGGCACGCCAGCCCGCGCCATGCGCTCCGGATCACCGGTCCAGCTCTCGGGCAGGAATAGCCGCAGTCCCACCATCACCGGCACCTCGCGCGACGCCAACGTTACCGAGACCAGCGACTGGCAGTTGGCAGTCTTTCCGAGCGAGGAGGCATACTGAGGGGCCACGCCAACCGAGTGGCATCCCTTCTTCGGCAACGCCGTGTCATCGATGACAAGAAAACCCGCCTTGTCGCCAACCAGGTCATCGGCCTTTTTCAGCAGGGCCGCCTCAAGTGGAGCACTGTCCCAAGCGCCGACGGCAACGAAGTGATGAAGCTGATCGTAGCCGACTTCGTCAGCACGTGCCGCCATCGGTTGGACGCTTTTGCGGTCTCCTGGACCAATCAGCCCGGCGATATAGGCGGGACACATCCGCGCCCTCGTCTTATGCCTAAGCGCGGTGATAAACGGCGACAGCCAGCAATCCAAATCCGTGCGCCAGTCCTCGTTCATCGGTCAGCCTTCCAAAAGCCGACCTCCATGAATCATGCAAACTCGCTCCTGGGAATCCTCAAACTCGCCCACAACAAAAGAATCTGCCAAAGTAGTGCTAGGGCCCTATCAATTAGTCTATAATGCCTGCCGGGTGCACTCAGCTTTGGGCAAAAAAGCCCCTTCGCCTTCGCGGTCCAGCACGCACGCCAGCAAGTCAAGTATCGCCTAAAAATTATCTATCTGCAGGAGTGCACGGCTCAGTATGGGAACTAGTTGTTTAGTCCGGGAGTGTGGTGATGCGGGTTGAGTTTGAAGCGTTCAGGCTCTTCGGTCCAGATGCGGCAAACGTATTCGTGCGGCGTAAGGCCTTTCAGGGTCTTGAGCCGACGAGCGTGGTTGTAGGCGCTCAGGAACAGTTCGAGGTGCGCCAGCAGCTGCTGATGGTCGGCGTAGTAGTATCGCTTGACGGTCGCGTCCTTGATGGTGCGGTTCATCCGTTCGACCTGGCCGTTGGTCCAGGGGTGGTTCGGCTTGGTGAGCCTGTGCTCGATGCCGTGCTGGCGGCAGAGCCTGTCGAACAGATGCATGCTGAACTGCGCCGTGGGCCCAGAGCGGTAGCGCGGCGGATGGCAGAACTGGATACCATTGTCGGTCAGAACGGTGTGGATGCGATACGGAACGGCGTCGATCACGGCATCCAGAAACGCCACTGCGCTTTGTCGCTCTGCTGTCTGTGCTAGATGCGCGATAGCGAACTTCGAGGTCCGGTCAATGGCAACGAACAGATACAGCTTGCCCTCGCCGGTACGCACCTCGGCAATATCGACGTGGAAAAAGCCGATCGGGTAGATCTTGAACTTCCGCTTGCCGGGTTGTCGCCCTCAACGTCGGGCAGACGAGTTCAGCGGCAAGTGACCGCTGAACCATGGCGCTGCAGGCAGCGGTGCAGGCTGGATCGCGTCAAATGGGGTAGCGACGGCTGCAGGGCATACAGACAGTCGTCGAGCGGCAGTAGGGTGTGGCGCCGAAACGCTACCACCGCAGCCTCCTCTCCCAGCGTCAGCGTCGACGACCGGATCTCCTTGGGGCCCATGGCGGCGTCATGCACGTGATCCCGCTTACGCCATTTCTGGATCGTCGTGGGGCTGACCCCGTAGCGAGCCGCCAGCGTCCTTACGCTCTCTTCACCACCCTGGATCGCGAGACGTACCGCCGCTGTCGTGCGGACGCAGCCGTGTAGAACCTGTCCCATAATCTATCCCGTGGAGCCTGATGATCCGTATCACCACACTCCGGGACTAAAGACCTAGTCGCCGATGTCTGACCGATTCCGTCAACCATGATGCACAAAACCATCGTGCCAACTTGGCTTGGGCAGGCAGCTATCGTGCTCCGACTTGCTCACTTAACGATAAAAACTCAAGAAACCCATCAATTTTAGTGTCTATCCTCGAAATGTTCAGATTTCTGATATATGTCTCATGCCGTGGTCGCAGTCGCGACCGAGCTTAGGGGTATATTATGCAAGTCGGTAAACTTTTCGTTCAGACAACATCGGCATGCGCCCTTGTATTCGGGTTGTCTACCGTCATTCCTGCACCTGCAGTATCGAGTCATTTCGGCTCTGGGACTGGTTACTTGACTAGCGCAACTTCGATCCCGTCGCCAGATGCTCTCCATCATTGGCCTACCTTGAGCATTACATTGACCGATTCAAGCCCGGGTGCGGCTGCGAACGCCCTGCATCACTGGCCGACCGTAAGTTCCTCCTTTCAGGTCGCCGCGATTGAGCCGGCGTCGTCCCCAGCAGGCTTGCACCACTGGCGGTATGTGGACTGAATGCCGAGAGGCGTTGACGAAGTAGGCCGGAAGACAGGTGTTGATCATCTTTGTCGTGCATCGAGATGCTCGACAGGGATGATCCGCTTTTTGAAGCAGTAAGCTTTTCGGCGACGGCTTGGCCGGGTTATGCTAACGCTCTATGATTGCGTAGAGCTGGAAGCATGCTTTGAGACAAAACGCTTACTGTACCGGGTGGACCGCCGTAGCTCGTCTCGCAGCGGCACTTGCTCTAGTAGTCGGTCTGCTTATGGCGAGTAATGCTTATGCGCAGCAGATAGCTTTCCGATACTATACTCAAGGCGACGGGCTATCTAATGCCGTCGTAACCTGTCTCAAGCAAGATAAGACCGGGTACATCCTGTCTTGTGGTGAACACGGACTATACATTTATGATGGGCGCCGATTCCTGAACCTCGGCCCTGTACAGGGACTTCCGGAGGGGGGTGTCGTCTACGACCTTGCCTCTAGTCAAGACCAACGTATCATCCTACGTTACCTTCACCAGATATATGTCTCTCGAAAACCGCTAAGTTTGACTGACCCGCCGGAAGGGCTAAGATTTGACGCCGTTGTTCCGGTGTACATTGAACTTGACAATCAGCAGAGTGGACAACTGGTGCCTTGGCACGGCGGTGCAGCTTTCATTGGTAATGGTCGGCTTTGGTATCTGGATCTTCACAGTACCTCCGTTCGAGCGAAGATTGTTCCGTTAGCTCCAATTTTAGGTCAGCCCGAACCGACCGCTTTGAACACGTCAGCGCTTGTTGCTGATGGCCAGGATATCTGGTTCTCCCGGGTCGATGGACGGATTTGCCGACTAAGCCAACGCTTGACGCGCTGTGTCGGAGTGAAAGACGACCTCCCGTCAGTAAAATGGCTTAGTTTGATCGTGGCCCCCAACGGGCATCTGATTGCCCGGTCTGACCTTATTCTTGCAGATGTTGAAATTGGCAACAATCATGTTGTCACAAGCGCTCTACCTTTTCAGAGCAAGGCTGCTCTTGTGAGTTGGCGCCGGATGGTCCTGAATTTCACGCCGTCCGGTGAACTTCTCACACAGTCTAAAGATGGACTGATGATCTTACAGACGTCAGGCTGGAAGGACTTGAGCAATGCAAACGGTTTTCCTGATACACCTATTAGTGCCGTTCTGTTTGACCAACAGAAACGGCTATGGCTAGGGTCTGTTGGAAGCGGCGTACTCAGTGCCAAAGGTTATGGAACGTGGCAAAGCTGGGACCAGCGTGACGGTCTAACCAAAGGGTTGGTCTGGCAGATCGCGCGGCATCGAAATGGACCTCTCTGGGTTGCCTCCGATGGAGGCGTCAGCGCTCTCATGACTGGTGGTCAGCAACTGCCACCATATAATCACTTCCCCGATCCATCCTATGCTGTTGTGACGGATCGTTTCGGCCGTGTCTGGCATTCCCTCGGAGCCACAGGAGTTACTGCGACCGATGTGTTAACGGGTGTGAGCAAGTACTTCCATCTGCCGCCAGTCAACCAGATTGTGCAGGGGACTGACGACCGCTTGTGGTTCATCACGGAAGGCGGCGTGTTTGTGCTGACGAACACGACAGCTCTTTTGAGCAAACCAATGCCGATTGCAGGACTTGCTAACAGAGTAGTTGGTGCTGCCATGGGGGCGGACGGAAGTTTGTGGACCCTCGACCCCAAGCACGTCGTTCATCGCCATAATGATGGTAGCCTTTCAACTCTCGAATTCCACTGGCCGCAGACCGATTTTGACCCAACAGTCATAGCTGTTCAGGCTCCAAATGTTCTTTGGATTGGCGGCGCCGGCGGGGGACTGTATCGCTTGACGCTGTCGGATGAACGCGTCGCCACTCTGACCCAGTTTGGTTCCGCTGACATTCAGTCCAACAGCGTCGTCTCGCTTTCGATCGATAAGCGTGGGTGGGTATGGGTCGGCACGGACCGTGGCGTATCCGTCTTCAATGGTATGCGATGGATTTCCATCACAACCGACGACGGGCTTATCTCCGACGATATGGATCAAAATAGTATTCTAGCCGATGATGACGGCTCAATCTGGCTTGGGACCAGTCACGGCTTGTCTCATCTGCTTGAGCCAGCGCGGCTGTTTAGGCAGGATAAGCTTCAGCCCGTCATTACCTCGGTCGACATCGGCGAGTCCGCCTACCCGGGGCGGGCAATACCATTCTCACGTCAACCGCTGACTCTAAAGTTTGGGATCCTCAATGCTCCGTCAGACACCGTCATCCGGTTTCGCTATCGGCTCGATGGTGTCGATCAGGCCTGGGCAGAAACCTCGGTCGGCTTTGCGCGGTATCCAAGCCTTCCACCCGGACACCATCGCTTCACAGTCATTGCCTACGACCCACTCAAGCATCAAGTCTCTATCCCGGTGTCGGTTGTCCTTCGTATGCGGGTTCCGACGTGGGAGCGGTGGCCATTTCTTGTTTTCTATGCCACAGTTTTTATAGCCAGTCTTTTCGGCTTACTACGTGTTCGCATTGCATTGCTTCTGAAGCAACAAAGACAGCTTCAGCACGAGGTCGAGCGACAGACACGGCAAATCAGGGATGCACAGGCCGCACTGTTTTTGCAGGCGACACAGGATGGCCTGACAAAGCTTCTGACGAGAGCAGAAATACAGAGGCGCATAGATGACCTCATCGACGTCGTGGATAGCAATTTGGACTTAACGATTGGTCTTTTGGATATTGACCACTTCAAGCGGATCAACGATGCACACGGGCATCTGGCTGGGGACGAAGTACTACGAGAGCTGGGGAGGCGTTTGACGGCGGAGATGAGGTCCGGGGAGTATGCCGGCAGATATGGAGGCGAGGAGATACTCCTCGCCCTTTCATCCAGCTCTGACAACGCTCTCGAGAGAATACATGAGTTAGAGCTTGCCGCGTTTCGCCACGTCTACACTATCGGGACGTATATGATTGATGTCACATGCAGTATTGGTGTTACACAAGCACGAGAAGAGGACGATTGGATGTCGCTAATCGGTCGCGCCGATCGAGCTCTCTATGATGCAAAACGAGCTGGGCGTAACCGGATCGTCGTGTCAACTAATACCGGTTGTTAGAGATAATACTTAAACCGTTGAAGTTCGGCTAGGAGAATTTAATTAGTTCAAGTGATCGTCTTGATGATCTGTGGAAGAAGTTGCGATGTCGGTCCAAATACGACGCTCGGATTGTGTAACACAAGCTCGATTAAGGTCGTCTTGGCGGAAGAAAACGGTGCGATGTGACGACGAGCGGGTTCCGGCCGTCAATGGCGTTGATGCATGGATCATCTACAGGGTTTGGACCACGCTACCTGCGGGTAACGTTAGGATGCCCGAACCGATACGGGCTTGGCTGTTTGGATCATACGATTGAGCGCGCTGACGGCGATGGCGACTTCGCCCCGCTGGCCATCGGCTGATCTGGCTCGCAGTTTCGCACCGATTTCGTGCTTGTAGCGGCCGGTCGCAGTTTCCACGATGCTGCGGCGCCCGTAGCCGGTTGCCTTCTGCCAGGCCATGCGGCCCTTCTCGGCGATGTATCTTGGTCAGGCCAATCAGCTCGGTGATGCGGGTACCGAGAATGGGAAGCCGGGCCATCAGATACGCCCTCCTGCCCGGAGAACGCGCTCGAGGGCGGCATATGCGCCCTTGATACGGTCGTAGAAGTCGGACATCTGGCCGGCGGCGTGTGCGGTGCGGGCCAGTCCGGCCAGCGAAGCAGTTACAGCCGGCAGCTCGTGCGCGGCCAAGTCAGCGACAGCCTCGCAAAGCACGGCGAGTGGCTTCTCGTGGACTGGCAACACGATGACGTTGCTGGGTCGTGACCGACGCATGGTAGGAATCAAACTAGCCTCAGACATAGGGTGTCCCCACTCTGTTTGGGGTCAGGCACGGGCGGGAGCGCAGTCCCGTCCGTGCTGACCTTGCCCAGCCGGTAAAGGCTGGACTCGCCGGGCTTATGAGACCTGTGCGCGGGTAATTGTCGACAGGCTCCATAATCCATGATTCGCTCGGTTATCTCGAAAGGATGGAGCATTCGTCATGGCGCGTCGTCGGATCGGTCAGGAAGCCTTGCGGTTGACGGCAGGCACCGGCAGTCGGAGGTCATCGCTGGAGGGTCTGGCCAGGCTGATCGATTGGACACCAATCGAGAACGAGCTCATCGACATCCACGCCGCGGTCAAGGGTGAGCCAGGGTGGCCACCTCTGGCGATGTTTAAAGCGATGCTCATCGCCGTCTGGTACGATTTGTCCGACGTGAAGCTGGCCGAAGCCTTGGACGATCGGGCGTCGTTTCGGCGTTTCTGCGGCTTCTCCGCGGATGAGCCGACGCCGGAACGCACTGCCTTCGTGCGGTTCCGCAAGCAGCTGCTTGCCCGCGGCCTGGACGCCAGACTGTTTTGCGAAATCACCAAACAGTTCAAGCGGCGTACTGCGACGGTGAAGACGGGCACGCTGGTCGATGCAACGGTGATTGCCTCAGCCAGTCATCAGGATGGCGAAGCCGCATGGGCCGGGCATCGAGGGCGCAAGGCGGTCCACAGTTTCAAGGCGCATGTCGCAGCCGATGCCGACACCGCTCTTGTCGAAGAACTCCTGGTCACACCGGGCAATGTTCATGAAGGCCAGGTCGGCGGCCACGTGCTGCCGGATGTATCCGGTCACGTCTATGCAGATAGCGGTTATCGCGGCTCTCTCTTCGCAGCCGCGGTACTGGCAAAGCAAGGTATCCCGCGTGTCGTGCAGACCAGCATATGGGGCAGGCCCGGCGACGATACCCTGCGCAAGCTTAGGAGTTGGAACCACGGCATCCAGCGCGTTCGCTGCCGGATCGAGAAGATCTTCGGGGCGTGGAAGCGCTGCTATGGGTTGCGGCGTATGCGATGGAGAGGCCTCGCCAAGGCGGCACTTCAGGTCCGGATCACCGCCATTGCTTATAATTTCAGACGAACCGCTACTCTCTTGCAAGCCGCCACCGCCTAAGCCCCGACACCTGCTACGGCCCAGCCTTCGATAGCTTTCGTGCCTTTCAGTGACCGTGCTTATCCTTCAACTAGAGATCAGCAGGCTGTCACAGATCAACACATCGAATGACGATTATGGTTCAGCGTAGCCATCCCTCAAAACGCCGCCATGCTGGGCCCGCGCACAGGTCTCATTAACCGCCCCGGCGCGGAAGGCTCATATCTGGTCCAGGCCCCGCGCAGCGCGGCGACCTGGATCAGGCGAGCAATCTGGTTTTCGTCAGTTCTCCAGGCGGTGGCGGCGGTGCTGCACGTCGGCATCATGAGCCAGGAGCAGGGCGGTCTGAGCGTCACCGGCACGCGCCCGGGCCAATGCAGCGTCACGCAGGAAGCACTCACGGGCTGCGAGGGCGAGCGGCGTGTAGGCCGGTGCGTTCAGGGTCGCCGGCATTGGCGGGATGGCGATCGCGGGGTTCATACCGACACCCCGTCCGTGTCCTGGCGGCGCTCGATGCCGTCCCATGGTGCTGTCAGCGCATCGATAGTCGCCGGTCCTACTTGGCCGCGTCGCGGAACCCGAAGCACCAGCCGATGGACGAAGGTCACCACCGCACCCACGAGCATGAGGAGAACGCCGATCATCTCAGTTCGCCAGTGCCAGCAGAGCGACCTCGGCAATTGCCAGAGCCTCGTGGGCAAGCAGAAATTGCCCGCGGCGGCGGTTCACGGCGCCGAAAGCCTCGCTACGGCGCCGGGCGACATAGCGGTCCGATGTGATGGCCCGATCGTGCCGGTCTTTGCGGCTCTGCCGTTTGACCGCGCCGACAGCCGCCTTCGCGGTGCCATAGGCCTCCCAAGCTTCGGCGATCTCGAAGCAGGCGAGCTCGAGAGTGCGAGCGGCGATCTGCCGGGCGAGAGGCAACGGATCCTGCTTCACTATGAACCCAGGGCCGAGGACGCTGGCCGGGTGGAACATGGAGATCGAGCGGAACGGGTGGGCGGCTGCTTCGGAGTGGCGGTTCTGGTAGGTCATAGGGCTTGCCCTTGAAGCGACGCGCTTCATGTGACATAATTCGTTTCACCGAAAACAACAGGTCAAGCGATTTATTCCAGGTGAACCGGATTGCTTCTAACACCAGGACAAATACGTGCTGCCCGAGGCTTCATGTCCTGGTCCGCTCGAGAATTGGCAGAGGCGGCCGGTTTGGGGCTGTCGACAATCCAGCGGGCTGAAGCTGGCGGCTCTTTAACGAATGCCAACATGGAGACTTTGCGGCGCGCTCTTGAGGCAGCCGGAGTCGTGTTCATTCCGGAGAACGGCGGTGGCGCCGGGGTACGACTTAGGAAGCCAAATACCCCCAGCTCGACTGGCTAAAAGGCAAGTAGTGGCTAATCCGATCTGCTACCGGGTCCGCGACCTGGCTGACCGGTGGGCTTGTTCCGCAGGCAAGGTCCGCAGCCTGATCGCGTCCGGCCAACTACCTGCCTTTCGGATCGGCACGAAGATGTTCCGCATCCCCATCGCTGCGGTTGTCGAATACGAAGCCCAGCGTACCGTTGCAGTGACGCCTGTGGAGGCTCCGGCTGACGATCGGCATATGACCATTGCACGGGCGGTGCTTCGTGCGGCTCGGCTGGCCCAGCGGAACAAGACAGTTGGCCGGTCACGATAGAGGCGTGAATATGAGCCAGTACGACCCCGCCTTTGACGACCTGCTGAAGCTCTGGCCGCATCTATTCGAAGAGACTCGACAGTCACTGCTCCGGATCGCACGGGCTGCAGCTCGCGGCGGCAGACCGCTGGACTGGGCCAGCCCCCAGGATGAGGGGGTGAGGCATGTGACACCATCAGCGCTTGCCGCCACTGCACATCACGAGGCTGGGCACGCCATCGCAGCATTGTTGAAATCCATTTCCTTTCGTTTCATCACGATCGAAAGTTTAAACGATTACGCCAGGCGTATGCGTTTCCTGCGATCAGCGGGAAGCATCGAACGAATACATGGGCAAGGTATCGTTGTGATGGCGGGGGGGGCTGCACAGCATCGGTTTAGTTCTGACAGCGTGAACAAATACCATGAATCTTTAGAGCGCGATCATGTGACTGCTTATGCCCTGGACGCTACTGGATCGACCGAACAGGCAGAGCTGATGACGCGACTTTGGGACATCCAAGCCCGAGAGCTAGTAGCTGAACGATGGCTGCTGATTGAACGGCTTGCAGCCGAATTGCTGGTCAGGGGCCGCCTTTCGGCAGCGGATTGCAGAAAGATCGCATTCCCAGCAGCAACAACAGACACCAGCGCATGACTAATGCAAGCACTGCAGTTGATGATGTTGTCGGGGCATTGTCACGTTAACTGGCTTTCAGCTGCGGTCCGAGCGAGGATAGCTGGATGAAGATGCCGCCTGATCCCCGCCATCGTCACCGCTTTCCGGCCGAGCTCATCAGCCACGCCGTGTGGCTCTATTACGTGTTCAGCCTGAGCTGTCGAGACGTGGAGCTCCTGCTGGCCGAGCGTGGCGTCATCGTCTCCTATGAGAGCATTCGGCGATGGTGCCTGAAGTTCGGCTCGCATTTCGCGGGCCGCATCCGTCGACGGCGGCCTCGCCCGGGTGACAAATGGCACTTCGACGAAGTCTTCATCCGCATCCAGGGAGAGTTGGGCTATCTTTGGCGCGCTGTCGACCAGAACGGCGTCGTGCTGGACATCCTGGTGCAAAGTCGCCGGAATGGCACAGCAGCAAAGCGCTTCTTCAAGCGCCTGCTGAAAGGTCTATCTTATACGCCCCGCGTCGTGGTGACGGACAAGCTGAAGAGCTACGAGGTGGCCAACCCAATTGCCCCAAGCCTACTTCCAAACTCTACCAGTTAACGTGACAATGCCGGGAGGTGACGGCACGGGGCTACCGGCGCTTCCGGTGCCGAGCTTGCGGGTGGTAGTTCAACGAGCGCAACGGTGGCGTACCGAACCTGCCTGCCCAAGGACATCATCGTGTTCGTGATGTTCTGCCCCCTGCGCTACCGGCTGACGCTCCGTAGCCTGAGCAAGAGGATGGCGCTGCGCGGGATCGAGGTAAGCCATGAGGCCATTCGAGACTGGGAGGCAAAGCTGCTGCCGATCATGGGCGAAGCGCTGCGCAAGCGCCAGCTGGTTCGTAGACGAGACTTACCTGAAGGTGCGTGGCCGCTGGGCCTACCTCTACCGGGCCATCGATCGGGAGGGTAACCTGATCGACGCCATGCTGAGACAGCACCGCGACATGATGGCGGCCAAGGCGTTGTTCCGCTTCGCCCGAGCGACCATGGGCTTCCGCCCGGACCGGGTGACCACAGACGGACATGGCTCCTAGCCCAGACCAATCCGCCCGGTGCTGGGGACGATCGTCCGGCACCGAACTACCGCGGCATCAAGGGCAGGATCCGATGTATGCGCGCCATCAAGAGCCATGATGCCGGCCGCCGGTTCTGCAGGGAGCACGGTGAACTTTGCGATCTCCTTCGCCCTCGTCGCCGTCGCAACCAAATCGTTTCCGCCTCCCTCCGCCGCTTCCGCTTCGCAAGAGGCGCCAAACTTGCGCTCGGGATCATGCAGAACGCGTAACCCCGCAAGCTCCCGAAGAAACAGTCAGAACGCTGGCGCAAGCTCCGACAGAACCCAGTGTTCTATTCTGCAGCACGGGGTTGACTGCATGAAGATTTGGCAAAAGCTGCGGACTTTGATAGTTCGATGTATAGCTGCGACCACGGTCTGGAAAACCATCAAACAATCAAGCGGTCGAGCAGCGCCCTTCACCTTCTGCTTGCTCTCACCACGGCGTCCGCTGGTAATTTCGTCCGGCAGCAAGATCGGGCCATTGCACAGAAATGTCCGGGAGATCGCCAGAAGCTGCCGTTATCTGCTTCAGAGCTTGACACCTCGGTCACCGATTTCAGGCAGGAACCCTGTTAATACCTTTTCGGTATGACTTGCTCGAGGTCCGCACGCCCGACGGGCTGACAGGACTGCGTGCCGCTCTGTGTTTGAGTGATGAATATGTTGAGTAATATTCTCACCCGAGGCGCTAATTAGTGGTAACCCGTCGGTCTTCGATCGAGGGATCGCGCACGTGCATCAAAATCATAACAGCAGCGCTGTATCAGATAGCTAAGTTGCGCCAACGCTCAAGGCGTACTGGATGATGACGATCTTTTCAATAGCATCTGCGATGACGCCAATTCTGGCTAAAGCTGCCTTCTTAGAGGCCGCCCCATCGTAACCTCTGCAGCGGCCGGCAGAACCAATTGTGCGCCAGCCGCTGCATCTATATCTGGATTAGAACTTGCCCGTGACCCCGAACCGGAAGGCTCGGCCGAGGATGCCGGCAGAAGCCCAGGCCGGATTATACTGGTAGCCGCCATAGGTGCCGGTGTCGAGCGGCGGCCCCTTGTCGAAGACGTTATAGATGTTGGTGTAGAGGTTTAGTCTGTCGTTCAGGGCATAGTTGATCGTCAGGTCGACGTCGACGAAGCTGGCGACACCGCAGCGCTGCGGATCGCCGGCGAAACCCTGCTGGGCTTGGCTGCAATCGTTGAGTGTGCCCGGGCCCGTTACGTCTTCTGCGGTCAGCTTGTAACCGCTTGTATAGTTTACGGTCGCGGTTACCGCGAGGCGCTTATAGGTGAAGGTATTTGCCCAGTTGGCGCGCCAGCGTGGCGTGCCGGAGGCCGAGGTCACGTTGGCTGGCCCAAGTGACCCGGCATAGGATTCCAGGCCGATGCCGGGATAAGTGATGGTGTAGCCGAGGACGTAGGTCGCCTGGCCTGTACTGGTCCACTTGATGTCCTGCAACGGACGCGGCAGCGGGATGCGGGCTGAGAGCGCCAGGTCGACCCCGGACGTCACCAGCTTGGCGGCGTTGATATAGCCGAGATTGACGATCCCGGGCCGCAGGATCGTGGCCTCCGGATGATCCGGATCCGCGACGTCGGGCGTCACGGTGATGCCGGCGGGATAGTCCTTGCTGGTGAAGTAGTTCGCCACCGGCCCGCTATAATCGGCAAGAGTGATGAAGTTGTTCTTCTTGATGTGATAATAGTCGGCGGTCAGGTTTAGCCAGGGGACAGGCGTCAGGACGCCACCGCCGGTGAAGTTGGTCGATTTCTCCGGCTTGAGCGCCGGGTTGCCGACACTGTTCAACCCGAGGCTGTAGGTCTGCGCATAAGCGTCCGGGCCGGTGCCGTTACTGTTCTGGTGCTGCGCCAGGAACGCGGGATCGGTCGGCGTATAGCTGATATAGCCGATCGTCGGCGATGCGCCGGTTTCGGCAAAGCTTGGGACACGGAAGCCCTTGGAGAAGGTGCCCCGCAGCATGAGCTTGTCGATCGGCTTCAGGATCACACCGACCTTCGGCGCGAAGTTGCTGAACCCTTCGGAGTAATTGTCGTAGCGGCCCGATACGCTCACAGTCAGTCGCTTAATTAGCGGAATGGCAGCCTCGAAATAACCAGACCCGACCCGGCGGCTGCCAGAGGCGCCGAAGCCGTTGATCTGCGGCAGATACTGCGCATTCGGGTTCGATGGATCATCCGGATTGGCGCTCGGATCGTTCAGTGACTCGTAGCGTGCGGCGCCGCCGATACCCAGCGTCACCATGCCGCCTGGCAGGCTGAACAAGCCTTTCGACAGCGTTACGTCAAACGCGTACTCCTGGCTGCTCGCATGTTGCACCGATTTTGGTGCAACTGACTCGCGGACCGCCGAACTGTTCTTCGACGGATCAACGAAATTGTAGCTCCCTGTGTTTACCGCGTTCAGGATGCCCGCGTATGTTGGCACCCCGGTCGTCGTCACCTGCAGATCGTCGGTCATGCCGACAACCGAGGTACCGTAGCTCCAGTCCGATCCCCACTGCGATCCGATCGTGCCGTTGATGCCAGTGGATCCCCGGAAAGTCTGGTTGAAGTCGGTCGTTGTCGGATGCAAGTCGGCGAACCGGTAGTAGATCTGAGCGGCCTGTCCTTGTGCCGCGAAGGGATTGTTCGGGTTGAGGGAGCCGTTCGCCAGAAGCGCCGGAAGCACGATGTTGGTCAGGCTCACATCGGCCGACGCGCTTTGCTGGCGGATCGAGCTCGGCGTTCCGGTGAAATAAACCTGGTTCTGCGCATATGTAAACATTGCATAGGCCTGCGCCCTGTCGCTAACATTCGCGGTCCCGCGCAGGTTGGCGCTGATGCGCCGGTCGCTCGGGCTGATGACGCGATAGTCGCCGACCGTGTTTTGTTCACAAACCGTGCCTTGCGACACCACATGCGTGGCGAGGCCGTTACATCCCAGTGTCGAATTGATCGGCCGGAGCCCGGCGAGGCTGGTGAGCGCACCGGTGGTCGGGTCCACGGTCACTGGTCGTACTGCGGCAATCCGCGTTGCGCCGACACCGGAAATGGTTCCGTCGTCCTGAATGCCGTTCGCGTTGCCGTTCAAACCACCAAGACCGCGCAGGTCGCCGGTGTTGTAGGGATAACCGCGATCGCGGTTGTAGAGCATGTCGTCGTTCTGATACTCGCCATTCAGATAGACGTTGTAGCCGTCGCGATTGAGGTCGCCGATCCCGTAGGTCGAATAGAGCCGCTGATGCCCACTATCGGCGCGCTGGCTCAGGCCGCCTTCCGCGCCGCCCTCGAAGCCCTCGATCTGCTTGCGTGTGATGATGTTGACCACGCCGGCCACCGCGTCGGCGCCGTAGGTGGCGGACGCGCCATCCTGTTCGACGTCGATGGTCTGCACGATCGATTGCGGGATCGTGTTGATATCCACGAAGTTACGCTCGCCATCATCCGAAAGCGGGTAATAGGCGGCACGCTGACCGTCGATCAGCACCAGCGTTGAATCCACCGTGAGTCCGCGCAACGAGACGCCGCTGGCGCCGCTGGCGAACGCCCCGTTGCCGGTGAACGAGGCCGGCAGGTTGCCGGCGTTGTTGGCCGAGATCTGCTGCAGCGCTGCAGCCACCGTCGTGATGCCGCGTGCCTGCATATCGCGTGCGGTTAGGTGGGTTACCGGGGAAGCACCGGAGAGGTTGGGATTGCGAAGTATTGAACCGGTCACAACGACGTCTTCTACCTTTTCCGGCGTCTGCGTCGTTGTGGAACCTGCACCAAGATTGACCTGCGCGCCGGACGCCGGGGGAGGTGCGGCGATGGGGCCACTTGTCCCAGTTGTCGATGTTGGCACTACAGGAGTTTGCGCGCGCGCTGGCGCGGCGACCTCCAAAGCTAGACATCCGGCAGCGGCCGAGGAAAGCAGCATAACATTCCGATATCGTTGGAAGTTCTTCAAGGTCGGCAGCCTCCGGCTTTGGTGGTGGTCTGAGGTGTGAGGCCTCGGATGCTGAATTGTTATGACAGCTATGCGCTTACAACAAGGCTGAAGTGAACGCCAGTTAATGCCTCGGCTAACCAAATCTTGGTTGTCTCCTTTTTGCCACATTGTCGCAAACCATGTTTGGTGTGTTCGCGTGACAGTGAGTGCCGCGTGCCTTGGAACTGTCCTGGCTCACGCCTCCGGACTGCCCAGCTAGAGCAGAGTCCGAGCACTCTTGGCGTTGTTGCATAGATCGGGCTGGAGGCAGGAGCTTACCCCACCCGGTGGTCGCGTCAGACGGCAGGAATGGAGATTGGCTTGACGATCCGGATCTCTTGGTTGAGGGCGCGAATGCGATGGCGACCTTACCTTTTTGACCGGTGGTCGACCGTGCCCTGAGCTTCGAGGCGATGATGTGTTTGTAGCGACCGATCGTGGTTTCCACGGCGCTGCGCCGGCCATAGCTATCGGCCTTCTGCCAGGCCATGCGCCCCTTTTCTTCGATGTATCAGACATGACGATTGCGAACGGTATCGACCCGGTCTGCACCATTGACGATCGACGAAGCTCGCGGAGGAATGATGATGTCGGGTGGTGGGTTGAACTGGCGTGCGGCAGCGGCGTCGTAGACCGACGCGCCATCATAGGCCCCATGGGCGATCACGCTGGCAATATGCCCCTCCACCGTCGCCGGCAGCCCTGCAACCTCCAAGATGTCGCCGGTGTCCTTGTCGGTCAGGCTGTGCGCCACGATCTCGCCGGTCTATGCATCGACGGCCAGGTGCAGCTTTCGCCACTGCCTGGGTGTGCGGCCGTGTTTCTCGGCATCCCACTCGCCTTGCCCGGAGACCTGGAAGACCAGCCGCAGGGTCAGCACCAGCTCGATCGCCACCTCGGCGTAGACCGGCTGACCGCGTCGTGTCGTCCGGCGCGGGGCATGCCATCCAGCCAAGGCTGCCTCATCCAGCCATAACATCAGATCGCCACGCCGCCGCAGACCAGCCTCATAGGCCGGCCAGTTCATGACCCGGCGACGGGCTTTCGGGATGTGGTGGCGGCGAGACGCGTTGTGCTTGAAGGGCATCCGAGACCTCTATCAGGCCAGGAGAACCGCGTCAGCCGACCGGTCCATGCACCAACGCCGGGCGGAGGCAATCATAACTGCGGTCGAAGCTAATCAGCCGCCACTGCATCTGGTGATCGAGGGAGACGCCCTCGATCAGATTCGACAAAAGATAGTCGATCGGCAGCACGACCTGGACACATGGGAAGAATTGCCTCGAAGCACGAAGTTCCAGGAGACCCAGAAGGCACAGGCTAAGTTGGCAGATCGTCCAAGCTCCTTTTAGGTGGATGAGCCACAGGTTGACAATGTCAACCTATGTCTTATGTTGACACTGTCAACCTGGAGACGGTGATTATGGGAACCATATTGATTACGGGTGGCCATAGCGGGATCGGCCTCGAGTGTGCCAAGCGGCTTGTTGACAAGCCCGGACACACGCTGGTTCTGGCCGGTCGAGACCTTGAGCGTGTCGAGCCTGTCGCACGGCAACTCCGGACGCGAGGGGTCGAGGTCAAGACACTCCAGCTAGATGTCGCATCGCTGGCGTCCGTCAGGACGGGCGCAGCGCGCTGTCGTGCCATGCTCGACAAGAACGAGATCGATGGACTTGAAGCCATTCTCTGCAATGCCGGCGCACAGTTCATGGGACCGGTGACCTATAGCCCGGATGGCTATGAAAACACGTTCGCGACCAACTGCCTCGGTCACTTTCTCCTAGTCGAACTGCTGATCGACAGGCTCGCGGAAAGTGGCCGTGTCGTGTTCACCGCAAGCGGTACCCATGATCCGAAGACTGCGGACGGCAAGGTGGTTGGAAAGGCAGCCGAACCGGATGCCCTTGTGCTCGCGCACGAGGGGAAGGGCGGGGGCAAGCCGCTCTCCACGGGCGTCCGCTATACGTCGTCCAAGCTCTGCGACATTCTCTATGCTTATGAGCTGGACCGACGTCTGCGGCGAGCCAACAGCTCAATCGTGTCCATCGCCTTCGATCCCGGCTCCGTGGCAGGAACCGGGTTGTTGCGCACGCATCCGAAACCCCTTCAGGTCCTTGCTAAGACAGGGTTAATGAAGTGGGTAATGCGCCGTATGGGAATCACCATGTCGTCGGCTGAGTTCTCCGGCGCAGCCCTAGCGAGGCTATGCGCTGACCCGACCTATGCAAGCGAATCGGGCAAATACTTTCAGGCGAAGGACAATCGGCTGACCGAGCAACGGTCATCCACCAAATCATACGACACGGCCGCGGCGGCAAAGCTGTGGCGAGATTCCGAAACGCTCGTCTATCTTCATCATGAGGAACGGTCGGCCCTGCTGTCGATGGGATGAGACTGCTAAGACGAACGCGCTCAGGGAGTTGGCGCGACGATGGGGACAGGGGAGAAGCTGGTCGAGGCCGCGGCGGCGTTGCTGGACCAAGGCGGCGAGGCAGCAGTGACGTTGCGCGCGGTCGCTCATCAGGTCGGCGTTTCTCACAATACGCCATATAGGCATTTCACCGATCGTGCAGCACTGCTCGCCGGCGTGGCCGAGAAGGATTTCGCGGCCTTCTCGGTCGAGTTCGATGAAATTGGCCAGTCTGACCGGACGGCGATCGACAAGGTCAAGGCGGCGTTGCGGACGTTTGCCTATTATGGCGAGTCCCATCCGGCGCGCTACCGTCTGCTCTTCGGCGATCCCGATATTGCCAAACGCGGCGGTCAGCTCGAAGCAGTGGCAATGACGACGTTCGCCAGCTTCGCATCACTGGTGGCGGGGGCGCAGGCGGCCGGCTATTTGCCGGCCGTGGCAACGCCGACGATGACGAGCCTCATTTATGCCAACCTTCACGGCCTACTCGATCTACGTGCAGGCGGGAGAATGCGTGCGGAAAAGGGCTTTATCGACGTCCTCGACAGCGCCTTCCTGCTTCTCGATCTGTTAAGACCTACGATGGACCGCGCTTCCAAGTGCGCGACCTAATCGGTCGTGTCCGTCAACGTGGTGGAAATTGGGGTGTAGCTGAGTTGGCCTACGGTCAAGCGGCTACGGTGGCAATCTGTGCAGGTTCGACGTTGATGGTCGGTGCCATGATGTCGGCCATCGGTTCTGTTTGCATGTAGCGGTGCTGGGTCTGCCACGTAAGCGTCGCGGGACCGGCACATGGCTCTGGCGTGGCTGAATATGTTGGAAGGGCTGCATGGATACGATGCTGCCGCCCGCGCTCACCGATGCTGAAGCCACTCATACGATTGACCGTAAGAGCGCGCGCGGCGCTGCCATGGAGGTCATCGTCCGCGGAGAGCGCCGGCGGAATTGGACGACGGAGCAGAAGTGCCAGATCGTTGCCGAAAGTCTGCAGCCCGGTCTGACGCCATCTGATGTGGCGCGGCGACATGGGATCGGCACCGGGCTGCTCTACACGTGGCGGCGACAGATGCTGACTGGCGCCACGGGGACGCTGACCGGCGTTGGTCCATGGACCGGTCGGCTGACGCGGCTCTCCTGGCCTGATAGAGGTCTGGGATGCCCTTCAAGCACAACGCGTCCCACCGCCACCACATTCCGAAGGCCCGTCGCCGGGTCATGAACTGGGCGGCCTATGAGGCTGGTCTGCGGCAACGTGGTGATTTGACGTTGTGGCTGGACACGGCGGCCTTGGCTGGATGGCATGCCCCGCGCCGGACGACACCAGGCGGTCAACCGGTCTATGCCGAGGTGGCGATCGAGCTGGTGCTGACCCTGCGATTGGTCTTCCATCTGGCTCTACGCCAGGCAGAAGGTTTCGCGCGCTCGGTTCTGCGCCTACTCGGACTGGCACTTTGCGTGCCTGATCATTCGACCTTGAGCCGTCGGGGGCGCGCCTTTGCCGGACGTCAACCGCGTGCCGCCCGGCGTGACGAGCCCGTTCATGTCGTGATGGACAGCACGGGCCTGCAGGTCTTCGGGCAGGGCGAGTGGGATGCCGAGAAGCATGGCCGCACACCCAGGTAATGGCGCAAGCTGCATCTGGCCGTCAATGCCGAGACTGGCGAAATCGTGGCGCACAACCTGACGGACAAGGATACCAGCACATATCAGAAGTCGCGGGGCTGCTAGCAATGGTGGAGGGGAAGATCGCCAGCGTGATCGCCGACGGCGCCTATGATGGCACGTCCGTGTATGACGCTGCTGCCGCACGCCAGCATAACCCGCCACCTCATATCGTCATCCCGCCAAAAGCATCTTCGGTCATCAAAGCTGACGCCGACACCGAGACCGTTCGCAATCGTCATGTCCGGGACATTACCGAGAAGGGACGCATGGCCTGGCAGAAAGCCAATGGTTACGGCCGACGCAGCATCGTGGAGACGACGATCGGTTGCTACAAACACATCATCGGGTCAAAGCTCAGAGCACGGTCGACCACCGGTCAGAAAGCGGAGGTCGCCATCGCCATCTGTGCCCTCAACCAAATGATCCGGATCACCAAGCCCATCTCCGTTCCCACCGTCTGAAGCGATCACCGGGTAGGGCAAGCTCTTGCCTCCCGCCCGGTCCACGCAACAACGCCCATTAGGGAAGGTAATCACTCTGGCCTCCGGATTCTGTACAACCACCTGCCTAGGCTAATCAGCAGATTATTTTCCCGGCATAGTGCGACATGGTCCGCAACCACCCGTTCGTAGCGTTGGACTTCACTATGGAAGCGACTTCGCTCCTTCCGCATCTGTTCAAAATTCTCCCGTAGAAAATTAATCAAAGGAAGCACTTCGATAGTCTCGATTTTATCGGGAACTTTCATGTCGCTTATATTGATGGATTGGGAGGACCCTTCTGCATCCTTGATACCGTCCACAGAGCGATAGTCAAATTCGAAGCCGAACTTCTCGTAAAATTTGTTGCGGCGATTCCGGCTCTCCGTGTCTCTTGCTTGGACGCTGGACAGTACTATTGCTTGCACCCAAGCCTGGGGGGCAACTCGCTTTGCCCAAAGCACGATCTGCGCAAACAGATACGTTCCCAATCCGAGTCCACGCAGTTCCGGTCGTTCAATGATTACAAAACCGTTTGACAACCGAACCCTTTGACACCAGCCGTTCGTTTTAGAGTTCCACACTGGCTCGATCGTACCACCAAAATTGGCTATCGGTGAACCGCTGGTCGTTTCTCTAAGGAGGGGGCCGTCCAAGTAGTGCACTTTGAGTTGTATCTCAGCCTTCGTCAGGGTGACCGGCTCCGCTGAAGATTCATGCAGCCTCTCATCGCGCAGGCTGCTCTCGGTGTTGATAAGAAGAAGATGAGTCTCGTTCTTCTGGCCGAGTAGTCGGACAAGTTTTGTATGGGCACGAGCGGTTCTATTTGATTCATCCATGGGGCATCCAAACTAACAAACTGACCAACATTAGGTAACGCGCGTGTCGAAGCGCTCACCGCTGGGGCGCCCGGCTCAAAAAGGCGCATTGGAGCTTGCTGTCGAGCGCAACGCTCCTGCCTGTAGCCAATCACAGCGTCCGCTTGTTGCCGCTTGCCTCAGCGTTGTTGCGTGGACCGGGCGGGAGACAAGAGCTTGCCCTACCCGGTGATCGCTTCAGACGGTGGGAACGGAGATGGGCTTGGTGATCCGGATCATTTGGTTGAGGGCACAGATGGCGATGGCGACCTCCGCTTTCTGACCGGTGGTCGACCGTGCTCTGAGCTTCGGACCGATGATGTGTTTGTAGCGACCGATCGTCGTCTCCACGATGCTGCGTCGGCCGTAACCATTGGCTTTCTGCCAGGCCATGCGTCCCTTCTCGGTAATGTCCCGGAGATGACGATTGCGAACGGTCTCGGTGTCGGCGTCAGCTTTGATGACCGAAGATGCTTTTGGCGGGATGACGATATGAGGTGGCGGGTTGTGCTGGCGTGCGGCGGCGGCATCATAGACGGACGCGCCGTCATAGGCGCCGTCGGCGATCACGCTGGCGATCTGCCCCTCTACCGTTGCCAGCAGCACCGCACATTCTGATATGTCGCCGGTATCCTTGTCGGTCAGACTATGTGCGACGATCTCGCCGGTCTCGACATTGACGGCCAGATGCAGCTTGCGCCACTGCCTGGGCGTGCGGCCGTGCTTCTCGGCATCCCACTCGCCCTGCCCGAAGACCTGCGGGCCCGTGCTGTCCAGCACGACATGAACGGGTTCGTCACGCCGTCCTGCACGCGGTTGACGTCCGGCAAAGGCGCGCCCCCGACGGCTCAAGGTCGAATGATCAGGCACGCAAAGTGCCAGTCCGAGTAGGCGCAGAACCGAGCGCACGAAGCCTTCTGCCTGGCGTAGAGCCAGATGGAAGACCAGGCGCAGGGTCAGCACCAGTTCGATTGCCACCTCGGCATACATCGGTTGACCGCCTGGTGTCGTCCGGCGCGGGGCATGCCATCCAGTCAAGGCCGCCTTGTCCAGCCACAACGTCAAATCACCACGTTGCCGCAGACCAGCCTCATAGGCCGCCCAGTTCATGACCCGGCGACGGGCCTTCGGGATGTGATGGCGGCGGGACGCATTGTGCTTGAAGGGAATTTAAAGTCTCTACCCAAGGTAGGAAAGCTGCGTCAGTCAATCGACTCATGCACCAATGCCCCAAAGAGGCACTCCGCGTCGTCGCGTCATGCGCAACGCCCTGCGCCTCGCTCCAAGCCTAGTTTCCGACTTGCTTGGCCTGGCTGCCGACATCCTGACGCACGTCCCCGGCAGCATGGGCAATGTCCAGGCCGGCCCTCACGGGACCAGGTCCGCTCGTATCGCTCATGCGAGGGTTCTACTCTGCTGAGCCACGAGCGAACCACTGTCCACCGAAGCTATGTTGAACGGAGCGTCAGGACGTACGGTTGTAGCGTGCCCGCTCCGCCGCGACCTGATCGGGAGTATAATGGGGAGCCGTCTCCTCGAACTTTTCCCAACCGGTAGACGTGTAATCAGTTCGGCGCGTCGTCATGTCCGCTGCGGCAGAGGTGCGTCCCTCGAGAACGCTTTCGATGGCCGCAGCCTTGCTGTCATCGGCACGCACGCTCACCAATGTGCCACCACGACGGACGCCTTCGGTATAAGCATGCGCATGCTCCTCAGGCACACCGGCATGGATCAGCGATCCGAGCACGCCGCCACCGGCAGCCCCAATACCTGCACCAGTCACAGTGGCGATCAACCATCCAGCCGCAATAACCGGGCCGACACCCGGGATCGCAAGCAGGCCAAGACCGGTGAGTAGGCCAAGGCCACCGCCAAGAACGGTTCCCGTGGTCGCTCCCGTGGCAGTCTTGGTGGCGTCCGACACACCATCAGTCTGCGTGGCAGCCCCTGTATGTACGCTATCTGCGTTATTGCCGACGATGCTGATGTCGGCTTGAGAAATTCCGGCCGCCTCAAGTGCCTCAACAGTCTGCCGTGCGTCAGCGTAGTTATCATAAAGATGGGTGAAAACACGAGTTGCCATGACCTAGCTCCTTTGAATGGTCAACGAATAATAGGTGAGTTCACTGCTGGCCGACGTTGCCCTTGAAGTCCAGCCAAACGTTCACCTGGTTGCCGCCCTGTGTGGCGGTCCCACGCCACACGCCGTTCTTATCCTTGCTCAGGCCGGCCACCTGCTGGAAGCCATGCCGTGCAATACGCCGACGGGCTTCCCTCTTGCTGAACGAGTTCGCACCATGTGCCGGCTGTGTCGCATTGGCAGTGGTTGTAGCGACGGCCTGATTGTCATTGCCTGCGGCCGCGGCCTGACCATTGTCGGTAGGCGCCATCGCCATGCCGGCCGGAGCCATCGACGTCGTACCAGAAGTCGAGTTGGGCGCTGTAGTTTGGGCAACAGCATTCGTTGCCAAGGCGACGAGGATCAGCGCAGCCGGAATATATTTCATTGTTTTCTCGTTCTAGTTGTCGCACAACCGCGATCAGATTTCGGAATCTGACCAATGCCCGATCGGCGACGACGGTCGCCGATCGGGCATTGGATACTTAGACTTTCGGTGTTTTGTTGAGGACCGTCTCACTCGGGATCTGCTCGATCTCGACGTCCTCGCGACGCACGGTATCCTTCACCGTCTCGACGCGGTCTACCGCCTGTTTCCGAAGATTGACCTCCTCGTAGACACGGGCCGTCTTGCCTACGACGGCTTCTTCACCGGTTTGAGCCACTTCGATGGTCTGATCGGTAAAGGCAGTGCCCGGAACTGATTGATCACCTGTCACCGGATGCCGTTCGATCTTTACGCTCTCTTCATGCAGGCTAACCTGCTGCTCGACCGGAACCTCGGTCACGAAGCGGCGGATACGGGTCGTACCACGGTTAACCACACGCTTTCCGACGACCAGCTCTTCCTCGGAGAGCTGGATAACACCGTCATCGGCCGCCGGTGCAGTCGCAGCCATGCCAGTACGGCCAGTCGACAACGGTGCGGAAGGCTTCTGCGTCAAGCCATAGCTGGATGCGCGCTCATCGATATCGATAGGGTTATGGCGCGCCAGGATCGACATGACGGAAGCAACGTCACGATCGGGCGTCTTGACGGTGACGACAGTGGAGCCGCCTTGCACGCTCTGGCTGTAAACCGCCGTATCATGATCGGGCTCGCCACCGAAGAGGCTCGCCCAGAGCCCGGGCTTCTCTGTTGACGTGGCAGTGCCCCCGGACGCTGAATTCGCATGCGTGCTGATCGCACCCTGGGGCACGTGGGCGCTCAGGAGATCCTGAACCGCAGCGTCGGCATGAGCAGCGGTGTCAAAAACCGCAACGATCATCTCGTCTGACATATCTGTCTCCATTTGTTTACTCCCACCTTCTCAGTGGGAACGCTTTCGATTGTAAGTGATACTCTCTCTCAACCAAATCGCTTTAGAAAAGGTTGCATTAGCTGTCGGCCCGCGGAAGAACGCCGAACTGAAAAAACCTCGGGTAGCACGTTTCAGTCGGATCTAGTTCCCTCGACGGTATGCAGAAAGAGCCAATTCTATTAATTCGTATGATGCAAAGGTACTTCTCCGTCTATCGGCTGACCATTGATAGCAAGGCGCATGTTTGTCGAGACACTATTCGCGCCTGAGATAGGCTTGCCCATCACAAAGCTGATCAATGTCCATTTAACGGCCTCTCACAGCAGCTGGGATCCGTTCCACACTCGCTTCTTCCACGCGGACGATAACCGTCTCGGTATAATTTTCGGTAACCTGAACGCGGCGGATATGGATCTCCTCCTTCAGAAGAAGACGACGTTCTGTGACAACGACCTCTTCGATCACAGGCATGATCGTCAGGCCACCCTCCTCGCGGATGGAGGGCGCGCAGTCGACATAACGACCGATCGGGACGTGTGTTACCTCGATCCGCTGATGTGTAAGCGTCTCTTGTACCAGCTGGTCGTGGCTTCGGGTCGCTTTGCTGATCCTTACCGTGTCCCCGGCGATGACACGCTTTGCGACCGCGATCTCCTCAGCATGCAACGCCAGCACCTGCTCCTCTCGTCGCGGCACAACTGCTTCGCCGTCGGAAGCCGGATTTTGAGGGTTTTGAGCCATGGTTACGGTCCGATTTATGTTGGATCAGTGTCATCTCACTGATTGCCTTGACCTATGTGTTCCTGCGCCTGGACGAGTTGCATAGAGCTGGTTTACCTAGGCAAGGTGGTGCATTTGCATCAGGCGGCCGCCATCAGCCTGAACTAAGGTTGGCTACCGAAAAGGCCAGGACATGGATGCTCGCCAAACCGTCACTGATCGTCATCAGCTGCAGCAGATCGTCGCCGGGCTGACCGAAGGCGTCATTCTTATTGACGGTAACCAAGACATCATCTGGGCCAACGATGCCGCCCTGCTTATGCATGGTGTCAAGACACTACCTGACCTTGGCGTGACGGTGGATCACTATCGAGCAAGGTTTCGCCTGCGATATCGGAACAACCACAAACTTTCCAAGGAAGACTACCCGCTTGAGCGGATCATCGCGGGAGAGGCATTCCGAGATGTTGTGGTGGAAGTCACCCCGCCGGGAGCAGAGGAGCCGCGTTGGGTGCACAGGGTACGCAGCCTAGTCCTAACCCACGCGACTGGCGAGCCTGACTGTCTGGTGCTGATCCTGAGTGACGTTACGGAACGCTTTGAAGCGGAGGAGCGCTTCGAAACGTCGTTCAACGTCAATCCCGCGCCGGCGGTCATCTGTCGGCTCGCCGATATGCTGTATATCAAGGTGAATCGAGGCTTTCTTCACCTGGCTGATCTCAGGCGTGATCAGGTTGTTGGGCGGCACTTCTCCGAGATTGATCTGTTCGCAAAGGCTGACAAGCGTGAGGAGGCTTTGACCTTGGTCGCAGAAGGGCGGCCTGTCCCTCAGTGGGAGTCGTGCCTTGCGGCGGCGAGTGGTGAGAAGGCAGTCATTGTCGCTGGCCAGCCGATCGAGATCGACGACAAGCCATGCATGATGTTTACGTTCATGGACCTGGAACCACGGCGCGCGGCGGAGTTGGCACTGAAGGAGAGTAGGGAGCAGTCACGCGCTGATTTCGAGGCGCTTTACACGGAGACCCCGGTCGCATTGCACTCTCTTGATGCGGCGGGGCGCATCGTTACTGTCAGCAACCGATGGCTTGAACTAACCCAATTCAATCGCGAGGACGTCATCGGGCGTCTGTTCACCGACTTCCTGACGCTAGCAAGCGCGTCACGGTATCGCGATATCACCGCTGGACATCCAAGCGGCGCGGATCTGCCCGGTGACCAGGAGTACCAAATCCTTACGAAGACGAAAGTCAAAGCCGACGTCCTGGTGTCCACCCGTACGACCCTTGACCGACAAGGCGTTTTTACCCGCACGACTGCAGTCCTGACGGACGTCACCGAGAAGAAACATAGCGAGGAGCGGTTTGCAACGGCCTTTAGCTTGGCGCCGGTGCCGATGATGTTAAGCAGTGTAGTGTCATCCGAAGTCATCGACGCCAACCAGGCCTTCCTGACTATGATCAGGCTCCAAAGGGGAGATGTCGTTGGTCACTCGATCGCAAGCTTACGAATGTGGCCCGACGACCCCGAATCGGTGAAGTTTAACGAACTGCTGCATCGTCAAGCAGGCGTTCGCGGCCTTGATATTGCTGTCCGGGTAGCAGACGGCAACACAATAGACTGCCTCATTTCCGCCGAATTGGTCAATTTGCTCGGGCAGCGGTGCGCGCTCGTCGTGATTCAGGACATAACCGACCGGCGACGAACCGAGGCTCAGCTATTCGAGGCGCTTGAAACGGTTATGCGTGATACGTCATGGTTCAGTCGGAGTGTCATTGAGAAGCTTGCGCACCTCCGACAGCCCGGTATCGTTAAGGGGAAAGGAGCCGCGCTCGATGATCTGACCGTTCGTGAAGCGGAGATCCTCGCTCACCTTAGCGTTGGACATAAAGATGATGAGATCGGCACGGCCCTCGGCCTTACCCGAAACACCGTTCGTAATCACGTCGCTGCAATCTATGGCAAGATCGGAGTTCACAAGCGTAGCAACGCCATCATCTGGGCTCGTGAGCGCGGTCTGAATGGACCGGAGCAGCTCAAAAGGGCACGATGAGAATGCCAGTTGGATTACTGAAGATGCCAATGAGTGCAGTTGCCCCCTGCTTTGTCTAGTGAGCACCCATCGCTCAACTCATAGCGAGATTGTGCGTTGCAAAGCTTGCTGGCAGTCCGAGCGTGTCAACAACACGTAAACCCTATCGGCAGAATCCCATATGCAATTCAAGAGGTAGCTGATGAACGAGAGGAAACAAAGCGGGGCGGCTAAGAAGATCGAAGGATCTATAACCGAGGCCCTCGGCAAACTTACAGGCGATCAAATGACTGAGGACCGTGGGGCCGCGAGGAAACTTGAAGGTGAGGCTGACCAGCGTGCGGCGACCGACAAGCAGCACGATAAAAAGTAGCGGTTTAAGTCTCGATGCCTTCTGAACGGTGTTTATGGGTATCCCGGTCAAGGCTGACGAGAGGGCGAGAAAAGAGTAAACATGAAACAAGAGACTTTGGTCGCTGTCTTCGACACGGAGAAGCAGGCCGACATGGCAGTGTTCGACCTCATTCGAGCGGGGGTCCTGCAAAGCAACATCGACCGCCACGCCAAAGCGGCACTGGATGCTCGAGCTGGACCGGCCCCTGCCCCAGGACAGGACACTGGCTTCTGGAGCCATTTATTCGGTGGTGAAACATCTGACGAGCAGAACGCCGTCTATGAGCAAACCACGCGCTCTCGGGGCGACGTCGTGACCGTATTGTTACTGGACGGAGAGGGCGACGCTGAACAGGTCATGACAGTTCTTGAAAAACATAGTCCGGTTGACGTAGCCGAGCGGGCGGCGACCTATGGCCAAGTAGCCTCGATCACGCCCTTACCCATCCGATCCGAACAGACGTTCCAGCTTTCTGCGGAGCGGCTCGCGGTTAGTAAGCGTCAGGTCAATCGTGGTGCCATACGCTTGCGCCGGTTTGTGCAGACCAAAGTGGCTGAACAAAACGTCACTTTACAGGATGTAACGGTCGCTGTTGACCGCCGAGCCGCCGCCGCTAATACGCCGGTCGCGCCCGATGCTTTCATGGGTGGGATGATCGAGATGACCGAAACTCGCGAGGAAGTGGTCGTGTCGAAGCGTGCGCGCGTCAGAGAGGAGTTGGTTCTGCACAAAGTCATCTCGGAGCGAGTCGAAACCATCCATGAGAACCTGCGGAGCGAAGAGGTCGAGGTCGAACAGATCCCCGCGGTGGTTAAACCCAACATTGCTCCCAATCCCGGTCTCTGATGCCACAATAAGTGTGTTCGTTGCACACGATGACTAGGGCCTGTTAGCATGTGAATCCATTTGGCGCTTTCAGCGTTGTGCTGGCTTTCGGGGAGGATGACCTGGATGCTGACGGATGGGCAGTGGGCGGCGCTTGAACCATTGATCGAGGCATGCCGGCCGCGGGCGAAGGTTGCGCCGAAGGATCTCCGCCAAACGATCGGAGCGATCCTGTGGCGACATCAGAACGGAGCGAAGTGGCGTGCGGTGCCGGACGTGCTGGGGCCTTGGTGGAAGCCCGCTCAGACGTTCATCCGCTGGTCCAGGTTGGGCGTGTGGGACCGGCTCCTGATCCTCGCTGAGAAGGACGCTGTGAAGCTGGGCATGACGTTCCTGGACGGAACCAGTATCCGGGCCCATCAGAAGGCTGCAGGCGCGCCTCGAAAGAGGATACGTCAGAACAACGCGACGAACGTGAGGCGCTGGGCCGGTCTCGGGGCGGCTTTGGAACCAAAGCAAGCGTGATCACCGACGCCCTTGGCCGGGCTGTGGCCTTCATTCTGGCGCCAGGCCAGGATTACGAACTGCCTCATGCCATACCGCTGCTGGCAAAGCTGCCCGGCGTGCCGAAGTGGGTGGTCGCCGACCGGGGCTACAGCAGCCACGCCTTTCGCGAGCACATCTAGAGCCTGGGCGCACGTCCGGCGATCCCGACGCGCAGGAACGAAGAGGCGCTGTCCTGTCCGGCCTGGATCTATAACAATCGCAACCAGGTCGAGCGGCTATGGGCCAGATTAAAAGAATGGCGCGCGGTCGCCACACGTTATGAGAAGACCGCTAGTTCCTTCATGGGCATCCTCTGCCTCGCTGCTGCGTGCGACTGGATCAAGTGCTAACAGGCCCTAGCCCGTCTTATTCAGCGCGGTGAAGCGGCGGCGGCATCTTGAGCGTCGGGCGTGATTTTCCAATTCGTCTTTTTCATCGCTGAGCGGCGCGTATCTGGCAGGCGCTGGAGGTTGTCAGGATCGGGCGAATTCGGGGCACGTGGCCCCTGCATCACGGCCCGGCAGGGTTGAGGCATCGGGCAAGGCTTGCAAACAGCGCGGCCTCCGGATGGGCGGTGGCGAAAGCGATCTGCACCCGGCTGGCGGTCTCGGCGATGCGGGCGCCGATTTTGATCAGGCGCATGCGCAAGGTGGTGAACCCGGCCCGGGCCAACGGCTGCGGCTCGGGAATAGCGTCACGCAGCCCGAGCATCAGCCAAAAGGCACCTGTATGCAGCACGAGCAGTACCTGGTTCGCGAGCGGCGAGCGGCAACTGGTGCGGTCCTAGGCGAGTTGGCTCTTGTGCAGCTTGATCAGATTTTCTGCCTGGCCGCGGGCGCAATAGAGCGTGTCATACAGCCATTCGGCGTTGCTTCCGATGATGTTGGTGACGACGAAGCGTATGTCGAGGCCTTTGGTAGTGGCCTCGATCCGTGCTGCGACGCGGCGCTCGCAGCGCCAGGACTTGGCGCCATAGCGCGCCCCTGCATAGCGGCGGACGACCGGCGCCTGTGTCTCGGCGCGGCAAACCCGCACATCGTCGGCGTATGGCTCCATGAGGCGATCGAGAACTTTGTTGCCCGGCAAACCAAGGATGTAATCGACGCCATTGGCCTCGCACCATGCCATCACCTCCGGACGGCCGTAATGACCATCGCCGCGAATGGTCAGCCGGGTGTTAGGCCAATGCTGTCGGATACGGCGGACCAGGCGACGCAGATGATTGCGAACTTCCACCCCGGACGGCGTTGTGCCGGTCCGCAGCAGCACCGCCACGGGACGCGATGTCACGGTGTCGTAGACGTGGATCGGCAGAAAGCAACGCTCGTCGTAGTAGGCGTTGAACAGCGAGAGCTGTTGATGGCCATGCACGATGTCGACGGTATCGTCGATATCCAGCGTCACAGCGCGGGGCGGACGCGAATAGCTGGCGCAGTAGACATCGACCATGGCGTAGGTCAGGCGCATGACCTCGCGCAGTGTCGGTGCGTTTTCCCAACGCGACACTGTTGGCTGCGAGCAGAGATCGCGGCCGCTGTCAGGCAGATGCCCGCAGGCAAACTTGAAACCGGGATCGGTACGCCGATGATCGAGGTCATCACCGTCCTCGTAGCCGCAGGCAATGGCAAGCATGCGCGCGCGCAAGATGTCGGCAACGCTATGCGTCACAAACGCAGGGTTGCGATGGTCAGCGATCAGCGCGGCCAGTTTGGCCGCAAGACCGAGGCGGGTCTCGACAGCGGCAATTAGCATCACGCCGCCGTCGGAGGTCAGGCGTCCACCGTCGAACGCGGTGGTGACTTTCTTGCGCTGGACTGTTAATTTTCACTGAGAGCTGACCCGGCGTTTTCATTGAGAAGTGACCCGGCCAAGGGTATTTCTGTCGCACTGCTGGTGCGGGTCAAGCCGATGTTTTGGTTCTCCTGGTTTTGGGTTCGGTCGAACTGCTTCTGAACCTGAAGCTGTCGTTCCCGGTTTCCAGGATGTGGCAGTGGTGGGTGAGCCGGTCGAGCAGCGCGGTCGTCATCTTGGTATCGCCGAACACCTGGCCCCACTCGCTAAAGCTCAGGTTGGTGGTAATGACGACGCTGGTCTGCTCGTAGAGCTTGCTGAGCAGGTGAAATAACAGCGCGCCGCCCGACGAACTGAACGGCAGGTAGCCAAGTTCGTCCAGGATGACGAGGTCGAGACGGATCAGATGGTCGGCGAGGTGTCCGGCCTTGTTGGCGGCTTTCTCCTGTTCCAGCGTGTTGACCAGGTCCACGGTGGAAAAGAACCTGACCTTCTTGCGGCTTTGTTCGATGGCCTGGACGCCCAGTGCCGTGGCGAGGTGGCTCTTTCCGGTGCCGGGCCCGCCGATGAGCACGACGTTGTCGGCCCGGTCGGTGAACTCGCCTCGGTGCAGTTGCCTCACCGTGGCCTCGTTGACCTCGCTGGCGGCGAAGTCGAAGCTGGCCAGGTCCTTGTAGGCCGGAAACCGTGCTGCCTTGGTGTGATAGGCGATGGAGCGTACCTCGCGCTCGGCCATCTCGGCCTTAAGCAGCTGCGACATGGTGGGGACGGCCGCCTCGAACGCAGGGCCGCCTTGCTCGGCCAGTTCTCCCACCGCCTGAGCCATGCCGAACATCTTGAGCCCGCGCAGCATGACCACGAGGGCGGCGCTGGCGGGATCATGACGCATGGCGCAGCTCCCGGTCCCGCAGCGCGTCGTAGCGCTCGATATCGGCCTTGGGCTCCTGTCGCAGCACGAGAGCCTGCGGTGCGTTGATGGCGGCAGTTGCGCCATGGCCGTCCGTCAGGCGGTGGAGGATGTTGAGGACATGGGTCTTAGAGCGCCTTTCAAAACCTCTTCTGCAGCGTGTTGAAGCAGATCAATGAGCAGGCGAGAGCGGTGAATGCGTGGTGGATATCGCTTCTGCGCTCGTAGCGCGTGACGAGCCGGCGGTAGCGGTTGATCCACGCGAAGGTCCGCTCGATGACCCACCTGTGTCGGCCCAGCTTCTCGCTGGTCTCGACGCCGCGCCGGGCGATGCGGGGTGAGATCCCACGGCGGCGGCAGGCCTGGCGGCAACGTCGGTGATCGTAGGCCTTGTCGGCGTGCAGCTTGTCCGGCCGGTGTCGTGCCCGGCCCGGCTTGCCGCCGATCGGCAGGATGCTGTCGAGCAGTTCCTCGAACGGCATGCTGTCGTTGGTGTTGGCGCCGGTCAGTATGAAGGCGAGCGGGATGCCGCTCCGGTCCGTGACGAGATGGCGTTTCGTGCCGAGCCTGCCTCGATCGGTCGGGTTTGGCCCTGTCTTGTCGCCCCCCTTTTTGCAGCCAGCGATGCGCTGTCCAGGCAGGCCCGGCTCCAGTCGATCCGGTCGGCCGCCCGCAGCCGACGCAGCAGTTCGCGGTGCAGTGCATCCCACACGCCCGCCTCTTGCCAATCCCGCAAGCGACGCCAGCACGTGATGCCCGAGCCGCACCCCACCTCAAGCGGTAGCATCTCCCACTGGATGCCGCTCCGTAGCACGAACAGGATCCCGGTCAGCGCCGCCCGATCCGGTACCCGCGGCCTACCGCCCCGCGGTCGTGGCGGAGGCACGGGCAGCAACGGCTCGATGATCGACCAGAGGGCGTCGGAGACGAGAGGAGAAGCCATGTCTCCTCATGAATCAGATCGCCGGGCAGTACAAGGTTTTGAAAGGCGCTCTTAGTGGCGACACCGTCCTCGAGAGCCAGTTCCACCGCGCACAACACCGCCTGCTCATCGTGTTGCAGTACCAGGGCAAGGACGTCCACCATCTCCCGATCGCCCCCTGGCCGCCGCAGCAGTGCGGTCTGGAGTGTGCGAAACGCTTCCGGCATTTCGGCAAAGGGCGCGCCATTGCGCAGAGCCCCCGGCTTGCGCTGGATCACCGCCAGGTAATGCCGCCAGTCGTAGACGGTGCGGCGGGGGACATCGTGCGAGCGTTCGACGATGCGGACGTGCTCGCATAAGACCTGCCCCTCGGCTACCACGATCAGGCGATCGGGATAGACCCGCAGGCTGACCGGCCGGTTGGCAAACGAGGCGGGCACGCTGTAGCGGTTGGCCTCGAAATGCAGCAGGCAGGTCGGCGACACCCGTTTGGGGTGCTCGACAAAGCCATCGAACGCCCGGCCCACCGGCATCAGGCTCGCCCGCTCCTCGGCGTGAACGTCAGCGACGCTGCCCGGCAGCACCCCGTGCACGAGCTCGCCCCAGCGCTCGATGCAGCGCGTCTCGAGCCACGCGTTGAGTTCTGGCAGGTCGGCAAAGGACGGCACGGCCTGCCAGAGCTGCCGCCGCGCATCCTGTACGTTTTTCTCGACCTGACCTTTCTCCCAGCCCGAGGCTGGGCTGCAGAACGTGGGCTCGAACAGGTAATGGCTGGCCATGGCGGCAAAGCGTGCGTTGACCTGCCGCGCCTTGCCCACCCCGATCCGGTCCACGGCGGTTCGCATGTTGTCGAAGATGCCCCGGCGCGGAACCCCGCCCAGCACCCGGAACGCCTCGGCCAGGGCGTCGAACAGCATCTCGTGCGTCTGTAGCCTGTAGGCCCTGACCACGAAGGCCCGGCTATGCGCGAGCTTGGTGTGCGCGGCCTGCAGCTTGACCCGTTTGCCGGCGATCGTTGCCCAGTCCTCGCTCCAGTCGAACTGGAAAGCATCTCCCGGAGAGAAAACCAGCGGCACGAACACTCCGCGCCCGGTAGTGCGCTGCGCGACCATGCGCTCCGCTCGCCAATGCCGGGCAAAAGCGGCAACCCGTGCGTAGGAGCCGTCATAACCCAGCACGACGAGGTCCGCGTGCAACCGGCGAGCGGTCCGGCGCGACTTGCGCCCTTTGCCTGCCTCCACCGCCAGCCATCCCGACAGCTTGTCTGCGAACGGGTCCAGCCGGCTCGGGCGCTCCGGCACCTTGAACCTGACTTCGACCGCGTCCGAACGCAGGTATTTGCGGATCGTGTTCCGCGACAACCCCGTCCGCCTCTCAATGTCTCGGATCGAAATCTGATCCCTGTGACGCCAACGGCGGATCACACTCAACAACTCCATGTCGATCACTCCAATAACCCCAACCATTCGGCAAGGGATGTGAACAGACACGGGTCAAATCTCAGCGAAAACTCAGGCCCTACCCGGGGCAGATCTCAATGCAAATCAACAGCGACTGAACTGGCTCTGCAAAACTACCTCTCGTGGCAGAATCTGCAGATTGCGCAGAAGGCCGCGCTGGTCAATGCGGCAGTGCTTGCCAATCAGGCGGAGACCCGACTTGTAGGATCCGTAAGCATGCCGTCTCCGACGATAAGATAGAGCAGTAGGAGGATTTCCACATGAGTGAGACGCTAGAGCAAGAGCAGCCTGCCGCCGCTGGTCCAGTGGGTGCTGCCGAGGTGCGGAACTTGGCCGCTGAACTACAGAGAGCCGTTCCACAGATCCAGGAAGCCGACCGCGGACTTGCCATGAATCTTGAGCGGCTTAACCGCGCGATCCAGAAGGAGGGTGGTGCCGAAAGTGACGGCCTTCGGAATCATCTCGCCTACGCTGTGCAGGACACAGAACGCCAGCTTGGCAAGGGCGCGGTTCCAATGAGCGCTAGTTTGCGAAAGGAGATGACTGAAAGAGCGGTGACGGTTCCCGGTCTCCAGAATGAGCAAATGATTGCTCTGCTCAAATCTACGGAGAGTCTGGATGATCGCCAACTCGCTATCGATATTCGACGCACTGCACTCGCGATTGCCGATGGAAGTGGGGATGGTAACGGTCAGGTTGCCAATACACGCATCGATGAGTTACAGCGGCGAGCTGGACTCACTGACGGGCTTGTCGTCTCGCCCGAACCCGGGATGGTTTCGGCTGCATCCCGACCTGACGGAGCCAGCGGAACTAAACCCAATTTCGGTTTGCCGCGCGCTGCTTCTGTTGAATCGGAATTACACCAGACGGCTGCGCAGTCGCACACAACTCAACTCGACAAACCACAAGCTACTGAGGCTCCTGAGCGGCCATCTTCGTCGCAGACAGGAGGAATACCCGCACCTTCGGGCGCGTTGGCCGCACAACTTGGCTCACCAATAAAACAACAGGCAGCGCCTTCGCAGCTTAGCCAGATGCCGGACGCACGGGATGAGGGTGCTTCTAGTAAACCGGCCGCCCCTTCAATTGAGCCCGGAGACGGATCCGTGCCGAGAGCTGAAAGGGCACAGAGGCGTGCGAGCGTAGACGCGCCGGTCAGTTCTCAGGGCAAGTCTTCGGCCGAGATTCCGGCTGTAGGTCGATTGGGTCCTTCGCCGGAGGCTTTAGCAAGCGATCAAGTCAGCCCTGGCGTGCCATCGACTACGTCGGGTCGGACGGACGGTAGTGAGGCGGGCGCTACAAGAAGCCAAGCTCCTGCAGAACCGGTCGCACACAGGCAAGTCAAGCCGGCAGGGTCGACACCAGAACCGACTCGTGCGTCGCCGTCTCCTGGTGATAACTCAACACGGTCTTCTACCTCCTTTTCCCAAGGCCAAGGGGAGGCGGCTATTTCCGGGGATACCGGCCATGCAACGAGCCTCAAAACTGCAGTCCGTCGCATCGCGGAAGCCGCTGGGCCAGCCGCCAAGGGAGCCGCCCAGGTCCCATACGTCCCGTTTGGCGGCCGGGTAGCCAATCAGAAATCCGTCGGAGAGGATCGGCAGGCGGATCGCTTGATGACGCAGGCCGAGACAGCGGGGCGCAACGCAGCCGAGGCTGTCGAGACCTTCACTGCCGGGGTAGGTCGGTCCTTTATGAACAAGCTGGAAGCGGCAGCTCAGAAGGAGCCAGGTGGCGTGGCGGCTGTGCTCCAGGAGATGCGGCTGGGCGGCAAGCATGCAGATTTACGGCAGGAGTTCGACAAACGGCTCAAGACCGATTCCTCCTTTGCCAGCGCCTACAGCGGAGCGACAAATGCAGTCGGTGATTACGGCAAGAGTCGGCTTGCCGTAAGCGACCGGCTCAAGGCGAAGGGCCTTAGCACAACCCTGGCGGACGAGCGTCTGCAGAGCACAGATGCCGCACTCGGTGAGGAGGCCAGCCGCCTTCCTGGCAGGGCTCAGGGAAAGAGCGTGCTCGAGGAGTTGGCGGAAAAGGCATCCGCTATGCTCCAGAAGGCCATCGACAAGGTCGCGTCGGTGTTCCGCCGTCCGGATGAGCCGGCGGCGCAACAGGCAGCCCGGGCGGCGCCAAGCATGTCGATGGGCTGACTCCGTTTACAACCCACTGTCGCATCCTCGTGCGGTCGATACCCGCGAGGATGCAATGCGCCTGTTCCGGCTTTTTCTTCCGGCTGCCCTTCTCATGCTCGGCGCCACGGTAGCGCACGCCCAGAACACGACAGGCAGCACGCAGACGTGGTCGTCGCTGAGTGCGGGAGACGATTGGGCGGCCACCGTGCTGCACAGCATCTTCCCGTCAACGTCCCAAACCGGCGACGCCTCAATCGGCACAGAGCAGACCGTCATCGGCCAACTCCTGGGCGAGCTGACCGGCTTCGTGATGATCCTGGCCGCTGCCTTTGTCGGCTACACAACCGTCCTGCAAATCCATCGGGCAGCCGAGACCGGTCGGGTGCTAGGCAACTCGATGTCATCGTGGGTGCCGGTCCGGCTGACCTTTGCGCTGATCATGATGTTCCCGGTCTCTAACGGCTTCAGTGCCGGGCAGCGCGGTATCGTACTGGTCGCGACCTGGGGCATCGGGATGGCCAGAGGTGCCTACACATACGCCATCCAGTCGGTCGGGCCGGATGCTGTTCCAATTGCCCAGCCGATGATTCCGGGCACAAAGACAATTGTGGCCGGCTTGATGCAGGCAGAGCTGTGCCGCGCCCTGATCAACCAGGCCTCGAACAACGCCAACATGGTGCCGGTGCCGACACCCTTCACATCCCAAGAAGACGCGACGACGGGGTCTACCGGTTATGTTTCGTGGCCGTATGCCCTCGCAGCGGGAAATAGCTCGGATACACCGGCTTGCGGAGGCGTCACAGTCCGCGGTGTCAGCACTGGCTCCAACTTGAAGGGCGCCTCCGTCGACATGGCCGGCACGCAGCGCGCGATCCTGAGCTATGTTATCGAGTCCGACATCCGGCCGCAGATGGAGCAGCTGGCGCAGCAGCTTTGGAGCGACAGGAACGCCAACGATCTCACGGCGATGTATTCCATCCTGACCACCGCAACAGCCGACTACACCCAGCAGCTGACAACGGCTGCGACGAGCCTGACCAGCAACCTCAGAAGCCAATTTGGCAGGGTGGCGGACGCCCGCAATGGGTCGAGCTGGGACAACACCACCACGAATGCCACTCAGCTATCGTCGCTTGGCTGGACGTCCGCCGGTGCCTACTACCTTGAGATTGCCAAGCTGAACGGGTTGACCCTTTCGATCCTCAGCGCGACGCCCCAGGTCACGGAGCCGAGTTACAGTGGCCTCGGTGAAGGCCTGTCGAAGGACATGGCGCCATTGGTCAAGGCAGCCTTGGGCTTCAACGACCAGCTCATGAACTATGTCGCCGTGAAGGACGGCCAGGACGTTCCTGGTGGCACGCCTGATCTTTACAGCGGTGCGACACCTGGCGCCGATGGCACCAGCCTGCTCGAGCAGGTAATCCGCAAGCTGCACCTGGACGAGCGCCTGTTGAACGCCGTCACCACGGCGCTGGCCCCGAACCAGTCGCTTTGGTACGACCCGTTCGTTGCCCTGAGCCACCTTGGTCACATACTCATCGCCGCATCCCTAGCCGCTATGGGTCTCGCAGGGCTTCTCTCTTCAACCACGGGGACCGCAGGTGCGGTCGCTGGCAGCCTGCTCACCTTCAACTTTTCCGGTGCTGCGGCGGCGATCGGGGGGCACGCCCTGATGGGATTCTTCGCCACGCCGATCTTCTACGGCTGCATGGCGCTTTTGATCCCAGGAATTACCCTTGCCTTCATCCTGCCTATGGTTCCTTACGCCTATTGGATTGCCGGCGTCGCAGGATGGTTGATCCTGGTCTGCGAGGCAGTCGTTGCGGTCCCGCTATGGATGTTCGCTCATCTGACCTTCCAGGGAGATGGATTGCACGGGAAGGGTTTCGAGGGCTACTCGATGCTCTTCAACATCCTATTCAGACCGATCCTGATGCTGCTCGGCCTCTTCTTCGGCTACTACATCTTTGTTGCCTTGTCGGGCTTGATCACCCAGAGCTTCGGGATTGCTGCGGGCTTCGTGATGATGAACGGATCCTTGCTCACCAACCTTATCGGTGTTGTCGTCTTCTGCTGTATGTTTGTCCTGTTCCAGATCTCGGCTGCCATGATGTCCTTCCGGATGATCTCACTGTTCCCCCACCACGTCGTGCGCTGGGTTGGCCTGATGGCTGCGAACCGGGTCGACATGGGCAGCTTTGCTTCTGAGGTCGGGGCTGTCGGTCTTGCAAACTCGACCAGGGCAATTCAGAGTGGCTTGAGCGGCATGGCGAACCACCTCACCCACGAGGGGCGTGGTGGATCGGGGGCCAAGGACAAAGGCGGCAAGGCAGAGGCTGCTCCGGATCAGCAAAAGGCGCCCGATCGGACGCTGCAGCTGTCCTCGAGCGTCACGCCGCCGGCTAAATAGGCGGAGCGGGCATCATGAGTGAGTTCGACTGTGGTGTCCGGGCCTCTATCGTCGCGCACGATATGTTCTATGGCGTCGGGCAGGCGGTCGGCCTCGGGCTTCGCCAACACCGGCTAAGTCAAGCCGCAGTTATCAATGAGCTTCGTGTCGAGAATGATCATCTACGGGCTCATCTCGACGTCGCCCTGAATAATACGGCTGTGTGGGAGGACCGCGCTCATCTGATGGAAGCTGATCGTGATCTCGCCGACAGTGCGTTTAGACAGAGAACAGCCGAGTACAACGAGCTTGCCGAGGCATACAACGAGCTTCTACGACAGAAGAATGAGTGGGTCCTTTATGCCGAGGGCTTAGTCAGATCCCTTGCCCAGGAGCGTCTTTAGAACTCCTAGAACGCAGATCGATCATACGATTTTCATTCGAGTGGGTCACACTGTCCTCTATCGAGATAGAGGCTGATATGAAGACCTTGATGATTTGGACGGCTGTCGCAAGTCTGACTGTCCTGTCTGGATGTGGAAGCGGCGGTAATATTAAGACTGCGGCCGATTATCATGCGCCCAGGCCACTGCCAGTCACTCATTCTTTTTATCAGCCATACATGCCCTATGGCAAAGCATCTGCTATATGGCACCCGCCCGTTGCCGACAGAAATGGAACGATCGTGCGCCCATCGGACGCTGCGACTTCCTGGGACCGTCCGGATTATGAAGGATCGGTCTGGGCGAAAGGAGCCGCGCCATCACCATATGGTGGCCCGGCGGGCACGTTCTGATCGGGATCAGAGCGGGATGCTGGGTTGACCAATCTCCGGTCGGAAGTTGTGTCTTATACGCCTAAGTAGAACACCAGTCTCCCAGACGCTTCGCGTACAACATGACATCTGTGGGGGAAGCCAGGTCCACCCTTCAAATATGTCATGAACTCCGGCACCCAACCATGGATACCCCCACCGGTAACTGTTGGCACCCAGCCGTCCACAACGGGGCCGTCTTGGGCAAGAACTCCCTTGCTGATATAGCCTAGCATTTTGCTCTTGGCCGTCGGATTTGCGTAGACGGTCGGATTAGCTTGCGTGGCATATCGGCACTCGAGGCCCGGAGTGTTTGCTGGGGACTTTCGGTTTTCTATAATCTGTCCGTGTGCAGGCTGGAAACTCGAAAGTAGAATGATGCCTGCGAGACTCAGTAGCGGCTTACCCATTCGCAAAGGCTTGGTTCCCCTAGCTCCATTTACAACTCGATCCGACAAAGTGCGCGGTGAAATGGAGAATCCCATGACCCGGTTTATCCTAACCCTTGGTACGATGCTGGTTCCAATAGCTGCTCTCGCCGCTCCAAGCTGCGCCATTGCTGAACCGCCATCGGATTCTATTGTCGTTCCCATACCTGCTCCAGCGCGAATTTACAGAGACCTGCCAGCGCATCAGACTGTGGCTCCCGTTCAAGGGCTAGCACTTCAGCACATTGCAGCAGTTGGCGCCAAACTGACGGAGCTTGGGACGGTACATGGGCTCCGAACTGTGTTCGCGCAGAACGGAGGTAAGTTTCAGGTCTTCTACGTATCTCCGGATGGCGGTGCCGTGATCGGCGGCGTCATGTGGGACGCCTCGGGGAAGAACGTCACCCGGCAGCAGGTTGCCGGGATCCCTGGCACGGTTCCTACCGTGACAATTGGCCCCGATATTCCTGAGAAGCAGCAATCGGCCACTGCGCCCCTCCCTGTCTCTGTAGCCGGCGAACCGTCTCTAATCGAGGCTGCAGAGCATACGTCGTATGGGACCGTCGGGACGACAACAGCGCCACGCTTGTGGATGTTCATCGATCCGATGTGCAGCTTCTCAATACGGGCAATGGCTGCACTGAAGCCCTACGTCGCAAGCGGCAAGGTGCAACTGGCGGTCATTCCCGTCGCGGTGCTCGACTATGAAGACCAAGGGAAGAGCACCAGTTCAGCCCAGATGATGCTCAGCCAACCGGCCGGCGGTATGGTCCAAGCTTGGGAAGACCGCCGGCTATCGGGGAGCCCGGATCCGGCTGCGATTGTCAAACTGGCCACTAACATGGCAACTGCGGACGCTTTGCACCTCAAAGGCACGCCGACCTTCGTCTGGCGGAAAGGCGACGGTACCGAGGGCATGAGCGCTGGGGTTCCGCCGGACCTGGAAGCGCTACTGTCGTCGATCGCGAGCTAAACAATGACTGTAGAACGACCAGAAAAGTCGGGGCGTGGGGGGCCCATACGGCGCGGGTTCAGGTCTCTGTTCGGAAGCCCTGCAGGAGCAGCCGGCATCCCACAGATCCGCGAGAATTGGCGGGCGATCCGGAAAATGGCTGCTCTGATTATCCAAGGACCCCAGGCCGATGACCGCGTTAGGGTGAGGGCTGACCGCGTACTCGACCTCCACGAGATGGCTTATGTGATGGACACGACGATTTCGGTGGTTGAGAGGCGGCTGTCGGCACGGCGCCGGCAGACGCGGCTTGCCGTCTATGCCTACCTCGGCGCCGCAATAGTGCTTTGGGTCAGCTGGCTCTACGAGGCCATCGCTTCTCCAGGCTCCTATGCCCGTTTGCTAACCGTGGCGGGTCTGATTGCTATTACAACCTGCTTCGGGCTGGGTGCATTTTACAACGCTCTCGTGAACTGGCAGATCCGAACCGGTCGATTGGGAAGTGCTGGAGAGTTTCTGTCGACGACCGATAGCTGGCGGCCGTCATAATGCTGCGAGCGAACAACGACGAGGACGGCACAGTTTTTAAGGAAGAGACCGCCAAGCTTAATGCCATCGTCCGGTCTCATTGTATGTTCAGCCTGAGTAACAACAAGATTCAATGACTTCCCTAAGCCCGATAACGGTCGTCTTTGCATCACGAATGTTCAGGCCACGTGGTTTCCTGGTATAGCAAACGCTGCGGCGACGGCGCCCCTGCGGCAGCAGGCGATAAAGCTGATCAGTTCGTCCAATGAGACTGTAGACACATTGGTAGATCGTCTCGTGACAGAGCTCGTGGCTGATCTCTTCATCGCACCGTAAGCGGCCGGCAATCTGTTCAGGAGAGCATGCGTCGTTGAGCCGGGCGACGACGTAGGCGGCGAATTCGGGGTAGCGATACAATTTTCCGAGCCGGCGACGTCGCGTTGCCATCAGACCGTGGGCAGTGACCGGAGAATACCTGTCCAGGTACGGGGCTTCCTCATAGCGGTTGCGCTGGAGTTCGCGACGGATTGATGAACGATGCCGGCCAAGGCGTTCCGCGATCTGCCGGATGGGAACCTTTGCTTCGCTCAGGAGGTAAATCTGACGTCGCTCATCAAGGGTGAGGTGCCTGTAACATAAACCCATCGAATGATCCCTCGGAAGCTAACTTACTGAATAGGCTCAAAAGTCGCACTTCAAAATAAAATCCGCCCGCTTACATCTAGTGTTGCAACCCGGTAGAAATGTCCGCTTCTGCGCCGGATAGAAATGTCCTCTCGCCCGGTTTGGCCCTGACGGAGCCGGAGGCGACAGAGGGGCCAAACCGGGCGGTTTGACCCCGCAACGGCGGAAACTTTTGCCAGCAGGGCTTGGTTCAAATCCCGCGAGGTCGGCCTCGCTTGCGACCGTTCGAGACATAGCCAATCTTTTCACTGTTGGTCTTGATCCGTGGTGCGGGACGAGGCTCCGCCTGCAGCTCCTGCACAAAGACCAGTGCCTCGGTCAGCCGCTTATTATCGACAATTGCCGTGTGCGTGACCCGCTGGTCCTTGTCGAACGCCAAGTATGGCAAGGCGACGCCGTTGCAGCGGATCTCCAATCGACCGCCACCAAAGTCGAACAACTCGACGTATTTGCCTGGCAGCGTCTCGGACAGCGCATTGCGTTCGAGGATCAACAGCTTGCGCTGCCATGAGATTTGCAATTGCTGGCCGACATGTCGTAGCTCGCGTTTGCACAGGATGTCGCTGAGGCGGGAGAGGGTGACCTTGAGCGGCCGGTGCAGGTTGTCGGGCCGGGCAGGAGGCACAGCAAAGCGTCCATTGAACCGCTCGATAAATCCTGGCAGGAAGCCGTTGCCATCCTCGATCGTCGTGATCCCTTCAAGCTGCAGCTCCTTGACCAGCCGGTCTTGCAGGGTCCGGTTCGCTCGCTCAACGCGGCCTTTGGCTTGCGACGAATTGGCGCAGAGGATTTCGACATTCAGCTCGGCCAGTGCTCGGCCGAATTGCGTCATGCCATCGCCGCGCATCGCATCGAGCTTTGCGACGCGGAAGACCGTGTGCTTGTCTGAGTAGAATGCTACCGGGCAGCCGTGCTCGATCAGGTAATCCTGCAGCGTTTCGAAGTAGGTCTGGGTACTCTCGCTGGGCACGAACCGCAGCTGCATCAGCCGGCTGGTGGCGTCGTCTATAAATACCAGCAGCGTGCACATTGGATGGTCTGGACCGAACCAGCGGTGCTCGGAACCGTCGATCTGTATGAGCTCTCCGAAATGCTCGCGTCGCGGCCGGTTCTGGTGGAAGCTGCGGCGCTGAGCACGGGTCAGCCAGAGACCGTCGGCACGCATCCAGCAGCGCAGCGTCTCCCGTGGCACCGACAGCTTGTGCCGATCCGCCAGCATCTCCGAGGCCAACGTCGGTCCATAGCCTTGGTAGAGCGACCGGACCAGTCGCAATGCCTCCGTCCGGTGCTCGGTCGGCCGGCGATGGTTCGAGGGTCGGCTGCGATGGCCATGCGCGAGTGAGGCGGCGCCCTCCGTGCGGTAGCGCTCAACCAGCCGGCGCATGTGTCGGGTCGTTAGGCCAAGCAGCGCCGCTCCGGAAGCCACGCTGCGCTCGCCGTCGGTGATCTCGGCCAATACGCCCACGCGATGCAGTTCTTGTCCGCTCATCAGCACCAACCCCATGGCCGGTCTCCGAAATCCTCACCATGAGCGCAGGCAAGTGGTCGGGGACATTTCTATCGGGCTCATTGCGGACATTCTAATCGGGCGCTTACATCTAGACACCGCATAATTCTTTTTATGCCAACTCAAACAGGCTTTAGACGCGGGTGGGGGGCTCAGCTGGGCTCTCTAATTGACAAGCCAGCTCTGACTGCCACCACTCTGCGCATAGCATGCGCAGAGTGGCCCACCATGAAGCACTCAAATTCGATGGCGTACGACAAAACGGCCTCGCGCCCCGCCGTCAACCTGTCTTTGAACGAGGATTTGTTGATCCGTGCCAAGGCTGCAACTAGCAACCTGTCAGCGACCGTTGAGGATCCTCTGGCTCGGTTCGTTCAAGAGGATCAAGCGCGTAAACGAGCCGAGGACCAACAGCTGGCTGCGGTTATCACCGCGGTCAATGCAGTCCATGCAGAGCATGTCTACCTTTCGGATGAGTTTCCCAGCCTCTGAGCGGCCATCCCGATGTCTCAGTTTGCGGTATTCAAGAGCCCTGGCTCAAAGCCAGAGGTGCTTTTGTCGTCCAGATCCAGACCGATCGACTGGAAAATGCTCCTGGCAGGTTGGTGATGGCGTTGAACAGCGTGAAAGGCTCCGCGCCGCCCGATCATCCCCTGACCCCACGACTGGTTGTCCGCGGGCACTCGGTTTATGCATGCCCGTTCGACACTGCGACGATACCCGCCTTCCGCTTTACAGAGGCGCTGGAGACGTTGGCGGACATCGATCAGGATAAGGTTATTCCAGCACTGGATGAGTTCGTTACCCGGGCTTGAAGCATGAACCATGCGTAATCACCGCAGGACGAGCTCAGAGGCAAGAGCCACCAACTACACTGACGAACGTTCTGTGCTATCGTCCATTGAGTTCTGACCGGTCGTCGTCTTTATGGCTAATGTAATACAATCTTTGAACAAACTCCGAAAATACAAATGGAACTATCTTGACTGAACTTTCCGCATCTCTTCTCGAACTGACAACCCAGATCGTCAGCGCACACTGCGCCATGAACGCAGTGCCAGCGGAGGATCTTCCGACCCTGATCCGCAAGGTCTTTGCGGCGCTGAGCAGCATAGACGGTCGGCCAGAGGACGCTGCGGCTGCTGGTCCCGAGGCCCTGACGCCGGCCGTCCCGATCAAGAAGAGCGTCTTCCCTGACTACATTGTCTGCTTGGAGGACGGCAGAAAGCTCAAGATGCTGAAGCGTTACCTGCAAACCTCCTATGGCATGACACCCGCGCAGTATCGCGAACGGTGGAAGCTGCCACAGGACTATCCGATGGTGGCGCCGAACTATGCGAAGCGCCGGAGCGACCTGGCGCGGGAAAGCGGTCTCGGCCGTAAGTCGGACGCCCAGGACGGGTCATGATGGTGTCTGAGCTGACGCCACAACGACGGCACGCTTGAGCCAGGACACAGAACTCGCCAGGGTGAAGGCGCGGGTCAAGGCGCTCACCGAGCGCACGATTGCCCGCGGCTGCACCGAGGCCGAGGCCATGGCGGCGGCCGACATGGTGGGGCGGCTGCTCGAGCGCTACGCGCTCAACATGGAAGAGATCGACATCCGCGATGAGCCCTGCGTACAAATTGAGGTTCCGCTGGGCGGAACCCGTCGCCGGCCAATCGATGCCTGCGTGCCGGCAATTGCGGCCTTCTGTGACTGCAAGGTCTGGCTGTCCCGTGACAGCCATCCGCCGTCCTATGTGTTCTTCGCCTTTGCGACCGACACCGCTCTGGTGGCCTACCTCTACGCGGTGATCGAGCGCGCCATCCACAGCGACAGCCAGACCTTCCGATCCGCAAGACCAGCGCTTGCGGGCGCTGCCTTGAGTCGCGCCACCTCGAGCTTCCAGCTGGGCATGGCGGCGCGGATCGCCGAGCGGTTGGTGGACATGCACGATGATCGGGAGGCGAGCGTGGCCACGCAGCGTCCGACCGGCTCAGCCCTGACGATCGTGCGGCACCAGGTCGTAGAGGCAGCCTTTCGAGCCAGTGGGCCGAGGTTGCGGGCCATGCCGGGCCTGACGCTGCACAACGACACCGCCTTCCGCGTCGGGCGCCTGGCCGGAGAGCGGGTCAACCTCAGGCGGCCGGTTGAGCAGGACGACCAGAACCGTCTGGCATGATGACGGGACGCGATGAACAGCGCAGCCGGGTCTATGCGTGGGAGGATGAGATGGTCGTGCCACGCGATCCCAGCCTGATCGCCTACGGCGCGGCTCAAGGAATGGTGGACGCGATCTGGTCTGAGCTGGGTCTGCGCTATCCGCCGCGCGTCGAGCCTCTGCCGAAACAGGCGACGACGCGGATGGCGGATGGATCCCGCCTTACCCTCCGTCTGCCCGCGCAGACGCCGTCCTGGTGCCTGCTGCACGAGTTGGCGCATGCCCTGACCAGCACCCATGACGGACACTCGGATCAGCACGGCCCGGTGTTTGCCGGGATCTACGTGCAACTGCTCGTGCGGTATCTGCGGCTGCCGCAGCCTTGGCTGCTGGCGACCCTCGAGAGCGCGGACGTGCAGGTGGACATGCGGGCGCAGCCGCTGTTCGTCGACACCGCAGCCTTTCAGGCTCAACTGTGATGCGGCTGCGCGTCATCGACATCGAGACCACCGGCACGGCGCCGCCGGCCGAGATCATCGAGTTCGGCCGGGTCGACCTGCACGACAGCACGGGCTCCTGGCAGATCGACCGGCCGATGACGCGGCTGTACCGGCCGTTGCACGGCATCCCGCCGGAAACGATGGCGGTGCATCACATCACCGAGCACGATTTTAATGCGGACACCCCGGTGTGCACCGGCGAACGGCTGCGGCTGGCGGTGTGGGCCGGTAATCCGCCGGATGTTCTGGTGGCACACAACTGCGCCTTCGAGCAGCTGTTCGTCGACGTCCTGCACACCGACGCCCTGCCCTGGATCTGCACCTACAAGGTGGCGCTGCGGCTGTGGCCGGACGCACCAAAGCATTCCAACCAGGTGCTGCGCTACTGGCTCGGGCTGCCGCTTGATGCAGGTCTGGCGATGCCGCCGCATCGTGCCGGCCCCGACGCTTATGTTACCGCGCATCTGCTGCTGCGGATGTTGGTGCTGGCCAGCATCGAGCAGATGATCGCCTGGACCAGCCAGCCAAAGCTGCTGCCGTTGATGCCGATCGGCAAGCATCGTGGGTTATCCTGGTCGGAGCTTCCGCTCGATTATCTGCAATGGCTCGTCCGGCAGACCGAGATGGATGCTGACGTGATCTATTGTGGGCGGCGAGAGATCGAACGGCGACAGCCCGGTCGGTAGAGCGCACGACAAAGTTCCCCCGCCATTATCGGTAGTGGTAGTGGTAGTGCATTGTCTATTGTCGCCCCGTAATCAGCATGGTGGGTTACCCGCCCTGCGAATCGCTCGCTCCACCCTCGAGAATCGGAATCATCCATGGCTCGCACCGCGACCTCAACACGCTCTTCCAAAAAGACCGCACCGACAGAGGCTGCAAAGAAGCCGCGTGGCCGACCGCCCGGGTCGAAGAACGGCGTCCGCACGACAAGCAAAGCCAAAGCGCCTGCGGCCGTAAAGCGCGCTGTCGTGCGCAAGACTGCGCCGGCTGCACCGAAGCTCAACAAGGCCGAGCTCGAAGCTCACATCATCAAGTTGGAGCGCACCATCGACCGGCTGCGCAAGCAGGGCGCCGAGATGAAGCAGGCTGCCAAGGCACCGGCTGCCGAGCCATCCGCAGCTCCTGCCGAAGCCGCTGTGAAGAAGACCCGACGTGCAAAGGCCGTTGCCGAGGCACCGACGCCGGTCGCGAAGCCACGCCGTGCAACTAAGAAGAAGTCAGAGATGCCGGCATCGGCCGCTGACAGCACATCGGAAAGTGCTGGCGCCGATATCTGACCGGGCACAGCGACAACCGGCGGTAACGTGCCGGGAAGGTAAGCAAGGGGAATGGCATTACGCTATTCCCCTTTTTCTTTGGTTCATCGCCAGCGAAACATGTTGTAGGTCTAAGCGACTTCACCATAGAAAGATGCAGTGCTGAGTTGACGGTTGGTAACTTGATCAATGCCGACCGGGCATCTATCAGCGTCTTTTGCATCAGGATACCAAACAGATGAGCAAGGCCTTCATTGCAGCGACATTGCAGGATTCGACCGGCTGCACCGGCGTTGCCGCCAATCTAGCGGCGGCCGAGCTGATCGCGGCCATTGTCTCAGAAATGAAGAAGGACGGCGGCTTCACCCTGCCCTCGTTCGGCACCTTCACCGTCAGGAAGACCAAGGCGCGCAAGGCGCTGAACCCGCGCACCGGCGAGCCGGTCAAGGTCAAGGCCGGCAAGACCGTCCGCTTCAAGGCCAGCCCGAACCTCAAGAAGGCCGTCTAGCCGTTCTGCACCGGCCGCCGCCGGCTCGATCCAGCGAGCCAGGCGGCGTCCTCGATCTGAACCCGAAGGGGACCAACATCGTCACGCTGGACAGCAGAGTCTGCGTGACTCAAGATTCCCCTGATGACGTTGCCCCGCCCGCTCCGCACCCACCAGCAGCGTCTGGCCAACCTGGTTGCGGCGATGGTGGCCGGCGAGACCACCGCCCCCGACATCCTGGCCGCGGTCACACCCGGTGGCGGCAAATCGCTGCTGCCGGTGATCGCCGCCGCCCGGCTGATCGAGGCGGGCCTCGTCGAGCGCGTCTGCTGGATAGTGCCGCGCGACAGTCTGCGCCTGCAGGCCGAGGAGGCGTTCACCGATCCGGTCTGGCGCACCATCCTGGGCCACGGCCTGTCGGTACGGGCGGCCGACAACTCAGCTGATCCGAGCCGCGGACTGGCCGGCTACATCACCACCTACCAGGGCGTGGCCGCCGCCCCTGACCTGCACCTGCGCGAGATGCGCCGGTATCGCACCCTGCTCGTGGTCGACGAGGTGCATCACCTGCCGGCTTTGGCCGACACCGATCCGGATGCCGCCGCCCACGCAGCCGCCACGGACGAGGAGCAGGCCAGTGCCTGGTCACAGGCGATCCTGCCACTCCTGGAGTGTGCCGCCGTCCGGCTGCTGCTGTCAGGTACGCTGGAGCGGGCGGACGGCAAGGCGATCCTTTGGCTGCCCTACCGCAAGGGCGTGAAGGCGCGCACCCGCGAGATCGAGCTGGATGCACCCGGCTGGGCGATCATCGGCTACTCGCGTGCCCAGGCGCTGCTCGAGCGCGCGGTGCTGCCGGTGACCTTCGGCGCGCTGGATGGCGAAGCGCGCTGGCGCGACGAGGACGATAACGAGATCGGGCCGCACCGCCTGGCCAATCTGCATCCCGACGAGACCACTCGCCCTGCCCTGTTTACGGCTTTGCGCACCGGCTTTGCCGAAACGCTGCTGCATGAGGCGTTCATCGCCATCCGCGACGTGCGCGCCCGCCGGCGGCAGGAGCGTGACCTGGAGCCGGGTGCCGCAGCGCGTGGCCTTGGCAAGCTGTTGGTGGTGGCGCCGGACCAGACCACGGCCAAGCACTATCTCGGCGTGATCCGACGCTGGATCCCGGTCGCCCAGGCTGAGGAGACGGCGCAGCTGGCCACCTCCGACACGCCGCGCGCGCACCAGATCCTGGCCAGCTTCCGGCTCCGGCCGGATCCGTCGATCCTGGTAACGGTGGCCATGGCCTATGAAGGCCTGGATGCACCGGACGTGGCGGTGGTGGCAGCACTCACCCACATCCGGTCGCGCGCCTGGCTGGAGCAGATGGTGGCCCGCGCCACCCGGGTGGATCCACATGCCGGTGCCTACGAGACGCAGCAGGCGCTGGTGTTCCACCCCGATGATCCGCTGTTCGCGCTGTTCCGCCGACGCATGGAGTATGAGCAGGGCACGCTGGCGCGGCCGAAGGCCAAGCGCAAGCAAAGCGCCCTGCCCTTGTGGCTGCTCGACCAGCTGCCGCCGTCCCGGGACGGCATCACGCCGCTGGAGAGCAATGCGCTGGCGCTGCGCTTCGACACACTGCGGCCTGGACCGGAGCTGGCCCTGAAGCGTCCCGAGCAGGAGGCGGCGCAGGCGGAGCTGCTGGAAGCGCCGTCGGTGGCCGAGCGGCGTCTGCGGGCCCGGTTGGGGGAGATGGTGGCGGCGCAGGCGGTTGAGGACGAGGCCGGGCGAGCGGGGTTCAAGGGCGGCACGGCGGGTCCCGGGCTCTACCACCGCTACAACGCGGTGCTGAAGCGCATGACCGGCAACAAGAACCGGGCGCAGATGACGCTGGCCGAGCTGGAAGCGGCGATCGGCTGGCTCGAGCGCAATCAGCTGCAGGAGCATCTGCACCTGCTAGACGACGACCCACGCTACGCCTGGACGGCACGTCAGCGCGGAGAGTGGAAGCCGCCGGTCGGACGACCGAGCCGGACACCGACAGACACCAAACGGGCGCCATCGGCTTATGCAGCGACAAAGCGATCCGGATGATGTCGGATGAAGGTCAATCGCGGCACAGGCTCGCCTCTTGCCGTGGCCTGATCAGTTCACAATGCCTGATGCAGGATCTTCCTAGTTCGAAAGGAACGATATTATGTCCAGTAGAAGTTCACAATCACGCGTGAGTGAAATCAAACGGTGAGCGGTTTTCGCTCGCAGAAACCAAGGATGTACTGAGCACCTTCCGAAGATGGTTTATTTGACGGAATAAATACCGCATCTTCAATCCTGCCCGCCCCGCGGTTCGCAACAGCGTTACCATGATGAGAGCTTTTGATAAGCGCATACAATGCCGGTTCGAAAGCCGCCAAAGGTCTCGAGGGCTTGGACGCGATTCTTGATGGCGGCCTTCTTCGGGCTGATGCCGGCGATGTGGACAAATTTATAGGGCATCACGAGCGTCGCGATCTTGAGGAGCGCCATGCGCATTATAATGCATATTTCACGGCTCCCGCACCCCGGAGACGGCGAACGCCGAATTTGACGCCGATACTTTCGGTGCCTGCGAGGTAAGCGTGGCAGAGACTGGCGAGGAAGCTTTCGTTGCGAAATCGGCCCACGTGGTCCAGGACGTCGTGGTGCAGAAGGATATAGACGAGTTCGCCAAAAGGTTCACGACACTCTGCGTCGTGAGGAAGTTGAAGTTGTCGACCCGACGATCGCAGCTGCTGAAACGACAACGAAGCGTTTTGGCATCTAATCAGGATCCTGCCGGACGAAAGATCGTCGGACAGTGTTTTTTGGCGTTCGCCTAAAACAACTTTAAGCTACTTGATCTATGCACGAATTGATCGTGTCACCCGCCTGTAAAGTGCCCGATGAACGTTGGGCGTTCGCCACCACAGCCACTACCCAGAGGTTTTCGGCGCGGTAGCACATCGTGCCGCCACCGATCCAGGCCCGCGATAGTCTATACCTTGCTTTGGCTCGGACATCAGGTCCGCAGCCGCACAAGGACTCGGACTATGACCGCCAGAACCGTATTATTCTTTCAAGCACTTAGCGCGTCGCTGACGATTGCTGGGGGGCTACTGCTTTCCGGATCGTCGGTTCCTCCGACAAGCCGTGAGGCAAGTCTACACCAGGCCTTCCGTCTCGCCGACATTGATCCTAAGATCTTCCATCATTGGCCGAACGTGCACGCGACCACGACTGTCGCCGACGTTGATCCTGCGATCTTCCACCACTGGCCTCACGCGGCGACAACGGTGGCGGACGCAGATCCTAAGATCTTTCATCATTGGCCGAACGTGGACGCGACCGTGACAGTCGCCGATATCGATTCGTCGATCTTTCATCACTGGGGCTGAAGCCTCATTGCACCCCGGGACCAAACATAACTCGGTCGTATGAACTGCGCCTTCTCGCCGAAAGGTGAGAAGGCGCTTTCTCAATGCTGATACAGTGGATACTCTAGCTCTTCCAATGAGATCGTCGCCGTTGAATTGTCTTCTATTTGAGCGCCGGGTGGAAAACTGTCGATGCGGATGGTCCTTGGTTTCCATATGGCCCGCTATAGGTATAACCTCGTTTTCCTGCTTAGCCTTTTGTTCTGGGGCTACACTGGCAGTCGGGCAACGGCCCAACAGATTGCGTTCCAGTCCTATGGCAAGGCGGAAGGGCTTAGGCTTACGAATTCCTGGTTCTCTTGCCTGCAACAGGACCGGTCTGGATACGTCTTCGCCTGCACCGAGCATGGGCTCTATGTCTATGACGGGCGGCGGTTCTTCAACTTCGGTCCGAAACAGGGGCTGCCGGACGGCGGCATCGCCAGCGGCCTTACATTTGATACACGCGGCCGGCTGATCGTTCGCTACCCGCACAGCATCTTTGTTTCAACCGCACCCATCGGACCCCACACCCCGCCAACCGCCCTGACTTTTGAGGCCGCCATCTCACGGGTTGGGCCGATCCCTAGCGACAGCGCGGGCGGAATAGTCTCTTGGAACGGCGGCGCTGTTTTCGCCGGCAAAGGAAAACTGTATCGCGTCCGGATCGACACCAGCAGTGGACGGCCCCTGGTGGAGTTCGCCGATGGGCTCCTCCGGCAGCCAGGGGTTACGTTACAAGACCCGTCCCCTCTCGCCGCCCGAGATTCAACCCTCTGGGTGGTTCGATCGGACGAGTCGATCTGCGGATTCGGCACAACCTCGGCACGTTGTTTCGGTCCCGCCGAGGGTTTGCCAGCCGACAGCTGGGTGGCACTGCTGCTGACGAAGGACGGTCACGTTCTGGCACGCTCCGACACCCGCCTGGCAGACATCGATCCCAGGACGGGCCATGTTGACGTGTCGCTGCTGCCTGACCAAGGCGGACGTTACGCGAACTACCCACAGAGCCTTCTGTTGGCGCTGACACCGTCCGGTCAGCTGCTGACCCAGTCCTCTTCCGGCCTCATGATCCGCGGCCCCTCCGGCTGGAAGACGCTCACCACCGAAAACGGCCTGCCGCAGGTGCCGATCCTGACGTTGATGTTCGACCGCCAGGGCGATCTATGGCTCGCCGTACTCGGACGCGGGCTTATGCGAGCCCTTGGCTATGGCATGTGGGAGAACCTGGACCACCACGACGGCTTGGCCGACGACGTGCTCTGGCAAATTGCTCGCCAGCCGAACGGGCCGCTCTGGGTTGCTTCTGACGGCGGCATCGACGCGATCGGCAGGCCGCCTGGGGTGACTCTGGCACATCGGCACTACGACAAGGCGGCATTCTCGATCGCGCTGGATGCGTTCGGCCACCTTTGGCGGTCTGTCGGGTCGGCCGCCGTCGCCTGCATCACGCTCACTACCGGGCAGGTCAGCACATATCCGCTGCCGCAGGTCAGCCAGATCCTGCATGGATCGAAGGCCCGGCTCTGGTTCATCACAGAGAAGGGCGTCTACATCGTCGACAGCGCTCCCGCACCGACGGCGCCACAGCCGATCGCCGGCCTGTCGGGGTCCGTGACGACGGCGGTTGTCGCTCCCGACGACAGCCTCTGGGTGCTTCGCGGCCAGGATTTATTGCACCGCCACGCCGACGGCTCGATCATCTTTATTCCTCTACATTGGCAGCAGGCCGACTTCGAGCCGCTGACGCTGACGGCCGGACCGGCGGGAGTGGTCTGGGTCGCAGGGGCCGGCGGCGGGCTCTACCGGCTGCAGCTGGACAGCGACAGGATCGTGTCGAGCACCCGGTTCCAGCCACCCGACGTTATTTCCAACAGCATTGTCTCGCTGCTGGTCGACAGCCGGGGCTGGCTGTGGGCCGGGACCGACAACGGAGTTTCGGTCTTCAACGGTCGGCGCTGGGCGTCCGCCACCACTGCGGATGGCCTGATCTGGGATGATCTGGACCAAGGTGGCCTGCTGGAGGATAGCGACGGCTCGATGTGGATCGCTACCAGCCACGGACTGTCGCACCTGCTCGATCCGATGCAGCTGTTCATGAAGGAAAGCCTGAAGCCGGTCATCACTTCCGTCACCGTTGGCGAAACGGCTTTCCGCGAGCAGGCGGTGCCCTACACGCGGGATGCCTTCTTCATCCAGTTCGGCGTGCTCAACTTCCGCGCGGGCAGTATCGTCCGCTTTCGTTATCGCCTTGATGGTGTCGACAAAGGATGGGCTGACACCGCGAGCGGCTACGCCCGGTATCCTTCGGTTCCCCCGGGAAATCACCGGTTCGAGCTCGTTGCCTACGACCCGCTGGCGCATCAGGTTTCGGCACCCGTATCCGTCCTGCTGCGCATCAGGAAGCCGTGGTGGCTCTGGTGGCCGCTGCTGGCCCTCTATTTCCTGGCCGGAGCAGGTTCCGCCTACGGCGTCTTGCGGCTGAGGGTCCGCCTTCTTGTCCAGCAGAGGCAGGCACTCAAGCGCGAGGTCGAACTGCGCACAGCTGAAATCCGTGAGGCCCAGGCGACGGACAGCCTGACCACGCTGCTGACGCGGGGCGAGATACAATCCAGGCTCGTCAGGACGCTCGCCCAGGCGGATCGAACATCCCAGGTCGCGATAGGCTTGCTGGACATTGACCACTTCAAAGGAATCAACGACCGCTATGGCCACCTGGCCGGTGACGAAATCCTCAAGGAAATGGGGCGTCGCCTGAAGCTGGCGTTGAAGCCGGGTGAGTATGCTGGCCGCTACGGTGGAGAGGAGATCCTGATCGTGATCGAGGCTGAACAGGTCCCAGAGGTCAATCGAATCCACCTTTTGAACATCGCGACCTGCGGCGAGCCGTTTGACGTGGATGGCGAGGTTATCAAGGTAACCTGCAGCATCGGCATGGCGCATGAGCATGCACGCGACGAATGGAAGTCGCTGGTCGGTCGCGCAGATAAAGCACTCTATCAAGCCAAAGCCGAGGGCCGTGACCGGATCATCGTGTCTGTCCGGGACGCGATGATCTAGCAAGCTGCGGACATTCAGGTGCGGAGATCGCGCTGATCTGGTCCTCTCCTATGGGATCGAGGGATAGGATGCCCGGGACGGACGATCAGACTAAAAACGCCTTTCAAAACCTTCTCTGCAGTTTGTTGAAGCAGATAAGCGCGCAGGCGAGAGCGGTGAAGGCGTCGTGGATGTCGCTTCTGCGCTCATAGCGCGTGACGAGGCGGCGGTTGCGGTTGATCCAGGCGAAGGTTCGCTCGATGACCCATCGGTGCCGCCCGAGCTTCTGGCTGGTCTCGATGCCCCGCCTTGCGATGCGTGGTGCGATGCCGTGACGGCGGCAGGCCTGTGGGCAGCGCCGATGGTCGTAGGCCTTGTCGGCGTGGAGCTTGTCGGGACGATGCCAGGCGCGGTCTGTCTTGCCGCCGATCGGCGGGATCCAGTCAAGCAACTTCTCGAACGGCATGCTGTCGTTGGTATTGGCGCCGGTCAGGACGAAGGCGAGCGGGATGCCATTCCGGTCGGTGACACGATGGCGTTTCGTGCCCAGCCTGCCTCGATCGGTCGGGTTCGGCCCCGTCTTGTCACCCCCCTTTTGGCGGCGAGGGACGCGCTGTCGATGCACGCGCGGCTCCAGTCGATCCCGCCTGCCGCCTGCCGCCCGCAGCCGATGCAGCAATGCGCGGTGCAGCCCGTCCGGGGACAGGACACGAAAGTGCTCCCTGCGTCCGGTTCATGCGAACGGACCTGCGGATTCCGATGCAAAGCGGCCGGTGATTCCGATTGAATGCGGCCACTGATTCCAACGAATGCGGCCACCCCATTGGGGCTGGTTTTGAAGTCGACGATCTGATGCCCGGTAGCGTGGCTCCCATGACGAGTGGGGGACGCGATGCCAGCCGAGAGAGTGTCGATGCGCAAGGTTCGCGAGGTTTTACGGCTGCGGCACGCCTGTGGGGCGAGCGAGAGGATGATTGCCCAATCGGTGGGGATCAGCCGGACGACGGTGGGCGAGTATCTGCGGCGGACAGCGGTGATCGGGATCACTTGGCCGTTGCCGACGGAGATGGACGATGCCGAACTGGAGCGGCGGCTGTTCACGCCGGCCGGGTTCGATACGGCCCTCATTCGGGCTGCGCCGAACTGGAACCATGTCCATGCCGAGCTCCGCCGCCGGGGTGTGACCCTGGTGCTGCTCTGGGAAGAATACAGAGCAGAGCATCCGGATGGCTACGGTTATAGCCGCTTCTGCGGGCTCTACATCGGCTGGCGCCGCGGTGTCAGCGCCACGATGCGACAGACGCACGTTGCCGGCGAGAGACTGTTCGTCGACTACGCGGGTGACACCGTGCCGGTGTTCGATGGGGCGACCGGGGAGGAGCGACCGGCGCATATATTCGTCGCGGTGCTGGGTGCGTCGAATTACACGTATGCCGAGGCCAGATGGAGCGAGGGACTGGCGGATTGGATTGGCGCGCACGTCAACGCGCTGACGTTCCTGGGCGGGGTGCCGAAGCTCCTGGTCTGCGACAACCTGCGCTCTGGCGTCACGGCCACCTGTCGCTACGAGCCGGGGATCAACCGCACCTACCAGGAGATGGCGGCGCATTACGGCACGGCGGTGCTGCCAGCCCGTGTCCGCCACCCGCGCGACAAGGCCAAGGTCGAAACCGGGGTGCTGATCGTCGAGCGGTTCATCCTGGCGCGGCTGCGCAACCGGCGGTTCCTGTCGCTCGGCGAGCTTAACGAGGCGATCCACGCCGTCCAGGGCGACATGAATGCCCGACTGATGCGCAAGCTTGGCGCCAGCCGGCGGTAGTTCTTCGACAGCATCGACCGGCCGGCGCTGATGCCGCTGCCAGCCGAGCCCTACGCCTATGCCGAGTGGAAGCGCTGCCGGGTGGCACCCGACTACCATGTCGAACTGCACGGCCACTTCTACTCGGTCCCGTCGCGTCTGATCCGCGAGCTGGTCGAAGCCCGCATCACCGATACGACGATCGAGGTGTTCCACGCCGGCCAGCGGGTCGCGGCGCATCTGCGGTCGACGCTGCGCCGGCGGCACACGACAACACCTGAGCACATGCCGAGCGCCCATCGCCGCTACGCCAGTTGGACGCCGGCGCGGATCCAGGTGTTCGCTGCCGAGGTCGGTCCGGGCACCACCGCCCTGGTCGAGACGATCATGAGCGCCAAGCCGCATCCCGAGCAGGGTTTCGGCGCCTGCCTCGGCATCCTACAGTTGGCCAAGACCTATGGCAGCGCTCGCCTGGAGGCAGCCTGCCAACGCGGCATCAGTATCGGTGCCCGCAGCTACGGCTCGATCGCCTCAATCCTGCGCAACGGCCTCGACCGCGCATTCCAGGAGGATCCGGCCCCCGATACCGCTCCCGTGCTGCACGAGAACATCCGCGGTCGCGGCTACTACCACTGACAAAGGAAAACCCGATGCTTGCCCATCCAACCCAGGAACGCCTGATCGCCCTTGGCCTCGGCAGCATGGCCAAGGCGTTCGACGACCAGCGACGACAGCCCGACATTGCAGCACTGAGCTTCGAGGAGCGGCTGGCACTGCTGATCGATCGCGAGAGCACCGACCGGGAGAACAAGCGACTTGTTGCCCGGCTGCGCTTCGCAGCGCTCCGCTAGGCGGCCGTGGTCGAGGACGTCGACCTGCGCAGCGCACGCGGACTCGATCGGGCATTGTTCCAAAAGCTTGCAGCTGGGGACTGGATCGACCGCAAGCAGAACCTGCTGATTCTAGGGCCGACCGGCGTGGGTAAGTCGTGGCTGGCCTACGCGCTCGGCCACAAGGCCTGCCGGGACGACCGCTCTGTCGCCTACTACCGGATGCCCAGGATGCTCGAGGCTCTCGCACTGGCCCGTGGCGACGGACGCCATGCCCGCATGCTGAAGACGATCGCCCGGGTGCAGGTCCTAATTCTGGATGACTGGGGTCTCACGCCGCTCAGCGCCGAGCAGCGACGCGACCTGCTGGAGATCATGGACGACCGTCATGGCAAAGGCTCGACGATCGTGACCAGCCAGGTTCCGGTCGATCATTGGCACGAGGTCATCGGCGATCCGACCATTGCCGATGCGATCCTCGACCGCCTCGTCCACAACGCCCACCGCCTCATCCTGAAGGGGGAGTCACTCAGAAAACAGGCCGCAAAGGCGATCATGCTTGACGCCGAAGTCACCGCCTGACCCCATAACCACGTCGATGACGACCCCGGCCGGGATCATTGGAATCTCTGGGCGCCTTCGATTGGAATCGGTGGCCACCATCGATTGGAATCAGTGGCCGCATTCATCGGAATCCGCAAACGGACCTGGAACTTACGCAGCCAGCAATGACGGCCGTTTCCGCAGCGGCCTGAGCAGGCCAGGGCCGGGCTGGGCGTCAGCGGCCCAGACGTAGTCGCCGGTGAGGCTGATGTGCTCCCATCCCAGCGGGGCCACGTGGCGCATCAGATCGGGCGGGACCGCGGCGCCCCGGGCGGCGAGCGCGTCGAACGCGGCCTGCAGGTAGCGCGTGTTCCACAAGATGATGGCCGCAACCAGCAGGTTCAGCCCCGACGCCCGAAAGGCCTGGTTCTCGAACGAGCGGTCACGCAGCTCGCCCAGGCGGTGGAAGAATACCGCCCGCGCCAGCGCGTTGCGAGCCTCGCCCTTGTTCAGCCCGGCGTTGGCACGCCGGCGCGACTCGCCGCTGCGCAACCAGTCGAGCGTGAACAGGCTCCGTTCCGCGCGGCCGATCTCCCGCAGGGCGACGGCCAGCCCGTTCTGCCGCGGGTAGGCGGCCAGCCCGCGCAGCATGGCCGACGCGGATGCGCGGCCGGAGCCGACCGACACCACCAGGCGCAGCGCCTCGTCCTAGTGCGCCCGCACGTGGTCGGCGTCCACGATGCCGCCGACCATGCCGGCCAGCACCTCCGGAACGGCCTGGCCGCGGAAGACTTACAGCCTGCGGTCCTTCAGGTCGCGGGTTTTGTCAGCACTCGCGCCAGAGTCCCAAGCTTTCCTCATAACAGCCTACGGGGTCACGCGTTCTGCATGATCCCGAGCGCAAGTTTAGCGCTCCTTGCGAAGCGGAAGCGTCGGAGGGAGGCGGATACGATCTGGTTGTGACGGCGACGAGGGCGAAGGAGGTTGCGGAGTTCGCCATGCTCTCGGCAGAAGCGGTGGGCGGCATCGTGGTTTTTGGAGCCTCGCATACATCGGATCCTGCCCTTGATGCCGCGATGGTCCTGTTCGAGACGGTTGTTCAGGTATGCGCTGGTGCGGTGTCGGACTGCCTTGCCTAGCACAGTGCGGATCGCCCGTGGGTAGGAGCCGTGCCCGTCCGTCGTCACCCGGTCCGGCCGCAGGCCCATAACCGCCCGCGCCGAGCGGAAGAACGCTTTGGCGGCCTTCATGTCCCGATGCTCGCTCAACATGGCGTCGATCAGGTTCCCGTCCCGGTCGACCGCCCGGTAGAGGTAGCACCAGTGGCCGCGGACCTTCAGGTAGGTCTCGTCGACCAACCAGCTCGCGCCGGATTGCCGTCCGGTGCCGCGGCGGCGTTTGCGCAGCTCATCGCCCATGGCCGGCAGCAGCTTTGCCTCCCAGTCACGCACGGCCTCGTAGCTGACCTCGATCCCACGCAGCGCCATGATCTCGCTCAGGTCGCGAAGCGTCAGCCGATACCGCAGCCGGCAGAATACCACGAAGGCGATGATGTCGCTGGGCAGGCAGGTCCGGTTGAGGACGCCACCGCTGCGCTCGTTGAACTGCCGCCCGCAGGTTCGGCACCGCAACCGCCGGTAGCCGCGAGCCGTAACTTCAGGCCGCTCCGTCACTGCCGTAGACCCACAGCACACGCAGTTCATCCCGATGTCCGCCCAATGCCACGGCTGGCGACGCTACGTCAGCCACCGAGCGGCCAACAGATCCGTACTGGCGCGAGGGCTGACAGAACCGGTCAGCCTGGCAGAAGGCCAATGGGTATGGTCGACGTAGCATCGTGGAGACGACGATCGGTCGCTACAAACACATCATCGGTCCGAAGCTCAGAGCACGATCGACCGCCGGTCAGAAAGCTGAGGTCGCCATCGCCATTCGCGCCCTCAACCAAATGATCCAGATAGCCAAGCCAATCTCCGTCCCCGCCGTCTGACGCGATCACCGGGCAGGGCAAACTCTTGCTTCCTGCTTGATCGACGCAACAACGCAGCCTGAATAGCCAAAGTCCGGATCAGGTCGCGGAGCGTTTGATGCCGGCAACCAGCTTTCGCCAGTTACCGCTGGCTATCTTCACACGATCGGCGTCACTCAGATTTGCCTCATCGAGAAAACGCCGCGCGCCCCCGTCTGGCACCGTTAGAAATGGATAATCAACAGAGAACAGGATTCGATCGATGCCGACGACTTCCGTTGCCCAGCGAAGATATCGCTGGCTGAATATTCCGCTCGGCGCAACGTGGACTTGGTCCCGGACATAATCCGACAAGGCCCGGGGTAGCTTCGCAGAAGTGCGCATTATGTCATCGATTCGTTCAAGATAGAACAAGATTACTTCCCCCCAATGTCCAAGAATGAGTTGCAAGTTGGGATAACGATCGAGCACGCCCGAAAGGATTAGGCGAATGACCTGTATGCCAGTTTCGTAATGCCAGCCGATCCCGCCGATCGCGAACAACGTGCTGACCTGGGTATCGAAGTCATCGTAATAGGCCGCGCGTACCGTTGGCTGTGGTGATTGCGGGTGTATATAGAGTGGCGCGCCGAGCGCCTCCGCCGCTTCATAGATAGGCCAGAAGTCAGGATGGTCCATGTTCTTCTCGCGGGTGCGGCCGAACGGCATTGCGCCGTTCATGCCAAGTTTTGTCACCGCCCGCTCCAGCTCAAGCGCCGCCGCCTTCGGGTCGGGTGTTGCGAGCGTAGCAAACGCCTGAAAACGTTCCGGGCAGGCCCGGACGGTCTCGGCGAGCAAGTCATTGACTTGCGTCTGCAGACGCCTGGCATCGTTGACTTTCAAGTTCTGCACGCCGGGCGTAGTCAACGAGAGGACTTGCACGTCAACGCCGCTTGCGTCCATCGCCGCTAATCGATCTGCGCCAACCTCCATCAGCCGCCGCCCAACCTCACCCTTGGACACGCCTTTGAAGCTGAGATCCTGCCACTTAGGGTCTAGCGTTCGCCACGCCTCTATTATCTCAGGTGTCACAATGTGTTCTTCGAGCGCGATAATCTGCATAGCTTCGCCTTCCACCGAACAGCTGAGCGAAAAGTTCCCGGAGGTCATGCGTTGCTCCAAGAACTTCTGCGCAGTATAGTTATCAAAACGCCTGGGGAGCGGAAGCGTTGCGCGGCGCCAAGCGTGGCACGTGTGAAAAACAGCATGCAAGGGCTCTGGCGCAATCTTGATGCGATCCGCATCCACCGCATCGCGAAAGCGTCCATACGGTGGCACTTTGTAACTCTCGCGACCCTGTCAGATCGGTTTTGCGTCGTTGTTGAGTGTGACGAGTTCTCTGAACAAGGTCTAAGTTAGGCTTGGTCTGCATCACAAAGGGCGTTCTGTCCGTACGCGAGCAGTCTACATGTCAGTTAAATCGGGGATTTCTGAGGTGTCCAGCAAGGCAGCCTTTTCTCGGAGGGTAGCCAGGCGCGCTAACATTAAGTCAGAGCCACTATTGGATGCTGGTTTATAAAGGGCAACCTGTCGGTGTTTATTGACGGGCACAAATCCTGCCTCGATCAGCATACCGACTGCAAACGGCCATATCTGAAAAACATTTAACTGACGCACCGGCGCGTCTCCACGAGCATCGGCATCGTCAACGATCCTGGCCATGACGAGCCATGGTTCATCGCCATGTCCGGCAAGCCCGGTTATCTCAATACCCGCGACTGCGCCGCGCGCCGGGGTATCGAGCCGATGTTCGCCAATTTCCAGTCGCGCGGCTTTGGTCTCGAACAGAAACAATTGCAGACACCGGATCGCCTGTCCCGCCTAATGCTGGTGTTGAGTCTGGCGCTCTACTTCGCCGTCGCAACCGGACAATGGAATGCCGTGGCCAATTTCACCGTGGACGAACAAATCGCACAGTCATCAGCCGAGAAACCGGATCCACGGCCGCTTGTCCTGGTTCACCAGAGGACGCGGCGCATCGTCAGGATGGTGACTTTCGGATTGCCGCTGCCACCACCATGGCCGTCAGGATGAAAATGATGGGTGCTCAGGCCTCTTAGAGCGCCTTTCAAAACCTTGTACTGCCCGGCGATCTGATTCATGAGGAGACATGGCTTCTCCTCTCGTCTCCGACGCCCTCTGGTCGATCATCGAGCCGTTGCTGCCCGTGCCTCCGCCACGACCGCGGGGCGGCAGGCCGCGGGTACCGGATCGGGCGGCGCTGACCGGGATCCTGTTCGTGCTACGGACCGGCATCCAGTAGGAGATGCTACCGCTTGAGGTGGGGTGCGGCTCGGGCATCACGTGCTGGCGTCGCTTGCGGGATTGGCAAGAGGCAGGCGTGTGGGATGCACTGCACCGCGAACTGCTGCGTCGGCTGCGGGCGGCCGACCGGATCGACTGGAGCCGGGCCTGCCTGGACAGCGCATCGCTGGCTGCAAAAAGGGGGGCGACAAGACAGGGCCAAACCCGACCGATCGGCGCAGGCTCGGCACGAAACGCCATCTCGTCACGGACCGGAGCGGCATCCCGCTCGCCTTCATACTGACCGGCGCCAACACCAACGACAGCATGCCGTTCGAGGAACTGCTCGACAGCATCCTGCCGATCGGCGGCAAGCCGGGCCGGGCACGACACCGGCCGGACAAGCTGCACGCCGACAAGGCCTACGATCACCGACGTTGCCGCCAGGCCTGCCGCCGCCGTGGGATCTCACCCCGCATCGCCCGGCGCGGCGTCGAGACCAGCCAGAAGCTGGGCCGACACAGGTGGGTCATCGAGCGGACCTTCGCGTGGATCAACCGCTACCGCCGGCTCGTCACGCGCTACGAGCGCAGAAGCGATATCCACCACGCATTCACCGCTCCCGCCTGCTCATTGTGAGCTGCTGCCGGTTCTGTGGACACACAACTTAAGCTGACGCTTTGATACGCTCGAACTCCATAGGGCTCAGATATCCGATGGTCGAGTGGCGTCGGCGCGGGTTGTAGAACCGCTCGATGTAATCGAACACGTCAGCCCGGGCCTGGTCCCGGGTGCGATACACCTTGCGAGCTGTCCGCTCGGTTTTCAGCGAGGAGAAGAAGCTCTCCATCGCTGCATTGTCCCAGACGTTACCCGACCGGCTCATGCTGCATGTGACGCCGTGATCCACTAGGAGCTTCTGAAACTGCTCACTGCTATATTGGCTTCCCTGATCCGAGTGGTGGAGCAGCGCGTTTGGTTTACCGCGGCGCCAGATCGCCATCATCAGCGCATCCGCGACGAGCTGGGCGGTCATGGTCGCGCTCATCGACCAGCCCACCACGCGGCGTGAAAACAGGTCGATGACGGCCGCTACGTAGAGCCAGCCCTCGGCTGTCCAGAGATAGGTGAAGTCGGCGATCCACTTCTGGTTTGGCGTCGTGGCGTCGAACTGGCGATCCAGCACGTTGTCTGCCGCTTCGTGCCGGGTGCCCTTGTCCGAAGGCAGACCCCGGCGGCGTGGCCTTGCCCGCAAGGCGTGCTCACGCATCAACCGCTCGACACGGTGCAGCCCGCATGCGGCCCCCTCGGCCAGCACGTCGTGCCAGACCCGCCGGGCGCCATAGGTCCGGTCACTGCCGACGAAGCTGGCCTTGATCTGGGCGCCGAGAACCTCGTCACCGCGCGCCCGGGCACTGGGCGACCGGGAGAGCCAGGCATGAAACCCACTGCGCGAGACATCGAGCGCCTCGCAAAGCCACCGCACCGGCCAGATCCCTCGATGTTTCGCGATGAAGCCGAACTTCACAACAACTCCCTCGCGAAGTAGGCCGCGGCTTTTTTTAGAATGTCGCGCTCAGCCTTGAGCTTGGCGACCTCACGCCGCAGCCGATCGATCTCCTGCTGCTCGGGCTTGACCTGGCCGTGACCCGGAAAGGCCTGCCCAGGATCCGCAGTGAGCTCCTTGATCCAACGCCGCAGGATGTTTTCACCGACATCCAAGTCTCGGCTGGCTTGCACCACCGAAACACCACGCTCCTTGACCAGCCGGACCGCCTCCAGCTTGAACTCTCGGCTGAACTGTCGCCGTACCATCCCCACCCTCCAATCTCATGAAACACCCTAATCTCGGTGTCCACGAAACCGGCAGCAGCTCACTTCTCCTCTCGTCTCCGACGCCCTCTGGTCGATCATCGAGCCGTTGCTGCCCGTGCCTCCGCCACGACCGCGGGGCGGTAGGCCGCGGGTACTGGATCGGGCGGCGCTGACCGGGATCCTGTTCGTGCTACGGACCGGCATCCAGTGGGAGATGCTACCGCTTGAGGTGGGGTGCGGCTCGGGCATCACGTGCTGGCGTCGCTTGCGGGATTGGCAAGAGGCGGGCGTGTGGGATGCACTGCACCGCGAACTGCTGCGTCGGCTGCGGGCGGCCGACCGGATCGACTGGAGCCGGGCCTGCCTGGACAGCGCATCGCTGGCTGCAAAAAGGGGGGCGACAAGACAGGGCCAAACCCGACCGATCGAGGCAGGCTCGGCACGAAACGCCATCTCGTCACGGACCGGAGCGGCATCCCGCTCGCCTTCATACTGACCGGCGCCAACACCAACGACAGCATGCCGTTCGAGGAACTGCTCGACAGCATCCTGCCGATCGGCGGCAAGCCGGGCCGGGCACGACACCGGCCGGACAAGCTGCACGCCGACAAGGCCTACGATCACCGACGTTGCCGCCAGGCCTGCCGCCGCCGTGGGATTTCACCCCGCATCGCCCGGCGCGGCGTCGAGACCAGCCAGAAGCTGGGCCGACACAGGTGGGTCATCGAGCGGACCTTCGCGTGGATCAACCGCTACCGCCGGCTCGTCACGCGCTACGAGCGCAGAAGCGATATCCACCACGCATTCACCGCTCTCGCCTGCTCATTGATCTGCTTCAACACGCTGCAGAAGAGGTTTTGAAAGGCGCTCTAAGGCTTCGTCTTCGGTTGCACCATCATCTCTCCCGCTTCCACCCCAGCACAGCCCATATCTCCCTGCATGCTGAGCTTGTCGGCGGTAAACGAATCGTCTGCAGCGACATGTCGAGCATCGCGTCGGCGTCACGTATGGCGGCGGCGTAATCGACTGCTTCTGTCACGCCGTCCCCCACGTCACAGGCCGTTCCGGACTGACGATCCGCCGCCATTCAGTCTTGGACTTGACCCCGAACGCCTCGCCTGCCAGCTGGGCTTTCGTTGCCCGGTAGCCGGCATCCATGATTGCATCGCGGATGAGTAGCACCTGCTCGCCCAGCGCCAAGACGAAAGCTACTTCTTCGGCACCAGCCAGCGCACGGGCGAACTGGACACCGGCGGCAAAGGCCTGATCGGCAACTTCAGGCGCGATAACAACCATTGGGTCGGAGATGTTGAACGGCAGCTGGTCGACATGGTCACTGATCATGTCGACTCTTTCTAGTCGGCAGTGGCAGCGTGGCTGACGGCCTCATAGTCCCATCAGAACCCTTATCCCTCCATCCAGCGCAGCCTGCTGTGCCGCGACCTCATCGCTGACCTTTACCCATATGGCCGCGGTGGCAAGTTCACCCTTGGCGCGTAATTCAGCTGCCCGCTTCATTGCTAACTGTCTAGCATTTCTGCCGTGCTTCTTGATCATCAGATTGGCTGCTTGGCGGTAGTTCAAGCGTAGGTTCCTAAGTTGTAGATGGAGGCGCAGCTGCTACAGCGCGCGCTTAGGCTCAAGGGTTACCTGCCGAGGGGCAACAGATCCTGCAGAACCTCTTACCGGCATGCAGTGATAGCTCGGACATTGATGCTGAACTGATAAGTCACGTGAAGCCAATAGCGCATCAAATTTGACCTTGCTGATTCAATGTTGCTCGCCAGGCTTCCGCAGCCGCACCCCAGCACCGCCGCCGTTTTCAGGAATAAATTCAATACCGGCGGCATTCAACGCCCGACGAATAGCGTCAGCATTTGCCCGCATCATTCCGGCTAAACCACGCGCACTTTCAGCCCGCCGGATTGTCACGAGACTGACGCCGGACAGTTCTGCCAGGCCCTCCCCTGACATTCCAAGCAGGGCCCTGGCGGCCTTCATCTGACCCGCTGTTATCATGACACTTTCCATATCTGGCGCCATTAAAGGTTGCATCTCATATAAGGTGACACTATAAGTATCTCAAGATACTTTAGATGGCAAGGCAAACCTTCATGTCCTACCAGACCCGCCATCCCGAAGCAGCGGCCCACCCGCTTCGCTCGATCCCGATGTTCCGCCCGGCCAGCGTCCTTGTCGCTGCACTCATGACGAAGCAGGACCCGCTGAGCGTTGCCCGGCAGATGGCCGCTCGTACTCTCGAGCTCGCCCGTTTCGAGATTGCCGACGCTTGGAAGGCCTACGGCGAAGCGAAGGCCGCCGTAGGCGAGGTCAACCGCATCAGCCGCAAGGACCGGCACGACCGGGCTATCTCGTCGGATCGCTACGTCGTCCGCCGCCGTAGCGCGGCCTTCGGCACCATGAACCGCCGCAGCGGACATTTTCTGCGGGCCCACAAGGCGCCGTTCGCCGCTAAGGCCGCTCTGCTAGCGCTGGCGAACTGAGATGATCAGCCTCCTCCTCATGCTCGTGGGTGCGGTGGCGACCTTCGTCATCGGCTGGTGCTTCGGGTTCCGCGACGCGGCCAAGCAGGACCGGCAGACTATCGATGCGCTGACAGCACCATGGGACGGCATCGAGCGCCGCCAGGACACGGACGGAGCGTCGGTATGAACCCCGCGATCGCCATCCCGCCAATGCCGGCGACCCTAAATGCACTGGCCTACACGCCGCTCGCCCTCGCAGCCCTTGAGCGCTTCCTGCGCGACGCTGCATCGGCCTGCGCGCGTGCCGGTGACGCTCAGACCGCCCTGCTCCTGGCTCGTGATGCCGACGTGCAGCACCGCCGCCACCGCCTGGAGAACTGACGAAAACCAGATTGCTCGCCTGATCCAGGTCGCCGCGCATCGCAGGGTCTGGACCAGATACTAGCCTTCCGCGCCGGGGCGGTTAAGCCCGGCGAGTCCAGCCTTCACCGGCTGGGCAAGGTAGGCACGAACGGGACTGCGCTCCGCCCGTGCCTGACCCCAAACAGAGTAGGGACACCCTATGCCTGAGGCTACCACGCTGTGACCGCCGCCCAGCAACATCATCTCCCTGCCGATGCGCGAGAAGTCGCTCGCCGTCCTGCGTGAGGCTGTCGCCGACCTGCCCGCTCATGAGCTTCCAGTCGTCGCGCCCTCGCTCGCCAGTCTGGCACGCACGGCGCACGCCGCCGGCGAGACCGCAGACTTCTACGACCGCACGAAGGCGGCCTATACCGCGCTCGAGCGCGTCCTTCGTGAAGGAGGGCGCATCTGATGGGCCGCACCACCCGCCGCGACCTGCTCGGTGCCGGCGTTGGCATCTTCACCTTCCTGACCGGCGTTGACGCGATCGCAATCGCCAAGCCTGACGCGCAGGCCGTCGGTGAAGCAATGCTTCCCATCGATAGTCGGCTGTCTGAACTGTCAGACCATGCAGTTGTTCTGCGGGCGTCCAGTCGTGAGGCCATGATCGCGAAGGCCCACCTGCTTCGTCATGAGATGAAGGTCGTACATGTGACGGCCGGTGTTTTGGAAACTGACGTTCGCTCCGCACGAGGCCATCGTGTGGTCGCTGCTCGACGATCTGATCGGGGAATCGGTGTGATGGCCGCCAGTCGCCGAGAGTTTCTTAAAGCAGGCACGATGTCGTCCCTAGTCGGAGTTGCTGCCGTCGTTCTGAAGAGACCCGCCAATGCTGATCAGGGGGCCGATGCCGAACTGATCAGCCTCTGCTCCTGCCTCGACGACCTGCAGGCGGAGCGGGTCATCGAGATGCCTGCTACAGATGCCGAGGCGCGACGGTGGAGGGACCGATCGCCAGGGTGATCGCCGACGGCGCCTATGACAGCGCGTCCGTCTACCAGGCGGCATCCCTGCGCCAGCGCGATCCGCCAGCGGACATCGTCATCCCGCCGCGTGCATCTTCGGTGGTCGGCGGTGACAACGCTGATACCTCGACGGCCCGGGACCGTCATGTCCAATACGTCGCCGAGAAAGGCCGTATGGCCTGGCAAACAGTCACCGGCTATGGAAGCCGCAGCCTCGTGGAAACCGCAATCGGCCGCTACAAGCACGGCATCGGCACAAAGCTGCGAGCCAGATCAGCTGATCGCCAGCAGGGCGAAGTCGCCATCGCCGTCAGCGTTTTCAATCGCATGATCCGAACAACCAAGCCCGTCTCGGTCCGTCAGCACTGATCCTGCGCACCGGGAAGGGATATCTCGATAACACTTCGATCGGTGCACCAACGCCCCGCGGCGGGGCTACTCGCCGCGCTGGCCGAGCACGAGATCGCCGAACGCGACCGCCACCGCCTCGCACGCCATCTCGCCGAGGCTCAACTTCTACCCGGCAAGACCCTCGACAGCTTCGATTTCGAGGTCGTCCCGATGATCTCCAAAGCCCACGTCCTGGCGATCTGCGCTGGCGATAGCGTTGGTGCAGGGATTGGGCTTGAGGCAAGAGTTTGCCCTGCCCGGTGATCGCGTCAGACGGCAGGAATGGAGATTGGCTTGGCGATCCGGATCATTTGGTTGAGGGCGCGAATGGCGATGGCGACCTCACCTTTTTGACCGGTGGTCGACCGTGCCCTGAGTTTCGAGGCGATGATGTATTTGTAGCGACCGATCGTGGTTTCCACGATGCTGCGCCGGCCATAGCCATTAGCCTTCTGCCAGGCCATGCGCTCCTTCTCTGCGATGTATCGAACATGACGATTGCGAACGGTATCGACCCCGTCTCCACCATTGACGACCGACGAAGCTCGTGGAGGAATGATGATGTCGGGTGGTGGGTTGAACTGGCGTGCGGCAGCGGCGTCGTAGACCAACGCGCCATCATAGGCCCTATCGGCAATCACGCTGCCAATATGCCCCTCCACCGTCGCCAGCAGCCCCGCAACCTTGGTGATATCGCCGGTATCCTTGTCGGTCAGGCTGTGTGCCACGATCTCGCCAGTCTCTGCATTGACGGCCAGATGCAGCTTGCGCCACTGCCTAGGTGTGGCGGCCATGCTTCTCGGCATCCCACTCACCCTGTCCGAAGACCTGCACGCCCGTGCTGTCCAGCACGACTTGAACGGGCCCGTCACGCCGTCCTGCACGCGGTTGACGTCCCGAAAGGCACGGCCGCGCCGGCTCAAGGTCGAATGGTCAGGCACGCGTAGATCCAGCCCAAGCAAGAGCAGGACCGAGCGCGCGAAACCTTCGACCTGACGTAGAGCCAGATGGAAGACCAGCCGCAGAGTCAGCACCAGCTCGATCGCAACCTCGGCGTAGACCGGCTGACCGCCTCGTGTCATCCGGCGCGGGGCATGCCATCCAGCCACGCAGCCGCAGACCAGCCCCATAAGCCGGCCAGTTCATGACCCGGCGAAGGGCTTTCGGGATGTGGTGGCGGGGAGACGCGTTGTGCTTGAAGGGCATCCCAGACCTTTATCAGGCCAGGAGAACCGCGTCAGCCGACCGGTCCATGCACCAACACCACGTGGCATGCGAGCTGCTGCAATACAGTTGAACTAGACCACATGTTCGCCTGAGACAGGGCGACCCGTCTCACAATATGCAGGTTGTCGAGGGTTGTGCTGGATCGTTCAGCGCAGAGCCTCATGCATAGGGAGACGGGTCTTGGAAAAGCTTATCACCTACGTCGGGCTTGATGTTCACAAAGAGACAATCTGCGTATTCCGTTGATGCTGATCAGCCATTCCAGCTGATCGTGATCACCGTTCATGGTGATCCGGATCACGGTGTTCACCCTGCCTGGGGAGGGCATGGCGGACAGCATGACGTGGTGCCGGTGAGCTACCACTGACGGTTGAACAGGTCTCACTTCTCCTTGGCGCTCGTCAAGCCTTCTGCCGTGTTCAGGACCTGGCGCTTGCGCAGACTTTCGCCTTTCAGCTCGATGCGATGGGACCGGTGAATGATGCGGTCGAGAATTGCATCGCCCAGAGTGGGATCGCCAATGATCTCGTGCCAGCGGCTCGTTGGGACCTGGCTGGTGATCAGCAACGAGCCTTTCCCATCGCGGTCATCGACGATCTCCATCAGGTCGCGACGCTGTTCAGCCGACAGCGGCTCCGGGCCCCAATCGTCGATGATGAGCAGGCGTGTGCGCTCGATTGTCCGCATCAGGCGCGGCAGGCGCCCTTCGCCACGCGCCGTGGCGATGTCGGCAAACAGCCGCGGCGCACGGCGGTAGAGCACAGCGTAACCTTCCCGGCAGGCTTTGTGTCCCAGCGCACAGGCCAGCCAGGATTTACCCACGCCGGTCGGGCCGACGATCAGCAGATGCTGGCTGTCGCGGATCCAACCGCAGGCCGCCAGGCTCTGGAACAGGCCACGATCGAGCCCGCGGGGCGTGCGCAGATCAGTGTCCTCGACCACCGCATTCTGGCGCAACCGGGCATGGCTGAGCCGCCGGCCGAGCCGCTTGTTGTCTCGCGCGGTCACCTCGCGATCGACCAGCAGGCCGAGCCAGTCTTCGCGCGACAGATCATCGGCCGCACTTTGGCGGCTCATTTCGATGAATGCGTCGGCCATCGCGGCCAGGCCAAGATCGCGCAGACGGTCCACCATGGGATGGATCAGCATTGTCTTTCCTTTCAATGATAGTAGCCAGGACCGCGAATGTTCTCGTGCATCAGGCTGGGCTGGTCAGTGATGGCGGACTTTTTCTCCTGGGCATTCTTCAGGATCGCGGCGACAGAGCCGTAGGAGCGGGTGCCGAGTGCCAGGGCCTTGGCACAGGCAGCGTCCACCCGTTCCGGGCCGTAACGGCCACGCAGGCCGAGGATACCGATGCAGGAGCGCAAACCCTGTTCGGGATGTGGCCGCGAGCGCAGCACGATCTCGATCAGAGCCGCGGTATCGTCGCCGGTTGCCATCGCCTCGCGTGTGATCCGCTCATGGGTCCAGTCGCGGTAGCGCCGGTGCGTGCTCGGCATGTGGTCGCTCACCGTGCTTGGCTGATGCTGGCGCACGCTGCGAAGATGCGTGGCCACGAGGCTGCCGCGGTGGAAAATCTCCACCGTCCTGGTTGTGATGCGTGCCTCCACAGGCTGACGGACCAGCCGGAACGGCACCGAATAGAAATGCCGGGCGATCTCGATGTGATAATCGAGATTAACCCGGCAGTACCGCCAGTCCGCATACTCGTAAGGCACTTCTGGCAACGCCAGCAGGGCCGGACGATCGAGCTGTTCATACAGGGCACGGCGCGTCGTGCCCCAGCCGCGCATCGGCCGGTCGTTGATCTGCTCGACCAGCTCACGGATCGCCAAGTTGAGATCGGCCAGCGAGAAGAACTGCCGGTTACGGAGCTGGGCCAGAACCCAGCGCTGGACCACCTGCACGCCGACTTCGACCTTGGCCTTGTCGCGCGGCTTGTAGGGCCGGGCCGGAATGACCGCACTGCGATAATGCGCCGCCATCTCGGCGTAGGTGCGATTGATCGTCGGCTCAAAGAAACAGGCCCTGGTGACGCCGGCCTTGAGATTGTCGCTGACGATCTGGTGCGGCACGCCGCCAAAGAAGGCCAGAGCGTTGACATGAGCCGAAATCCAGTCCGGCAGCGTCTGGCTCCAGGTCGCCTCCACGTAGACAAAACTCGACGCCCCCAGCACAGCCACGAAGATTTCGGCCTGATGCTTCTCCCCGCTTGCCCCGTCGATGACGGACATGCTCTGACCGGCGAAGTCGACGAACAGCTTTTCGCCGGCCGTGTGCACCTGGCGCAGCGTCGGTTTCAACCGTCCGGCCCACGCGCGATAGAGATCACAAAACCACGAGTAGCCAAACGCGTGAGCCGATCCTGCGCGGTATTCTTCCCATAACAGGGCCAGCGTCATGTTTGGCCGGCGCAAATCGCGGTGAACCGCCGCCCAGTCTGGCACCGGCCGCTGATCCAGCGGCACATCCGGCAGTGGCGGAAACAGCAGCGCCTCAAGCTGCGTGTCGTCCATGTCATCCGGTAATGGCCAATCCAGGCCAGCACGATGGGCCCGGCCCAGGTAATCACTGATCGTTCCCTGGCCCAGCCGCAGGCTCAGTCCGATCGTTCGCTGCGGCAGCCGCTGTTCCAACCGCAGCCGCAGAAGCTCGCGTATCTTGCGCATCGACACTCTCTCGCCTGGCATCCCGACCCCTTGCTCCCCGGCAACAGGTCGACACTACCCTCGGTTGAAGACTGTCAGCGGCAGCCGACCGGCATCGTCATCTCCAGCATGATCAGGATCACCGGAACCGATGATCGCCATCAAACGGAATGCATGATCGAGATCGAACGGATTCAATGATCACCATCAAACGGAATCAGTGATCAGGATCAGCCGGAACACGCAGACAATCGCCGTGGCGCTTGCAGACGAGGGCAAGCGGGGAGATGTGCGTGAGCATGGCACGATCGCCAACACCGCTGCTGCTCTGACAAAATTGGTGAACAAGCTTGCAAAAGATGGTCGTGAGCTGAAGTTCTGCTACGAGGCCGGGCCATGCGGTTACGGTATCCAGCGTCAGCTGAGTGTGGCCGGGCACGAATGTATTGTCGTTGCACCCTCGCTGATCCCGATCAAGGCAGGCGACCGGATCAAGACGGACCGGCGGGACGCGATCAACCTCGCCAAGTTGCACCGGGCTGGCGAGTTGACGCCGGTCTGGATCCCCGATCAGGCGCACGAAGCTGTCCGCGATCTCGTGCGTGCCCGTTTGGCGGCTGTGCGCAGCTTACGCCAGGCTCGTCAGCAGTTGTCCGGGTTTCTGCTACGGCACAGCCTGCATTATAGCCGCCCGGCCTGGACGCTGATGCACAGACGCTGGCTGGCGGAGCTGCGTTTCAAACAACCCGTGCATTATCTGGTCCTGGAAGATTGTCTTGCCGTCATCGAAGCAGCGACGGCACGGCGAGATCGTCTCGAGGCTCACATTCGGGCGGCATTGGCGGACTGGTCGCTCGGCCCGGTCGTGCGCGCCTTGCAGGCTCTGCGTGGCGTCGCCCTGGTGGCAGCGGCAACCTTGGTGGCCGAGCTTGGCGACATGACGCGCTTTACCAACCCGCGCCAGCTCATGGCCTACCTGGGTCTGGTGCCATCGGAACATTCGAGCGGCGGCAAACGGCGCCAGGGAGGGATAACCAAAGCGGGCAACGGTGCAGCACGACGGATGCTGATCGAGGCTGCATGGACCTACCGGTTCCCGGCCCGGATCAGCCGGGATCTGCTGTTGCGGCAGGAAGGCGTGTCCGGGCCCATCCGCGAAACGGCGTGGAAGGCCCAGACCCGACTATGCGGGCGCTATCGCAAACTCTCTCATACCGGCAAGTCGGCAAAGATCGTGACCACGGCAATCGCACGTGAATTGAGTGGTTTTGTTTGGGCGATTGCCAAGCATGTCGAGGCTGCCGCCGCCTGATCTGTTTTATCTGATTGAACACGACGGTAAGGAGAACAGCAGCACCTCGATGCATCCAAAGCTGGGCAGGGCTGGAGGCACGGTCACGGCCAGGAGAACCCTCGGAAACATCTACAGCCGGATTTTTGTCCGACGCTGGTTTTCTAGACAGAGGACGCTCCGCGACGTATCCCCGGTCCGGCGGTAACCAACCCGCGTATCAGAGCATGATCAACCGTCGTTTCATGATCGTGCCTCCTGCCTTACCCAGCTGCGGCTATGCTGAACAGCCTGTCATACGGGCGCAGATTCACCATGCCTGCAGCTTGAAGTGGCGAACATTAGAGGTGTTTAGTCCCGGAGTGTGGTGATACGGATCATCAGGCTGCACGAGATAGATATGGGACAGTTTCTACACGGCTGCGCCCGCACGACAGCGGCGGTACGTCTCGCGATCCAGGGTGGTGAAGAGAGCGTAAGGACGCTGGCGGCTCGTTACGGGGTCAGCCCCACGACGATCCAGAAATGGCGTAAGCGGGATCACGTGCATGACGCCGCCATGGGCCCCAAGGAGATCCGGTCGTCGACGCTGACGCTGGGAGAGGAGGCTGCGGTGGTGGCGTTTCGGCGCCACACCCTACTGCCGCTCGACGACTGTCTGAATGCCCTGCAGCCGTCGCTACCCCATCTGACGCGATCCAGCCTGCACCGCTGCCTGCAGCGCCATGGTTCAGCGGTCACTTGCCGCTGAACTCGTCTGCCCGACGTTGAGGGCGACAAACCCGGCAAGCGGAAGTTCAAGATCTACCCGATCGGCTTTTTCCACGTCGATATTGCCGAGGTACGTACCGGCGAGGGCAAGCTGTATCGGTTCGTTGCCATTGACCGGACCTCGAAGTTCGCTATCGCGCATCTAGCGCAGACAGCAGACCGACAAAGCGCAGTGGCGTTTCTGGATGCCGTGATCGACGCCGTTCCGTATCGCATCCACACCGTTCTGACCGACAACGGCATCCAGTTCTGCCATCCGCCGCGCTACCGCTCTGGGCCCACGGCGCAGTTCAGCATGCATCTGTTCGACAGGCTCTGCCGCCAGCACGGCATCGAGCACAGGCTCACCATGCCGAACCACCCCTGGACCAACGGCCAGGTCGAACGGATGAACCGCACCATCAAGGACGCGACCGTCAAGCGATACTACTACGCCGACCATCAGCAGCTGCTGGCGCACCTTGAACTGTTCCTGAGCGCCTACAACCACGCTCGTCGGCTCAAGACCCTGAAAGGCCTTACGCCGTACGAATACGTTTGCCGCATCTGGACCGAAGAGCCTGAACGCTTCAAACTCAAGCCGTATCACCACACTCCGGGACTAAACACCTCTAATGTTCGCCACTTCAAGCTGCAGGCATGGTGAATCTGCGCCCGTATGACAGGCTGTTCAGCATAGCCGCAGCTGGGTAAGGCAGGAGGCACGATCATGAAACGACGGTTGATCATGCTCTGATACGCGGGTTGGTTACCGCCGGACCGGGGATACGTCGCGGAGCGTCCTCTGTCTAGAAAACCAGCGTCGGACAAAAATCCGGCTGTAGATGTTTCCGAGGGTTCTCCTGGCCGTGACCGTGCCTCCAGCCCTGCCCAGCTTTGGATGCATCGAGGTGCTGCTGTTCTCCTTACCGTCGTGTTCAATCAGATAAAACAGATCAGGCGGCGGCAGCCTCGACATGCTTGGCAATCGCCCAAACAAAACCACTCAATTCACGTGCGATTGCCGTGGTCACGATCTTTGCCGACTTGCCGGTATGAGAGAGTTTGCGATAGCGCCCGCATAGTCGGGTCTGGGCCTTCCACGCCGTTTCGCGGATGGGCCCGGACACGCCTTCCTGCCGCAACAGCAGATCCCGGCTGATCCGGGCCGGGAACCGGTAGGTCCATGCAGCCTCGATCAGCATCCGTCGTGCTGCACCGTTGCCCGCTTTGGTTATCCCTCCCTGGCGCCGTTTGCCGCCGCTCGAATGTTCCGATGGCACCAGACCCAGGTAGGCCATGAGCTGGCGCGGGTTGGTAAAGCGCGTCATGTCGCCAAGCTCGGCCACCAAGGTTGCCGCTGCCACCAGGGCGACGCCACGCAGAGCCTGCAAGGCGCGCACGACCGGGCCGAGCGACCAGTCCGCCAATGCCGCCCGAATGTGAGCCTCGAGACGATCTCGCCGTGCCGTCGCTGCTTCGATGACGGCAAGACAATCTTCCAGGACCAGATAATGCACGGGTTGTTTGAAACGCAGCTCCGCCAGCCAGCGTCTGTGCATCAGCGTCCAGGCCGGGCGGCTATAATGCAGGCTGTGCCGTAGCAGAAACCCGGACAACTGCTGACGAGCCTGGCGTAAGCTGCGCACAGCCGCCAAACGGGCACGCACGAGATCGCGGACAGCTTCGTGCGCCTGATCGGGGATCCAGACCGGCGTCAACTCGCCAGCCCGGTGCAACTTGGCGAGGTTGATCGCGTCCCGCCGGTCCGTCTTGATCCGGTCGCCTGCCTTGATCGGGATCAGCGAGGGTGCAACGACAATACATTCGTGCCCGGCCACACTCAGCTGACGCTGGATACCGTAACCGCATGGCCCGGCCTCGTAGCAGAACTTCAGCTCACGACCATCTTTTGCAAGCTTGTTCACCAATTTTGTCAGAGCAGCAGCGGTGTTGGCGATCGTGCCATGCTCACGCACATCTCCCCGCTTGCCCTCGTCTGCAAGCGCCACGGCGATTGTCTCTTTGTGAACATCAAGCCCGACGTAGGTGATAAGCTTTTCCAAGACCCGTCTCCCTACGCATGAGGCTCTGCGCTGAACGATCCAGCACAACCCTCGACAACCTGCATATTGTGAAACGGGTCGCCCTGTCTCAGGCGAACATGTGGTCTAGCCTCTGGCTCTATTTAAACGTCTGAGTATTAGGTTAAAACTATAGGCTGGCCGGTCTGTCGTTATAAAGCATAGCATGATATACAAGAGAATTCTGAGTGATCCTAACGCAAGTAACGGACGAGAATGACTATTGTAAGCATCCTGATAAGGATTGCTGGACGTATAGGCAAACGCAGCCTTGGCAAACACCTTGAAGATTGGGAATTAACAACTTGACCGCTGATGCATATGTCGTGTTCCACATCGGAAGGTCCAGTCGCCGCGGAGTTTAAAACGACATGTGTATAAGGCCGAAAGCCTGTGTTGATCTCCAGGGCCGATGCTGAGCGGCGCGCCCTTACTATTTGAGTGCTAGCAGAATCATCAACAAAAAGCCTAAAGGTTTGAGTCATCTGAGGATGTCTAATCCAGCCTAAAAACTCTCAACTTGACCAAACACAAAGCTCAGCGCGTAGGACTTAGATCAGGAAAACAGGAGGTATTGATGCGATGCGCCGATTCTTGCAATATTTCATGATTACCGGCACCAGCAATGGAACTGTCGCTGCCGAATGCTGGAAGCGCGCCGACAAGCTGAAGTGCGTTGAAGTATCAATGCCGTGACCAAAGAACGCTAGTGAAAAGTGAATCGAAGCGGGAGCATCGCAATATGGTTGAAGTCACTCCTTTTATATTTTGAAGGCAGCTAATAATAGTACGTAGAATTCCCTCGATCAGAGAATAGCTTTATGAAAACATCCCGGGCTACCAAAACTCCTCTAATCCTTCAGTCCGTCACTTGGATGCACGGTCTGGCGGTTCGCGTCTGGATCAACTGGGTTGTCAAAGTCTCGCCGTCACCTGTTTATATTTCAGAACGCGAGGAAATGGCCTTTTTGGTCGGCTTTGATGCGGCGATCAAGACCTCAGGCAATGCCGACCAATTGATCTTTGCCTATCCAGCTGACCTACATTGTGCGCTCCAATCGGGGATGGTTGCCGGCAGTCGAGCCGCACGAGCTGTTTAAAGGCTATTGTGAACTGGCGACTGCGGCATGCTTGAGCATGGGGCATTGGTGCATGGACCATCCGGCTGACGCGACTTTCGTGAGCTAGTAGATGGCTGGGATGCCCTTCAAGCACAACGCGGCCCGCCGCCACCACATCCCGAAGGCCTGTTGCCGGGTCATGAACTCGCCGGCCTACGAGGCGTTGTTGCGTGGACCGGGCGGGAGGCAAGAGCTTGCCCTACCCGGTGATCGCTTCAGACGGTGGGAACGGAGATGGGCTTGGCGATCCGGATCATTTGGTTGAGGGCACAGATGGCGATGGCAACCTCAGCGTTCTGACCGGCGGTCGACCGCGCTCTGAGCTTCGGACCGATGATGTGTTTGTAACGACCGATCGTCGTCTCCACGATGCTGCGTCTGCCGTAACCATTGGCTTTCTGCCAGGCCATGCGTCCCTTCTCGGTAATGTCCCGGACATGACGATTGCGAACGGTCTCGGTGTCGGCGTCAGCTTTGATGACCGAAGATGCTCTTGGCGGGATGACGATATGAGGTGGCGGGTTATGCTGGCGTGCAGCAGCAGCGTCATACACGGACGTGCCATCATAGGCGCCGTCGGCGATCACGCTGGCGATCTTCCCCTCCACCGTTGCCAGCAGCCCCGCGACTTCTGATATGTCGCCGGTATCCTTGTCCGTCAGGTTGTGCGCCACGATTTCGCCAGTCTCGGCATTGACGGCCAGATGCAGCTTTCGCCATTGCCTGGGTGTGCAGCCATGCTTCTCGGCATCCCACTCGCCCTGCCCGAAGACCTGCAGGCCCGTGCTGTCCAACACGACATGAACGGGCTCGTCACGCCGGGCGGCACGCGGTTGACGTCCGGCAAAGGCGCGCCCCCGACGGCTCAAGGTCGAATGATCAGGCACGCAAAGATCCAGTCCGAGCAGGCGCAGAACCGAGCGCGCGAAACCTTCTGCCTGGCGTAGAGCCAGATGGAAGACCAATCGCAGGGTCAGCACCAGCTCGATCGCCACCTCGGCATAGACCGGTTGACCGCCTGGTGTCGTCCGGCGCGGGGCATGCCATCCAGACAAGGCCGCCGTGTCCAGCCACAACGTCAAATCACCACGTTGCCGCAGACCAGCCTCATAGGCTGCCCAGTTCATGACCCGGCGACGGGCCTTCGGGATGTGGTGGCGGCGGAACGCGTTGTGCTTGAAGGGCATCCCAGACCTCTATCAGGCCAGGAGAGCCGCGTCAGCCGACCGGTCCATGCACCAACGCCATGACAATGCCCAGATCGTTTTTGAGGCGGCTGCGGCTGGAATGGGCGTTTCAATCGGCGTACAGGCGCTGGTTGAGGCTTATACGCGTCAGGCCGCCTTGTTCCGGCTTTCCAAGCCTCAAAGGTAGTGAGCAAGTTTGCCTACTACCTTGTGTATCGCTCGCGCGATAGAAACTGGGCACCCCTACGAGCGCTGCGTTGTAAACTGCTGGCCAGCATCTGAAAGCTCTTTGCTGGAGAACACTTTCCGAGGCTGTCTACCGGGCATGAACAACAAAGCCTGAGATGTTCGGATTTAATCGGCCTCACCACATCTCGGAACCAACCACATAAACCATTCCGTCGCCTCAGACATGGCCAACAGTCTTACATGTGTAGGCACCGAGGATTGTGCTGAATCGTTTAGCCCGTTAAGCTGCTGCCGATGCAGTGAAGGCGGCGGCGGATCTCGCCGCCGCGTGTAGACAGATTAGGCGCCGCCGGATGCCTCAATGATTTGCCCGGTCACCCAGCGTGCTTCGGCGGACGCGAGGAATACCGCAACCGCGGCGATGTCATCCGGTTGGCCGACACGGCCAAGCGGCGTGGTAGCCACGACCCCCTGCTCCATTTCGCTGCCAATAATGCCGGCGGTGCGAGTGCCTTCGGTGGCGACTAGGCCAGGGCTGAGCGAGTTCACCCGTATGCCCTGGGGGCCAAGCTCCTTTGCGAGCACGCCACTGATCGTATTCACCGCGCCTTTAGTCCCGGCATACACTGCCGTGCCGGGGAAAGTGCCGCGGGCGACCACCGAAGAAATGTTGATGATGCTTCCAGCTTGCCCGTCGATCTGCGCTGCAACAGCTTGGCTGGCAGCGAGCAGGCCCCAGACGTTGGTGTCGAAGTGGCGCCGATACTCCTCCTCGGCAATCTCGGCGAGCGGTGCCATCTTGTATACCCCGGCATTGTTCACCAGGACGGTGACTGGACCGCCAAATGCCAACGCCGCCTCAGACACAAGGCGCTTTGCTTCGCCCGGCTTTCCGACGTCACCGCCGACGGCAACCGCGCGACCGCCCGCCTCCTCAATGCGCGCAACGACTGCTTCAGCGCCCTCGCGGCTTGAAGAGTAGTTCACTGCAACCGCGGCACCGGCGGCGGCAAGCGCCTCTGCTATGGCGGCGCCGATACCCTTTGACGCGCCGGTGACTAGCGCAACCTTGCCCGAGAGCTGTGCCATGGGGATCATCCTTCTGTTTCAATAAATATCGAACTGTGGGTGCGGCGGGCGACGTTCAAGAGGGCGGGATCAAATCATGGAACCGCTTGACCCATGATGCCAGACGGCGTTGCGAAAGCGAGCTAGCGAGGATAGTCAACAACACTAGCGCCTAAGATGCAGAAAACTATTCTCTCTGAAATGATCTTTCTGAACTTTATTGAAGGTCTCAAATTCCTTTCTGAAAGTGCATGGTGTGATAATGACGGGCAGAATGCGCCGTTTGTTGACATACGACTTCGAACGGAAGAGGGTTTGGTTGACGGCGTCAACTTGACTTCCGCTAGTCGAAGTCGAGGCCGGTTTGCTTCTTAATCATTGATATTGCAGGTTTTGGGGGCCTTAAGATAGATTCGTAAATATATCATTCGGGTTCACTATGGCATCTTCCGAGTTCATAACGTCTGCCGATCAGCTGGATATCCGTCGGCTTCCCCATGAGCTTAAGAACGCGCTGATGAAACGCAACGCTCTTAAATGAGCCAGCGGTACAAGCTCGATCCCAGCGAGAGGAGGTTCTGCTTCATTGGGGATAACCGGCAGGTCTACCCGATTTATCTCATATGCACAGCGCTGTATGTGAGTGCCAGCGGCTGCTATGCGTGGCGTAGGCAACCGAAAACTGTGCGCTACACTGCCGATCCCGACCTGACTGCGCCAAACGGTCTTTGGCCTGCAACAGCAGCTCCAGCGTGAAGGAGATTTTCATCTCCACGATGACAATCAGGGGGGCTCGACCCTACTGACTGTGACGATACTGCAGCAGCAGTTCTCGCCGTTATCCGCGAGCCTGATGCTTTAGGCAGACTTTCAATGACGGGTGGAGCGTTGCCTCAAGGGAATTAAAGTTCGGTATTTTGACAAGCTGCCTGCACATGAAAGCTAGCCCTCGCCTCTGGCTGCCTTCATCGCATCATTGATGATCTCCTGGATGGTCTGGCCGGTTTCGACCGATCGCTGGTGCAGCCAGCGATGCATCGGCACGCTCGCCCGGTAGGTCAGTGCCACCGTCGGTTCCGGTCGCACGAAGGCGAAGCTGTCCTGTCGCGGCTTACGGACGATGCTGGCTTGGCTGTCGACCGCTGGCTCGAACAGCATGCTCTGCCCGGCGATCTCGACCCTGAGCGTCTGCTCCCGTTCCAGGGTCACCATGCTGCGCTCAAGCGCTGTCTGGATGATGTGCTGTCCGGTTGTCGTATAGCGCAGCACCAGCCGTTTTAACCGGTCGTAGCGGGGTGGATCCAGCCGTACCGTCACCGGGATCGTCCCGAGCTTACGGGGAAGACGCACTTTGCCCTGCGGCCGGGTCTGGGCATTCGAATGATCCGTGACCTCGGAGATCTGCATAACCACTCCTGTTGCGTAACCGATGCGAGGACCCCACCTCGCGGTATGACATTGAGATGAGTGACACTGTCCTGGCATGAGGGCGGGCAATTCGTTGGATAGTGACAGGCATCAAGGCAGTGATCAGAGCAGGCATCAGGGAGATGTCTATCGTCGGATCGAGGTCATCACCGGCACTGTTCGCCGTCGGCGTTGGACAGCGGCGGAGAAAGCCCAGATCCTGATGGAGAGCCTGACGCCTGGTGCGCAGGTCTCGGAGGTTGCACGACGTCACGATCTGAACCGGGGATTGCTGCAGACGTGGCGGCGGCAAGCCATGCACCAATCGCCTGGGCAGGTTGGGACGACGTTCGTTCCTGTTCGCTGCGACGACCCCGCAGCACCTGTATCGCCTGTATCAGCGACCAGGTCGGCGGCCTCGGCGCCGTCCGATCCGCCAGGATGGATCGAGGTCGAGATCGGTCGAGCACGTGTGCGGGTCCGCGGCGCCGTTGATTTCGAGGCGTTACGCCAGGTCCTGACCATCATCGGCCAGATCCGTTGATCCTGGGCATTCCAACCCGTCCGGGGTTGCGGATCGTGGTTGCTGCCAAACCGGTAGATTTCCGCAAGGGCATGGACGGCCTGGCGGTGCTGGTGACCCAGGCGCTGGCAATGGATGCGTTTGCGGGCGATATTTTCGTGTTCCGGGCCAAGCGTGCGGACCGGATCAAGCTGCTGATCTGGGATGGCTCGGGCCTGTGTCTGGTGACCAAGCGCCTCGAGGCCAAGAACTTCACCTGGCCTCCGGTTCGCGACGGATCCATCACCTTGAGCACGGGTCAGCTCAGCATGCTGTTCGCCGGGTTGGACTGGACAGAAATTGCCATGCGCCCAGCGGCGACGATGGAAAATCTGCAGGCCAGTGCATGATCGTTCTCGCGAAATGGCGTATAAGTTTGGTACGCTGCAGGCGTGCCCGCTGCTGAAACCCTGACACGAGAACCTGATGCGCTGATCGCGCTGGTGACGGGACTGCGCGAGGAGAATACCAGCCTGCGCGCGCTGGTCGAGACGCTCAAGCGTGCGCTGTATGGTGCGCGGTCAGAGAAGCTGGAACCGGTATCTGATCAGCTATTGCTGGGTCTAGGTGATCTCTCCACGGCCCCGGTCGAGCTGCCAAAGCTGATCCAGCCGCGGAGTCTGGATCAGTGGACACGGCCCAGGTCCACACGCAATATCGGCCACCTGCCTACTCATCTGCCGCGCGACGAGATCATCATCGAGCCGACGGTCACGGCGTGTCCATGTTGTCAGGGCAAACTTCACCTGGTCGGGGAGGATATCAGCGAGATGCTCGATATCGTTCCGGCGCTGATCCGCGTCCGCAGGATCCGCAGGCCACGTTATGGCTGCCGGGCTTGCGCCGGAGCCATCGTGCAAGCCAGCGCACCGCCACGCCCACTTGATGGCGGACTGCCGACCACGGCCCTGCTGGCGCACATCGTGGTCTCCAAGTTTGCCTGGCATTTGCCACTGTATCGGCAGACCCAGATGCTGGCCGGGCATGGCATCAAATTGGATCGCTCGACGCTGGTGCATTGGGTGAGCCGCGCGGCCTGGTGGCTCAAGCCGCTGCACGAGTTGCTGGTCGCCACAGTGCTCGCTGCGCCGAAGGTGTTCTGCGACGATACGCCGCTGCCGGTGCTGGATCGTAACCGGACCCGGACACGGATCGCCCGGCTCTGGTCATATGCCACGGACGATCGACCCTGGCAGGGCCCGGCGCCGCCTGCCGTGGTCTACCTGTTTGCCGAGGATCGCAAAGGCCGCCATGTCGCCGAGCATCTGCTCGGGTTCAACGGGGTGCTGCAGGTTGACGCCTATGGCGGCTATGCCGCGCTGGCACGGCCTGAGCGTAGCGGTGGCGCCATCACGCTGGCGTTCTGCCTGGCGCACGCGCGCCGACGGTTTTTCGAGGTGCACAAGGCAACGGGGTCGCCGGTGGCCGCGGCAGCACTCGCGCGGTTTGCAGCCATCTATGCGATCGAGGCACGCATCCGCGGCACCAGCGCCCGCGAACGAGTGGCGATCCGACAGGCGGAAACCAGGCTATTGTTCGATATCCTCAAGCCTTGGCTGATGGACCGTCTGGCGGAGATCTCCGTCAAGGCGCCGCTGGCGCGGGCCATCCGCTACACGCTTGGCCATTGGGACGGGCTGACGATGTTCCTGAGAGATGGCCGGGTTGAAGTGGATAACAACACCGTCGAGAGGACGATCAGGCCGATCGCCCTGGGGCGGAAAAACGCCTTGTTTGCCGGAGCGGCCAGCGGCGGCCAAAGCTGGGCGGTGCTGGCGTCGTTGATCAACACAGCCAAGCTGCACGATCTGGATCCACACGCCTACCTGGCCGACGTGCTGGACCGAATGGTTTCCGGCCAGACGAAGAACAACGCCGTGCGGGAATTGCTGCCGTGGGTTTGGAAGGCAGCACAGGCCACGCGAACGGCCGCCGCATGAAGCAGAAGCGCGAACCAGCCGCGCCGAAAGCCATGCACCTGGAGACACTCGATATTTGGCTGCGGCAACTCGAGCCGCCACCGAAAGTCGACGGCGTTTCCATGCTCGATGGATACCTCACGGCAATCGCTATCGGCCCGTGCTCGATCCAGCCTGACGTGTGGTTCGTCGACCTGCTCGGGATTAACGGAATTGTCGGCTCTGCGTCCGGCCAACATCTCGCCGCCATGATGGCCATAGCCGACAGGTTCAACACGATCGGTGAAACACTGTCCCAGGCTCCGGAGAGGAATGCGCCGATCTTTAAGAGAAAGGATGACGGCACTGTCCTCGCCGCCCCGTGGTGCATGGGGTTTCTCTCGGCAATGCGTCTGCGACTCAACGCGTGGCAAACCTTATGCGATTTGGAACGCACAGAGCACGGCCTCCTGCTCCCGATCCTGCTCCACTGCCTCGATGAACATGGCAGTCCCATGCTGGGTCCGGCTCGCGCAGGATCAGAGACCAAGGACTTCCTACGAGATGCCTACCACGACATTCCGCTGGTGATCCCACAAATCCGGAACTACTGGATGCCAAAGCGACTCAAGGACCGCTGATCCAGTATCCTGCCTTGTGGTGTTCTCGCAGCGGTTACCCTGTTGCGACGCGCTCCGACCTGATTCTAGGGCTAGTCGGAACCTTGATGCCAGTTCTTCGTCAGGCCGGCCTCTCCAACCTTGATCGGCTGCAGGAATGCTCGCTGCTGCAATGTTAGGCTCCCGCTGCGTGCAAGCTCCAGGCTGGCAATCAGCGTTGCGGCCAGTGCCGCCTTGCGTCGCAATGGTTGAGACGACCCAGCCTCTTCTACGCGATCCTCAGGCAGGAACCAGTTCAGCAATACTGGCTTGGTCTGCGCCGGCAACAGCCGGGTGATTCGGGCACGAGCATCGGCGACAGTCCAGAACGGCAACCGTTGCAGCTGGAAGACGTCCGCATACGATGGCAGCCGCAGCGCTACCAGGCACGCCCTAAGCAGGGCCGTCAGATCGTCGCGACCGGCGTCATCTGCAAGCTCTGCGTCGAGCATCTCGTCGTCGTCAGCAGTGAGGCCAAGTGCGCGTCTTGCGCCCTGGCCTTCCCATGCCACCTCCGCCTGCCCACGCGCAAACACGTCGCGTCCCAGCTGCGGTTGCTGCTCGAGCCAGTCAGCCGCCACCGACAACTCGGAATGGCTGATCCACTGCCGGCGCAGCCCCTCCGCTTCATCGCGCGCCGCCTAGGCGCCCGGTGCATCGGCCGGCAGCATCAGCCGCGACCGCAACTCGGCCAACTGAGCCGCCATCACCGTCCAGGCCGCCCAACGGGTTAGTGCTGCGACCGGCGCACCGGGGATCAGCGCCCGGTCCATCGCCTCCCCAAAGGCCTCGACCAGCGCCAGGATCGACAGCCGCGCCAAGTCGAGCTTGCGCGTGCGGGCCATCTCCAGCAGCCAGTCAAGCGGCCCTTCGAAGCCTTCCACCGACAGCACCGGTGCCGTCGTTTCTGGCAGCCGCCGCGGCGGATCCTCCCAGCCATCCGCTGGCAAACAGTCGACGGCCGCGATCGCCATCGCATCGCCCGCGACCGGACTGGTCATGACTTGTCGTAGGTAGGACGCACCTCGAAGCGCAGCGTCGGCCACCGCGCCCGCAGCACGGCGAAGACCTGCCACGGTGTCCAATCCGCCGACCAGAAGCTGAAGCACAACTCAGCCGTGTCGGCCGGACGCGGTGTCCGCAGCAGCGGGGCCGGTTCCAGGTCAACGTGGCGCAGCGCGTCGGTGGTGCCCCAGTTCGCCCACAGCCAGGCGATCGCTGCAGGATCATCCGAACCCAGCAGCAGGATCTCGGGCGGCACCGGCACCAGGGCGTGCAGGTCGAACGGGCAGGCCGGGCTGATGCCGACGCGCGCCACGGCGGCCGCGTGACGTGCAACACTTGCCTCAGTCAGCTGACGCGCCAGCGCCCGGGCCCCTTCCACACTGAGGCTGCGCTTCTGCGGCGCCGGCGGCGCGATCAACTGGTGAAACAGATCCTCCTCGAGCCGTTCCGGATCCAGCCGCCATGGGATGGTGCCCGCATCGCGTGCCGACGCGGCAAAGGTGGCCACGGTGTCTCCCGGACCGCCGACGGAAAGGCGGTAATGCAGCCAGTCGGTGCTGGGCAGGCGGAGCGGTGGATCCGACAGGACCTGTTTGAGGCCAGTGCTCATGGCGTGTCGGCCGCGTTTGGCCGTGCGCGTCGCCCGACAACGCCGCGGCGCTGGAAGATGCGACGCAGGCCGTCGGCCCGCAGCCGTTGATGCTCGACGTTGCCCCACCGGTCCACTTTGCGGAACAGCGGTCCGAAGCGGGTGTCGGAGCTGCTCAGCCAATGATCCAAAGCGCGCACCGGACAGGTGGTCGACAGGGCACCGCGGTGGATGACCACCACCTCGCCTGCCCCGCCGTCCGGCATCACCAATACCAACTCGACCTGGTGGCTGCCGAGGCGGACATGCTCCCGGTCGAGTGCCAGCAGACGCTCGCCGCTGACACCGGCCGCAGTTAACAGCAGCAGGCTGCGATCGCGCAGACCAGCCAGGTCGCTGGGACAGCGGGCGGCCATCCGCTCAAGCAGCGCGTTGCTGTGCGGGCGCCGGCGGCGCGGGCGCGATCTGGATCTCGCTCCCTTTGGGGAGCTTGCCGGTGCAGAGTCGGATTTGCGTGCAGCGCGCGCTGCACGCAGTACATCCCCCACGACCATGTCGGTGCATGGCGACGCATGGCAGGCGCGACGATGCCGGTCAGCGATGGCGGCAGTACGTCGGCCAAGCGCGCCGGGCGCCAGGGACGCGGAAAGGCTGCTGAGGTAGGCCGCGACGGAGCTCGGCGTCGCCGGCAGAGCGGTCTGATGTTCCTGGCGGCACCAGGCCACAAATGCACCCCAATCGGCCGCATAAAGCCGCCGCGTCACCGCGCTGTGCGGGGCGGGCAGACCCGACTGCGCTGCATCCGTCAATTCGACAGGCGTGATAGCTGCGGCTGTTACCACATCGGATGGATCGAAATCCTGATTCAGCTCTACGACCGCCATTTGCCCGTCTTGCCAACACGTTGACCGCGCAACCCGTTTGCGCCCCCACTGCAATTGGGGCAAGCCATGCTTAAGGCTGATAAAAACGGTTCCTAGCGCTGAGAATGCCAATGCGATCAGGTGAGCTGGATCTACTTTAGGATACGTATGCCTGATAATGTATCTTGTCGTACATGACTAAAAGGGGTTCTGGCCGTTTACTAAAAAGGACACAACATTAATTATGCAGGTTATTAATAGCGTTATCAAATGTTCGATCTAGACGTGATTATCAAGTACTACGTGATCACAATCCCATTAGAGAGGCTTCACCGTTTCCGAACGACCAGTCGTCGCGGCCGGTGCCAATCAGGCTGACGAAAATGTCCTCCCGTCGCAGGCCCAACTTGGCATGCATTTCATCGGCCAGCTGTTTGTAGAAGCCACGTTTTTGTTCCAACGTTCGACCCTCAGCTAGCGCCATCTGGACAAAAACGAGGTCAGAAGACCGCTCAATTCCGAAGAAGCTTGGATCGAAGACGAAGTTGGCCTCGTCGTACTCGGTAATCACCTGAAATCGGTCATTTTCTGGTGCTTTTAGCACTTCCACCATTGCGGCGTAGACGATCTCGCCGATATGACGACGGTAGTCGACCGACTTTCCTTTGATGAGATCAATGCGTACGAACGGCATCGTCAACTCCTTCAGACGTTTCTTGCGGTTCGAAGTTAAGTAATAAGTCTTCGGGACAGGAGACCTTCGTACTTAATCTAAGACGACACGGAATTTGTGTTACTCGGCAGAGAATGGAGTGTTTACTCAGATCAAGGCCGGCATCGATCGTTTATCTATGTCACCAGCTCAACGACTGCGGCTTGCCCTTGTTCGATCGCCACGAACCCCTGCCTGAGCCACTGCCTATGACGCCTTAACAAGCACCATAAAACAGAGCGGGTTTTACCGAAGTCTACATGCAGCAGAATTCTTGCCTGATGTCAAAGCCGACTGCGTCTACCACTACATTACAAACTTTAATCCTACAATCTTCCGACAAGCCACAGCGCTACATTACGGACGTATCGATGCACTGAGGCCATGGCTGGCGGACTCGATTTAAGGCTTATACCGGGTAGTTCAGACACAAAACTTGGGCAGCCACGTCCTTTATCCCAGTTGTAATCGGCAAAATGATGGAAAGTCGACTCGGCGATTGCCGGCCCACCTTCCGATGAAGGCTCGAAAGCTACCGCAATATTAAAAATAAGACCTGAAGTCTGGCTGACTCCTGTTGCTATAACCCGCGCGGAGAGATCGCCCTCAGGAACAACGACCGCACCCTCGTGCGGATGTGCTGGCAGAAAGCGGACAATGCCGTCGGCGGCATCGGTATCACGAAGGATAGGATGAAGAGCTCCAGCGACCACAATATGTTGATAATCACCATTTGCTCCGGAATGGAAGTTCGGCCAGAGGATCTCGGGGGTATCCTTGTCATCCGGAGGAGGGACCGCAGACTTTCGGTTGACGTTATGGGTGTGAAAAACGTGAGCTGCCCCCACGCCCCCTAGGACGCAGACTGAGCACCCGAGATCCATGTGATCGCGGGTAACCATCAGGCCCCCGCCGCGCCGCCGAAACCGCGAGATGCCGTCGCAGTCCGCAGTATCCAAGCCGTCTCCAGTGTCAACCGCAAACAACCACAGTGCGTCGAAGTCTGACGCGTCAAGCGTGGACAACACTGGGTCCGGCGCGCCGGGCGCAGCCCGGTCGCGAGCGGTTACTTGAAAAAGGGCCTCCCCGTTTTCGTCAGTCAGATCGGACAAATAGTCTCTGAGCATAGAGAAGCGGCCGATATTCCAATCATCGCTGACTGCCTGTATCGTTGTTTGCAGCAGGATTTGGCTGGGACGGGTCATGCGCGCTTCCTAATGACAGGCTTGACCGGCTCTTCTGTCGATGTCCTAGGTAGCTGCAAAGCGCCACGGACCTGGGGAGCCGGATGAGAAGGACAGCTATCCTAGAGTGGCGGACATCCCGATCTCACAACGCAGTGCCTTAGCAATACTGCACCGGGTCCTCGCTCGCTCGGCACACATCTCGAACTGTGCCTGCGTGATACCGGGGACTTTGGCCTCGACGGTCACAAACAGCTGGGTGATTGCTGGATGCCCCTCTTCGTCCTTTCCCATCTCGACTGTGACGGCCGTCTCCACGGCGTCCGCTGCCAGTCCAATCATGCCGAAATTGTTGGCAAGCGCCTGGTTGAAACACCCCGCATGAGCCGCAGCCAGCAATTCTTCCGGACTGGCGCCAGGTGTTCCCGAAAAACGGCTCGAGAAACTGTAAGGCGCGTTGCGCAAGGTATCCGTTTTTGTCGAGATCGTACCGGATCCGTCTTTCCACGTTCCGGTCCAGGTTGAAAGTCCGGTGGCGTTCATCATGCTTCTCCAGATCAGGAAATTGGCACCTGGTGAACGGTGCCTATGCCAGAAGCAGTAATATACGGGTCCGAAAACAGCCATCATACCAAGAGATAGCTTGTAGTCTTATTTAAGGACCAATATCGGACTTTATATCGACTGGAGAGAGGGTAGGTAAAGGCATGCCCGGCAAATCTATTGCGCGGGTAATCGAACAGTAAAGGATGCTCCCCTTGGCGCACAGTTTACCGCTACAATAGTACCACCATGAGCCTCAACGATAGTACGGCAAATCGCTAACCCGATCCCCATACCATCCGTTTTGGTTGTAAAGAAACTACCGAATAGCTTACCTAGGTTCTCCGTGCGAATACCGAGACCTGTGTCAATAACAGTGAGACTGACATGGTCACCTTGTAAAACAGTGTTCAGCGATAAGCGGCGACACGGCGTAGCCTCCATCGCCTGGATTGCGTTTAGGATTAGGTTGACGATGACCTGTTGCAGCTGGACGGGATCACCGAGTACGTTCGGAAGGTCAGGCTGAAAGTCGCATGTTGCTTGGACCCCAACCTTGTTGAGCTGAGATGACAACAGCGTCAGGGCGTCACCAACAAGGCTATTTAGTGACACTGGCCGATATTGACCTACCTGAGGAGATGCCATTGAACGGATGTGGCCGACTACATCGGAAGCCCTCCGGGCATCCGCAATGATATCCTCTGACAAGCCTCGCAACCGTCCGAGATCCGGGACTGGATGAGCGAGCCATCGAGAGGCGGCCTCGCCGTTTGCAGCAATTGCCGCTAGAGGTTGATTTATTTCATGCGCAATGGAAGCCGTAAGTTCTCCAAGCGATGAGACCCGCGCCGCATGTGCAAACGTCGCTTGCATCTCTGCCAAAGCATTCTGCGCATTCACCTTATCGGTCATGTCAACGATTGCGAGAAGGAGCTGCCCGGCATTGCGAAGGGTGCTGGATGCGGAACGTGTAAAGAGCACGTCTATTTCATTGCCAGCAAGCGTACGCATCCGCCCCAGACTTTCAAAAGTCGGGCAGCCTCTGAAGGATGCGTCTAAACTTCCAATGAACGTCTCTAGGCGATCGGGCAGCCAGTAAGGCGTCACCGATTGGCCGATCATTTGACCGCGACTTATGGCGCCGAAGAGCCTGACGCTGGTCTCATTTACATCAACGACCTTTATCGCTTCCATGATCTGGAACACGAGTTCAGGGTTTTCTGCTACGTAAGCCCGGAAATCGGTGACGCCGCGTGCTCTCAAGCCTGAGTAGATAGCCTGTGTCTCTGTTGCATCGAGATGCCAAGCAGAGAATGCGGCGCCATGAAACATATCAGTGTAGAATGCTTCACTTTCTCGTACGGCCGCTTGGCCACGTTTGATGTCCGAATAATCGACAATCGTGACAACTAAGCGATCATCTTCCGTTGCGCCTGGGGCAAAACTTGCGGTAAAGAGAGCATCGAATTCTACACCGTCATGCCGACGTTGTCTGGTCTCACGACTAAAGAAGGTCTCGCCAGCTAATGCCGACGCGATCCACTCGCAGAAATCGTCAGTGCTTGCCTCCGGCCAATATCGATCGATGCTGCCAAGCAATTGCTCTCGATTGGACGCTCTGAAAAGCTGGATCCCTCGGTCGTTCACGTCCGTGACAATAGTTGCGCGAATGAGCTCGCGGACTAAAGCCGGCCGCGCTTTAAGCCATTGCCGCGGATCCTCATCGATAGACTTTAGCCAACCTAACACAAGTACTCGAACGGCAGTAAAGTCGATCTCCCAGGCCGAAGCAGCAACTGCCTGAAAGACATTACGATATTGCCTTTGGGCAACCCTGGCCTCCAACTCGGCTTGCCGTTGAACCGTCACATCCAGGCCGATCTCTATTATTCTCTGGGCTCGCCCGGCCGATTTGCTTTGTATAGCGAGGTTCGCCTGGATGACCACTTCCCGGCCGCAAAGGGTTCTTCGATGTATCTCTTTGGAGCAAGCGCCGTTATCGCTTGCATTTCCGGACGTATCGTCGACTTGCCACGGTTGATCGCCTAAAACCTCTTGAAAGAGTCGACCCACAGTGTCGGCACGTTGCCATCCATAAATACGCTCCGATGCCGCGTTCCAGAAAGATATCCGTCCGTTGGCATCGAAAGCGATCACGCTCTCCTGCATTAGGTCGAACACGTCGCAGTCTACGCCGAGAAGCTGAACTGTTTCAGGCACGAGACTGCTATGGATGACCCGTCTGGTAGATTTCACAGCTGATCCAAACGCCCGCGCCCCTGATCATTCGATAAGACTTCAGGTATGGTCATTGCGATTCCTTCGCCAGAACAGCCACGCAGACGCAGTCTCCCCATCAGATCCCCGGGGAGACCGGCGTGGTGACTGAGACCACCACGTGTGCTAACCTTATAGCCATAAGGTAACAGCTGTTCAAGCACTACTATCGACCTGAGAGCGCCGCAGCCGTTAGTCCAGCAAGGTCGGTAAGCAGGATAATTCTCTCTACGCCCGGGCTTGGTTGGAGCACATTTTACCGCAACGGCCTTGGCCGCCATCTCTGCATAACAGCACCATTACGGACGCACTCGATCAAACCTATGTATAATTCTTAGCCACAAGCAATGGTGTCAGACTGACCATAGAAAATTGGGCAAGGACTTCTCCATGCCTTCCTGCATATACTATGGGGCTTAAGATGAAGGTTTTCGCCGGGGCCGCTGCAGTGATTCTTGCAACTGCCCCTGTCGCTATCGCGGCGTCTCCACACAAGGCAACTGAAGTTCTTGTACATGGTGCATTTGAGACTTCCGGCGTCTGGGATCGTGTAACCGCCAAACTTGAGAAGGATGGCTATTCAGTCAAGACCGTGGATCTTCCGGGGCGGCCGGGCAATGAGGCTCCGATGAGCGCAATCTCATTAGATCTCTACCAACAGACTATCGCCACGGCGATCGCCGGCGAGCGCCATCCCGTTGTGTTAGTTGGCCACAGCTTCGGCGGCTTCGCGATCTCGGCCGAGGCGGAGGCGGAGCCCGACAAGGTCCAGACACTCCTCTATGTTGCTGCCTACCTTCCGCGCTCCGGCGACTCCCTGCTGACAATGGCGACGGCCGATAGAGGAAGCAAACTCGCGCCGCTCTTGGTGATCAACAAGGAGAAGGGCTACGCATCAGTGGCACCAGAGGCCGGCGCCGCAGTCTTCGCCAGCGATGCCCCGGCGGCTGTCCAGTCGATTGTCGCAGGCGGCATTGTGAACGAGCCCTTGGCACCTCTGGTAACCCCCATCGTGCTGACAGATAGCCGTTTCGGTAGCGTCGATAAGGTGACGATCAGGACACTCCGAGATCAAGTGGTCAGCACTCCGTTCCAAGTCGAAATGGCGAAGTCCACACCTGTTCGCCTTCAGTTGACGATTGACACCGGCCATACGCCGTTCGTGACTGAACCGAACAGATTAGCTTTGGAAATCGAGAAGGCGGCCGGGCCGCACCGACGCACACTCTAGCCTCTCCCGGAGGTCTCCTGCCTCATTTAGTAACAACCTAGCCTGCGGGCTCGATATGAATCGGACATTCCTATGTTTCTCGACACTTTCAAGCCGAAACAGTTTACTTTGACAGCACCCTCACCTCTTCTTTGGAGAGTCGCGTTCAGTAATCCACCGGTGAATGTAATTGGTCCGTCGATGATTTCCGATTTAAAGGAGCTACTTACTGAGCTCGAAACAAACCAGACGGTCAACACGGTCATCTTTGAGAGTTTGGATCCTGACTTCTTTCTGGCTCACTACGATCTTGCCGCGGATCCTGCTGAAGCCGAGGCACTTCCGAGCCCCACCGGCTATGCCGCATGGGTTGATGTCCTGGTTCGCCTGTCGCATGTTTCGGCAGTAACAATCTCAGCCATTCGAGGCATCGCGCGTGGCGCAGGAAGCGAATTCGTCCTCGCCACTGATATGCGTTTCGCGAGCCTCGAGAAGGCTATCCTAGGCCAGATGGAAGTTGGCTTTACAGCATTGCCCGGCGGCGGCGCCGCGGGACGTCTACCAGCCCTGGTCGGTCGAGGTCGCGCATTCGAAATCCTTCTTGGTGGCGAGGATTTCTCTGCGGAGCTTGCTGAGAGGTATGGTTACATAAATCGGGCAGTGCCTGATTCCGATTTTGAGCGCTTCGTCACGGCCTATGCGACGCGTGTCTCGAAATGGGATCGCAGGGTAATCAGAGATATCAAACATTATATAAACAAGTACACGCTCCTACCGGACAGCGAATACCCACTACACTCGGACGCCTTCTGGGGCGCCGCCGCGAGACCGGAGTTTCAGTCTATCAATAGCCAGCTCTTTGAGCACGGGCTTCAGACCCGTAGTGACATTGAATACAACCTTGGCCGTGACGTCGGAACGATCTTTCCAAAGCTCTAAGACCTTCGTCGCTGGCGCGGTAGTGCGTTCTTTTAGCACTACCGTATCGACGGAATCCTGTTCCCCTACATCTGCTAGCTGCTATGAGGCAAGCCAGAATGCATATCCGTCGGTCTCTTGCGGTCTTCTCAATTATAGCCGTCACGGCGACGCTAGGCGGGGCTTGCCGAGACAGTCGAGCTGCCTCTGTAATTGACACATCGGATGAGACTCTTGTCCGCTCACTCCCGGGCTTCAAGAGTCAATCCACAACGGTATCAGGCATCAAGATCCATTATGTTGTCGGCGGCCATGGCGATCCAGTCTTTCTGCTTCCTGGCTGGCCGGAGACTTGGTGGGCTTACCACAAGGTGATGGGCCCACTCGCCAGAAGCCACCGTGTTTTCTCGATTGATATGCGTGGCATGGGAACTTCCGGGAAGCCCGCCGGCGGTTATGATAAAAAGACCATGGCTGGTGATATCGCTGCACTTGCTAAGCAGCTCGGCTTTACCAAGATCGACGTTGTCGGACATGATATCGGCGCGATGGTTGCGTTCAGCCTTGCTGCGAACCATCCAGCGTTAGTTCACAAGTTGGTGCTGCTCGATGTGGCGCATCCGTCGGAAGGTTACCTGAATCTGCGGCTACTTCCTGACCCTAATACCTTCGGTGACAAGATCGACGAAGATCACCCCTATTTGTGGTGGTTCGCCTTTCATCAGGTAAAGGGACTGCCCGAACAGCTCCTCGAGGGGCGAGCCGGCCTGGAGCAGGCTTGGTTCTTCCGATACATGGCAAAGAACGAAAAGGCGATCGATGTCCGTGATCGTGCTGTTTATGCGGCAGCTTACTCGACGCGCGATGGAACCCGAGCTGGAGACGGTTGGTATCAGGCCTTTGGCCAAGATATCGTCGATGACAAAGCCTATGCGCCACTGCACATGCCGGTGCTTGGTCTCGGTGGGCCGGGCTATTCACGTCTAAAGGCAGCTCTCGATGAAGCGGCGCCGGGCTCGACGACACTGCGGGTCGAAGGAAGTGGCCACTTTATCGCTGAGGAGAAACCTCAGGCGCTGCTTGACGCTCTTGACCGCTTTCTCGGCAACACTGACGTGAAGCCCGAGTAACCGTTCATCGGCGAAGTATTGTTCTATCATGCGCCGTCTACTTCTTGGCGTGACGCCTTCCGTTTACACTTGGGAGAGCTAAATGGCACTCGAACGAAACCATGACGTCCAACAAAGTTTACGCCAGGTTCTTGCCGACACGTACGCTCTCTATGGCAAGACCCATGGTTACCACTGGAACGTCACCGGCCCCAATTTCGCGTCACTGCATACTCTCTTTGAGCAGCAATATACCGAACTTTGGGCATCCGTAGATGAGCTGGCCGAGCGCATTCGGAGCCTTGGCAGCCTGGCGCCACAAGGCTTTGGCGCAGTTGAAGATATGAGCACCATTGCGGGCGGTGATTCAGAGAATCCGGCAGCGGTCATGGTCGAAGACCTGTTGCGTGGCCACGAGACGGTCATTGCGGCGATCCGGTCGGCCTTTGCGGTCGCAGAGGCCGATAGGGACCAAGTGACGCAGGGACTGCTAACGGACCGGCAGGGCGCCCACGAAAAGCACGCGTGGATGCTCCGTGCGTCACTTGGGGTTCAAGTGACTACGTAACTCGGCAATTTCTGCCAACAAGCTCACTCTGGAGTCCACTATGATCGATGACTTCGATACATTGAAGCTGCAGGCGGAGGGGGCGGTCCTCTTCGTCACCATCTTGGCCCCCCCGATCAATCTGATCGGGCCGGAACTGGTCCGAGATCTCGTGTCTCTTATAGAAATCCTGGACCGGGGCGAGCCTTATAGGGTCGTGGTGTTCAAGAGCGGTGATCCGGACTTTTTTATTCCGCACGTCGATGTTACTAAGGTGAAGGAATATCGGGAAGAAGCAGCCCGGCTTACGGGGGAGGCATCGATTGCCCTGCTGTTTCGTCGGCTGAGCGAGACCAAGGCGGTGACGATTGCGCAAATCGAGGGACGTACCCGCGGTGCAGGCAGTGAGTTTGTTCTGGCATGCGACATGCGCTTTGCAGCACGCGAAACAGCTGTTTTCTCTCAGTTCGAGTCGTCTTTCGGCCTGACACCTGGCGGTGGCGGAGTACAGCACCTGGTTCGGCTTCTCGGCCGCGGTCGGGCCCTCGAAGTGCTTGTGACGGCAGACGACTACAGCGCCGATCTCGCCGCCCAGTATGGATGGATCAACCGTGCTCTTCCCGCTGCGGGCCTTCCGGAATTCGTCTCGAGGATGGCTCATAGAATCGCCTCGTTCCCACCGGCTGGCGCCCTTTCCATCAAGTCGCGCGTAAACGCCGTCGCGCTGGCACCAGTGGAGGAGTTTCGAACTGACTCAAACCTGTTCGCGGAGGGTGTAAGCGATCCGGCGACACAGTTTCGCATGAAGGCCGCCTTCAAAGCCGGATTTCAGACGCGTGAGCCTGAGCTTGACCTTGCCAGCCTGGTCGAAGGACTGCCTCATTTGGAAGGTGGCTAGGCAGAGTGAGTGAGTGAGGTATCTATCATCTCAACTGCCAAGTAAGGCCTAAGCCGATCTCTAACCACCGTGCTGCACGAGATATCGCTATCCCTGATGCTTATAAGGTATAAGTCTAGTGGGCTCGATGCCTGTGGGGGATGCCATGCTGCGCGGTGGGGCCAAGTTAAAGACAAACCAAGAAGCACGAGGATCTGAGCAAGAAGCTGTGCACATCATTGATGACGATACATCAGTGCGCTCAGCCCTGGTTAATCTTTTAGAGTCTGCTGGCCTGAAGGCCTGTTCCTATGGGTCGGTGGACGCCTTCTTACACAAAAGCAGCAACATTAATGCAGGATGCCTCCTCATCGACATACGGCTTCCGGGTCTTAATGGACTTGAGTTCCTCGGGAAAATGACGGGACTTGGGCTCCGAATGCCCGCTATTCTCATCACCGGACACGGTGACATACCGATGACGGTCAAGGGTATGAGAGCCGGCGCAATAGACTTTTTGACCAAGCCGTTTCATGCAAGTGAGGTTATCGCTGCCGTCTCGACAGCCCTGATAATAGATCGTTCACGCCGCGTGGACGATAACGCCAGAGCCAGCCTCGTCGCATCGTATGAGAGCTTAACTCCCCGTGAAAGACAAGTCATGGCTCTTGTCACGGCTGGAAAGATGAACAAGCAGGTTGCTGGCGATCTAAACCTAAGCGAGATCACAGTAAAGATCCACCGGGGAACGCTCATGAAGAAGATGGGAGTGCGAACTCTACCAGACCTCGTCCGGTCCGCGGAGCGACTTCGCCATGTCATTCAAAAGTCAGCCATTAGCAGTGCTTCCGGACTTACTGCAGCCTCTGACCGTGTAGCAGGCGTCCACATCGTACAGAACGCCCTGGCGGATTGCGAACGCCATTGACGGATGCGCCGCTCATTTGCGTTATAGACGACGACGTATCGGTGCAAAGAGCCCTTGTCGGGCTCATTGTTTCGATGGGGTATCGCTGTGTAGGATACGCATCGGCTGAAGCCGGGCTGACCTCAGGGCATGCTCAAGCTGCTGACTGCATTGTCACGGACATCCATATGCCTGGCCTTGATGGGTTTGACCTCAAACAGAAACTTGACGCCCGTGGATCTAGTGGGCGTGTAATCATGATGACAGGTCGTAGTGACAGCCGCTTGGAGCTTCGTGCGCAGGAAGCTGGTGCATTCTGCCTACTTCGCAAGCCATTACACGCAGGCGCGCTTGCCGCGTGTCTCTCGAGGGCCCTCGGCAAGTCAACAGGGTAAACAGTCGTTTCAACCTCAGGCTTTAACGTTTGCGCGGACTCAACATAGTTGCTTCACCTCCGAGTCGACGACGTCAGGCCAAGTGGCCTATCCTTCTTTGAGCGAATGAGCTCCTAAAGAAGAAATCCTTTACCCGCCGCATGTCCACGTTTTAGATCGACATAATGTTTCTCTGCCGTTGATCCATTGATCATCAGGGGGAAAAGGATGCCGATAGATCGTGGACTTAAAGATACATCAATAAAGTTAAGTCAATTCTGAAGAGGGTTGATGCTTATCAACCCTCTCAAATAGTCCGTCAGCGCGGGAGAAGATTGGTCTTTGCTACATCGATCACCTCGTCCCCACGGCCGCTCATCACGGCCCGGATCGCCCACAGACTAAAGCCCTTGACCTCGGTAAGATTGATGGTCGGCGGCATCGAAAGTTCCCGCATGGCCGTGACCACGTCCAGTACCGCTGGCCCATCATGCTCCAGAAAGTCGCGCATCGCGGCAGGCAGATCGCCCGGGTCCTCGACCCTGATGGCGTGGATACCAGCAGCCCTTGCCATAGCCGCGAAGTCGGGATTAGTCAGGCTGACGCCAGATTCGACAAAGCCGCTGGCCTTCATCTCCAGAGCGACGAAGCCAAGCGTGCCGTTGTTGAAGATGACCACCTTAACCGGCAGTTTCATCTGCGTCAGGGTGATAAGGTCCCCCATCAGCATGGTGAATCCCCCGTCGCCAGACATGGACACAACTTGTCGGCCGGGCTGAGATGCCTGAACCCCGATGGCATGCGCCAGAGCGTTTGCCATCGAACCGTGAACCCATGATCCGATCAGCCTGCGGAGCCCGTTCATTTTCAAGTACCGCGCGGCCCATATCGTGGTTGTGCCTACATCGGCGGTGAACACGGCATCCTCTGCAGCTGCCTCACTAAGCACGCGGGCAAGGTATTGCGGGTGGATAGGCTTCCTGCCGGGAGTTCCGCGAGCAAGATCATCCAGGCCTTCGCGTGCCTTCTTATAATGCACGAGGCTGTCGTCCAGATGCGTTCGATTGGACTTAGCGGTGAGCTTTGGTAATAGTGCCTCGATCGTAGCACCCACATCGCCAACCAGGCCGAGGTCTAGCCTGCAGCGGCGCCCAAGATTCTCGGGGCGGATATCCACCTGCACGATCTTAGCCGTGGTCGGAAAGAACTGCTTATAAGGGAAGTCGGTGCCGAGCATTACCAGGACATCGCATGCATGCATGGCGGCGTAGCCCGACGAGAAGCCGATAAAGCCGGTCATGCCGACGTCATACGGGTTATCGTATTCCAGATATTCTTTTCCCCCGAGTGCGTGAACCGTCGGACTCTTGAGGGCGTCACCGAGTTTCATAAGACTGGCATGGGCGCCAGCGCAACCTCGGCCGCAAAACAGGGTTACACGACCGGCTGAGTTGAGTAACTGGGCAAGGGCATCTAGTTCCGCCTCTGCGGGACGAACAACCGGAGGTGCCGGCAGCAGACCGGGATTTGGTGATATACCGCGTTTGGGCGCCAGTTTCAGGGCAACATCACCGGGGATCACCAGCACCGAAACACCTCGTCGACCGACAGCGGCTCGAATAGCATTCTCTAAGACGTATGGCAGTTGGGCCGGGTCTGAGATAAGTTCGCAGTAATGACTGCATTCCCGGAACAGTTCCTGTGGGTGAGTTTCCTGAAAGTAACCGCCGCCGATCTCGCTCGACGGGATATGCGCTGCGATCGCTAGAACTGGGGTGCGACTCCGATGCGCGTCATACAGGCCATTTATCAGATGCAAATTGCCCGGACCGCATGACCCAGCACAGACAGCGAGCTCGCCTGTAACTTGCGCCTCCGCCGAGGCCGCGAAGGCGGCTACTTCTTCGTGTCGAACGTGGACCCACTCAATGGATTTGCGGTGCCGAAGCGAATCGGTTAATCCGTTTAGACTGTCGCCAACGACGCCGTAAATGCGTTTTACGCCGGCCTGAGTTAGCGTGTCCGCAATGAGACCGGCAACGGTTAATTCTGACATTCAATTTACTCCAGCAGATTATGGATGCGTTGATCAGCCACGTTTTGTCAAAAACGATACAATTAAGAAAGGCGTCAGGACGGAAGAACTCCGATCACTCATCTGAATGCAATGAGACCTAGGTATGGTCGGGCGCCGATTATTGGCGCGACAGAGACACCTCAATAGATGTGGATATCGGTCCGATCGGCACCTACCTGTGCAAATGAAACATAATCCAAGCCGCTCTCACCGTCGACGTCTTAGTGATGAACGACGACTGATCGTGTATGATCGGCTTTTCATTCCGCCGTTATAGTGGTCGACCGCGTTGTCTGGCGTCATGATGTTCGACTGCATGATATCAAAGGGCGGTCGAACCTATGGTTGGCCGAGACTGTCTTGCCGACTTTGCGTTGCCTTATAGTAATTACCGCAGGATCGGCTCTGGCTACCCTTTGTCTAAGCTCTCATATTTGGTATGTGTCCGCTTGAGCGCCGCAACGTTAAAAGGTGACTGAGTAAATGGGTGTTGCTTGTCGGCCACAGTAGCTGTAACGGGAGATCGGGTTTTCACGATGCGGAAGGCGATGACCTCTGTGCGGAGCCTTATCTTCTCATGATTGCTCACGACATCTGAAGCGGTTGCCTGTACCGCCGCTGCAACCTTTCTATAAGGACCTGCGGTTCGGCTCGAATGCCACAAAAGAATGAATTTACCGACCGCCGACGTCCAGTAAGCCGTCGCCTTAGTATGTTGTGCAAGGCGGCAGGCCATTTGATCTCAATGCGCCCACACTCGTATGTATGAAAGCAGCATCGTACGTTGGCCTCGACAAGCTAACCCTTTCGAAAAGTGTAGAGGCCATAGCCTAGACGGATTCCGCACTTTCAAGCATGATATACATAAGTGTTAGCGTAGTCGGTGATCCGCACAGCTGCGATCGACGCTAGAGGGGGCGATAGATGGCCTTAGGGAATGTTAAATGGTGAGATTTCCCCCTGCTGAGACTGCAGAGAAACACGAGAAAATACTGAACGAGTCCTCACGGCTTTTTCGTGAACGAGGATTGTCAGGCGTTTCTGTCGGTGACCTCATGAAGGCCGCCGATCTTACGCATGGATCATTTTATAATCACTTCGCTTCCAAGCAGGATTTGGTCGCCGAATGTGTCGCTCACGTCTGCGCGTTGGCAGAGGGCCAAATTGAATTGGCAACGCCGACGGGCGCAGGGAAACGAGCCTTCGTTGCGAAATATTTGAGCGTTGCCGCACGAGATAATCCCGGCCGAGCGTGCCTGATGTCCTCTCTCGGTCCGGAGATTGCTCGCGAGCCGACAGTCAGACCTGCGATGACGCAATACGTATACACGTTTGTCGCTAAGCTTGCGACGCACTTTCCGTGGCCCAGAACAAGAGACGCTCGACGGGATGCCATTCGTATGACTGCGTCGATGGTTGGCGCCCTCGTGTTGGCTAGAGCCGTCGATGATGAGGCGCTTTCCAGAGAGATTTTACTTACGGTGACGAGGCAGCTGACCCAGAACGGCGAGCACCCCGCTGATTAGCTACCCGTGAGGTTGCACTCACCCGTGACTAGGTTCAGGACCCTTTACGCGGCTCGATGCAGTGTGATTCATAGGGGATTGGAGGTGTCCGATGTCCCGTTTGATCCTGCTTTCCATCGCTCAGATGAACCGGCTCTCGCCACATTTCCCGCGCCCCCGGGGGCTTGCGCGCGTGGACGACCGTCGCGTCGTCAGCGGGATCGTCTACGTGATCCGCAACGGGCTTCAGTGGAAGGACGCCCCAGCGGGATACGGGCCGCACAAGACCCTCTACAACCGGTTCATCCGGTGGAGCCGCCTCGGCGTATTCGACCGGATCTTCGCAGCCCTGGCCGCCAAGGCAGGCGTGCCTGAGCGCCTGATGATCGACAGCACGCATCTCAAGGCACACCGAACGGCCGCGAGCCTGCTTAAAAAGGGGCTGCTCCGCGCTGCATCGGACGCACAAAGGGCGGCTTGAACTCCAAGCTGCACGCCGTCTGCGACGGCGAGGGCCGCCCGGTCATCATGATGCTGACGGAGGGCCAGATGAACGATCACAAGGGTGCCGCTCTCCTGCTTCCAGCGCTCCCCGCCGCGCGTGAACTGCTTGGCGATCGTGGGTATGACAGCGACAAGTTCCGGAATGGTCTGCGAGAGCGCGGTATTGAGCCCTGTATTCCGCCAACAAGGAACCGGAAGGCCCCTCCCGCCTACGACAAGATCCTGTATCGTCAGCGCCATCGCATCGAAAATACCTTCGGTCGCCTCAAGGACTGGCGACGGATTGCCACCCGCTACGACCGATGCGCCCACACCTTCTTCTCGGCAATCTGCATCGCAGCAACCATTACGTTCTGGCTCCCACAATGAGTCCTGACCCTAGCTGAATTAGAGGCCGACGCTGGTGCGTCGTTAGCGACGGCGCTAGGCATCGGCTCCAGGTTTCGGAAGATCCGAACCAGAACTTATTGAGCCCTTTCTCAAAGTCAGGAAGGCAGTACTGCCGCTTGCGACGGCAAGAGCGGCAAAGACAATGATGGCGCCGTGAAAGGCATCAAGCAGAGCGACTCCCGCCTTTGCGATGACCACCCCTGCGCAGGCCATCGCGAGCAGACCCCCAGTTCTGGCAATGGCACTGTTGAATCCTGAAGCAGTTCCGATATGGTGCTCGTCCACCGATGCGAGGACGGCGGTAGTGAGAGGTGCCACGGCACCCGCCATCCCGAGCGCGATGATAGCGATTCCTGGGAAGACGGTCGTCCAATAACGACCGGCCGGATCTAAACGCACCAGGAGCGCAAAGCCAAGCCCTGTGACAATTGGCCCAATCGTAAGCGGCAGGCGAGGCCCTGCCTTCTCGGTCATCCGCCCCATAAGGCGCGACGCGGCTCCTATACCGATTGGCAGCGGCAACAGCGCCAAGCCGGCCTGCAGGGGGGAATAACCGCCGCCGATCAGGACATAGGGCAGCAGGACCAGCAGGCCGCCGAGTGCGCCGTAGAGCAGGAAAGTCGTCACCGTCAGCCCGACAAAAGCTTTAGATGTGAACAAGCTCAGCGGCATCATCGCCAGTTCGCCGCGGCGGTGTTCATGCAAGAGGAACCCCAGCAGCAAGGCCATCCCAACGACGCTGCCGCCAAGAATGCGGAGGATCGGTTCGTTGTGGTTCGACCAAACTGTAAGTGCCCAGGTCAGGGTCCCAAGTGCCAGCGTCGCCAGCGTCGCGCCAAGCCAGTCAAGCCGCTGGCTCCGCTCCCCGCTCTCCTGTACAGAAACGACTGTTAAAGTGACGGCGATCACGGCCACGGGCAGGTTGAGCAGGAAGATCGCACGCCAACCGATGCCATCGACCAGCCAACCGCCCAGGGGCGGACCAATAGCGCTCGCGATCGCACCAACTGAGGCCCATGTGCCGATTGCCCTGCCGCGAGCCTCTCCGGTGAAAGCATCGCCTAGCACAGCCAGGCTGTTCGGCATCACCAGCGCGGCGCCGACGCCCTGGGCCGCTCGGGCTCCGAGCAGCCATCCCATCGTCGGTGCCCAGGCGCATGCGACAGACGCAATGGAGAATAGGACGGTGCCAATGATCAAAAGCGCCCGGCGACCGAAATGGTCACCCGCCGCTCCGCCCAGCAGTAGAAGCGCAGACAGTGGCAGGAGGTAGGCATTGATCGTCCACTGAAGTCCGGCCGGGGTGGCTGCGAAGCTCCGGCCGATCGATGGCAGGGCGACATTGACCACCGAACCGTCGATGAACGCGAGGCTAGAAGCGGCTATTGTGGCGATGAGGATCAAACGAGGATGACGCCCAGCCCCGGTGCTCTTAACAGCGAAAACTCCTGCGGCTGCACCCGGGCAAGGTAGGGACGAAGTCATAGCCAAGGCTTGGGTAGATGTGTCGCCTGGGCTCGAGCGGCGATGTAAGGGCGGCTCGCCGGCGCGGCCTCCCCGCTGTCGGCGCCTACCATGACGACCGAGGCAAGTAGTGTAAGACATGCATTGGTAACCGACGCAGGCTTTGATCGCCTGCTAATCGGCACGAACGAGGCGAAAAGCGTCTTCGTCATGGCAATCCAAGCGCGGCATCGGTGCCGTGTCACACGAGCTGCCACCAGCATCTCCCCCAAGTAAGTTCCATGTGATTCCGTCGCTTCCTTGGCCATGCGCTTCCCACCCTCAACCCGCCGCTACCGCTCGCCCACCGACTGGAGTGAGTAAATGCCGCGCCCGGATCTCGTCGGCGTCCAGCTCCTTTTCCAGAGCGTGAAGAACTTGGTTGTCGATCTCGCCCGCTCGGTGCATCCGCACAAGCTCGGCACGCCCGCCGGCGACCGCTGTAAGCAAGGCGACGAAGTGCTCGGTCCTGACCGCGTCAAGTGCTCCATTTGCTTCGACTGCTCGCGTGACAGCGGCGAGGCGAAATTGCAGCTGTTCGATCAACCGTGGATGTCGATGACTGCCATCGTCGCCGATCGAAACTGCCTCGACTGCGGCGATTTGTGCCGCAATAACATGTATCCTGGCGACACCTTCAGACAATGTCCGGGACGTCGCCGGCAGGGCGCGGTCAAAGCGTAAAAAGCGGATCAACGGCGCAAGCGTCGTTCCCTGAACAAGCACGGTGACCAGGATCACGGCAAAGGTGGCTAATAGAATGAAATCGCGGCCAGGAAAGTGTTCCGGGAGAGCGAGGGCCGCTGCGAGGCTGACGACACCGCGCATGCCAGCCCAACTCATCACGAGCGGTATCCGAAGCGGTGAATAGGGATCCCGTCGGCGCAGGGCTGGGGCGATAGCCCGAACGCCATAGCTCATCGGGATAATCCATAGAAATCGGGACAGGATCACCGCTATTATCACAGCGCCTACCTGAAGGAAGGTATGTCCAAACTCAATAGTATCGACCGGAAGGCGGGTCAAAACGCTACGAAGCGATAGGCCGATCAGGATGAAAACCAGGCTTTCCAGCAGGAAACCGACGACCCGCCAAACTGCTCTCGACTGGAAACGTCTTTCACCATCAAGCAGAGCATGCTGCCGCCAACCCATGACGATCCCGCAACACACTGTCGCAAGAACGCCTGACACGTCGAGCGCATCACCGAGGATGTAGGAGCCCCAGGCCGCGAGAAAAGTGACGACTACGCCCATTTCACCGTCGAGGAACCGGCTGGTTACAGTGCTTACCAAATAGCCGCACGCTATACCTACGGCCACGCCGCCGACGGTCAGCAAGATAAAGCTACCCACCGCTGCAGTGCTGCTAAAAGCACCAGTTAGCGTCGCAACGACCGCAAACCGATAGAGCACAAGGCCGGTGGCATCGTTGAGAAGGCTTTCGCCTTCAAGTAGTGTAATTGTGCGTGAGGGTAGGTTAAGGCCATTTAGCACTGCCTTGGCGGCGACCGCATCGGGAGGCGACACGATTGCTCCAAGCGCGAAACACGCAGCCAGCGGCAACTCAGGCAATACTAGGTGGGTCACCCAACCTACAATAAAGGTGGTGAAGATGACCGCGCCGATCGCCAGTTGCAGTATGATCCTGAGATCTGCCCGAAAAGCGCGCCAGTCCGTCAGATAAGCGCTCAACAGAAGCAGGGGCGGTAAAAAAAGAACGAGAACGAAGTCGGGATCGAGTTCGATTGGGGGCATTCCGGGAACGAGGGCGAGGGCTAAGCCGCCCAGAATAAGGGTCCCGGCCTGAGGTAGCCTTATCAAACGGGCCATTACTCACAAGTCGGTGACATAGGCTACAATCCCTTGTACTAGTATCTGCCATTTGATACGGTCAGGCATGAAGAGAGATGGCCGAACTTTTGATCATGGGACGCTGGAAGCCATACGGCTGATGGCAGTTGAACGCGTTCGCGACGGTGAACGGCCGTCCTCTGTCGTAGCGTCGTATGGCTTCTGCCGGACCACGATCTACAAATGGCTCAGAGCAGCGTCAACGCCTGAACTGGGAGATGAGGCGCTGCATTCGACAAAGTCTCTGGGCCCGCCGCGCAGTCTGACGCCAAGTCAGGAGCAGCAGGTGTTCCTTTGGGTCAATGGGAAAGATCCTCGTCAGTATGGTCTGGATTTCGGTCTTTGGACGCGCTCCATGATCTCCGCTTTGATCGAGGAGAAGTTCGGCATCAAAATTGGCTTGACGGCAGTCGGCACCCTACTGGCGAGGCTGGAGCTCACGCCGCAGAAGCCGTTGCAGAGGGCTTATCAACGCGACCCTGAAGCCATCCAGACGTGGCAGCGTGATACGTTTCCTTCTATTGCCAGTAGAGCAAAAAGCGAGGGCGGCGAGATCTACTTCTGGGACGAATCGGGGTTCCGTGCCGATACGGTGCATGGGAAGACCTGGGGCAAGAAGGGACAAACACCGGTTGTCGAGCGCCCGGGTCAACGGCAGTCGATCAGCGCGGCATCAGCCGTCAACGCTCGCGGTGCGTTCTGGTATTGCACCTACCAGGGCGGCCTCAACGCGGAGCTGTTTATCGTCCTACTGAAGATGATGATGCGTAACCGCCGCAAGCCTGTTCATCTCGTAGTCGATGGTCTTCCAGCCCACAAGACAAAGCTCGTGAACGCCTACATCCAATCAACCAACGGGATGCTGACGCTTCACTTTCTTCCCGGCTACGCTCCCGATCTTAACCCGGACGAGCTCGTGTGGAGCCACATCAAGCGTACCGGTGTAGCCAGAACACCATTGCGGAAGGGCGATAGCTTGGGCGAGAAGATCGAGGGTCAGCTTGCCAAACTCAAACGTATGCCCAAGCTGGTGCGCTCATTCTTCAGAGTGGCAAGTGTAGCTTATATCACCGACTGCTGAGTAAGTGAAGACCGACGCAGACGGTGACCAGCAACAGCACAAATTCAAAATGATGGGCCATGGTCATTCGGCAAGTCTCACAGCTACGCGGCCTTCACAGTCTGCCAAATTAACGCGCGTATCGGCTCGCGGGGGCGCTATTCTGCGATGCGCTAAGAAGATCCAGGCCGGCTGCGTCGTATGAATCAATGAGTGAGCCCGGGCTTTCAACAGACGGCATCGTGAGGGTCTCCCCCATGTCAAGACCAGCAAGGGCAGCGTCGACCATATCATCGACTGTCATCACTGTGCTCGGATCGAGGGCCGTCAGCGGAACGCCGGAAATTTCCCAGATATCGGTCGCTGTTGCAGCCGGAGCTACAAGTTGGATGACAACCTTCGTGCCAGTTAGTTCAGCCTGCAGACCACGGGTAAACATCAACACATAGGCCTTCGTAGCACTGTAGACCGTGCTTATAGGAAGCGACCTGAAGCCCAGCACCGACCCGATATTGACAATTACCCCATGATTGCGCGCCTTGAAGCCTGTCAGTACTGCGCGCGAGAGCCGCACGAGGGCGCGTATATTGAGATCGTTCATTGCTTCGATTGCGGCGAAGGAGGTATCCGCCACAAGTGCAAGCGTTGAGGTGCCAGCATTGTTAACTAGGAACGTCAAAGTTTCGTCGGCCTCGATCCTGCCGACGAGACTGTCAAGCTGATCCAGATTACTGAGGTCTGCCTTGATCGGAGTGACCCGGACCCCAAAACGTTCTCTCAGTTCTGTAGCAAGTATGTCGAGACGATCGCTGCGGCGCGCAACGAGAATCAAATCATAACCGCGTGCAGCCAGCCGTTTGGCATAAACCAGTCCGATGCCTGCTGATGCGCCCGTGACGATCGCCGTTCCAGGCTGTTTGCTCTTGTCAGGAGTATTCATAGACTGACTTTCAGTAGAAGGTGACGTCACTGGGCCTGTAGTATTTGAGGCGCCGGTCAAGGTAACGGGTACGAGCCTATAAAGAGCTCCGATATCACGCATTCCAACCATCCATGAGTATGATTGTGACGGCGCGGCCGATAGGTCAGCATAGTAATCGACCGAAGGTTCTCGTGATCGACCGTATGCCGGAAGTAAAGAGACATCATGTGCTGGTTTCAGCTCTACGGCCAGAGGGTATCCGGGATGGTGTCCCACCTAAATCTGACGGGATCTCGCAGACGTTGCAGCCTTCGACTGAGGCTTAAGGCGGATACTTACTGTTTTGTATAAAACGTTTGATGTCCGGCCAATGATCAGGACGAGAACGATCGCGCTCATAAAGATAATTCGATGGGCGGATTCAAGTTCCGGAGCGAACACCCACGCCGAAGACTTTGTTTACACCAGCCTGCCCGGCCAGCAACATGCTGAATTGCTCGCTTGGCGTCGCGTAGTCGAGCGTCTTTCGAGGACGGCTATGTTGATTTGCATTGAGATCTGCCCCGGGTAGGGCCTGAGTTTTCGCTGAGATTTGACCCGTGTCTGTTCACATCCCTTGCCGAATGGTTGGGGTTATTGGAGTGATCGACATGGAGTTGTTGAGTGTGATCCGCCGTTGGCGTCACAGGGATCAGATTTCGATCCGAGACATTGAGAGGCGGACGGGGTTGTCGCGGAACACGATCCGCAAATACCTGCGTTCGGACGCGGTCGAAGTCAGGTTCAAGGTGCCGGAGCGCCCGAGCCGGCTGGACCCGTTCGCAGACAAGCTGTCGGGATGGCTGGCGGTGGAGGCAGGCAAAGGGCGCAAGTCGCGCCGGACCGCTCGCCGGTTGCACGCGGACCTCGTCGTGCTGGGTTATGACGGCTCCTACGCACGGGTTGCCGCTTTTGCCCGGCATTGGCGAGCGGAGCGCATGGTCGCGCAGCGCACTACCGGGCGCGGAGTGTTCGTGCCGCTGGTTTTCTCTCCGGGAGATGCTTTCCAGTTCGACTGGAGCGAGGACTGGGCAACGATCGCCGGCAAACGGGTCAAGCTGCAGGCCGCGCACACCAAGCTCGCGCATAGCCGGGCCTTCGTGGTCAGGGCCTACAGGCTACAGACGCACGAGATGCTGTTCGACGCCCTGGCCGAGGCGTTCCGGGTGCTGGGCGGGGTTCCGCGCCGGGGCATCTTCGACAACATGCGAACCGCCGTGGACCGGATCGGGGTGGGCAAGGCGCGGCAGGTCAACGCACGCTTTGCCGCCATGGCCAGCCATTACCTGTTCGAGCCCACGTTCTGCAGCCCAGCCTCGGGCTGGGAGAAAGGTCAGGTCGAGAAAAACGTACAGGATGCGCGGCGGCAGCTCTGGCAGGCCGTGCCGTCCTTTGCCGACCTGCCAGAACTCAACGCGTGGCTCGAGACGCGCTGCATCGAGCGCTGGGGCGAGCTCGTGCACGGGGTGCTGCCGGGCAGCGTCGCTGACGTTCACGCCGAGGAGCGGGCGAGCCTGATGCCGGTGGGCCGGGCGTTCGATGGCTTTGTCGAGCACCCCAAACGGGTGTCGCCGACCTGCCTGCTGCATTTCGAGGCCAACCGCTACAGCGTGCCCGCCTCGTTTGCCAACCGGCCGGTCAGCCTGCGGGTCTATCCCGATCGCCTGATCGTGGTAGCCGAGGGGCAGGTCTTATGCGAGCACGTCCGCATCGTCGAACGCTCGCACGATGTCCCCCGCCGCACCGTCTACGACTGGCGGCATTACCTGGCGGTGATCCAGCGCAAGCCGGGGGCTCTGCGCAATGGCGCGCCCTTTGCCGAAATGCCGGAAGCGTTTCGCACACTCCAGACCGCACTGCTGCGGCGGCCAGGGGGCGATCGGGAGATGGTGGACGTCCTTGCCCTGGTACTGCAACACGATGAGCAGGCGGTGTTGTGCGCGGTGGAACTGGCTCTCGAGGACGGTGTCGCCACTAAGACCCATGTCCTCAACATCCTCCACCGCCTGACGGACGGCCATGGCGCAACTGCCGCCATCAACGCACCGCAGGCTCTCGTGCTGCGACAGGAGCCCAAGGCCGATATCGAGCGCTACGACGCGCTGCGGGACCGGGAGCTGCGCCATGCGTCATGATCCCGCCAGCGCCGCCCTCGTGGTCATGCTGCGCGGGCTCAAGATGTTCGGCATGGCTCAGGCGGTGGGAGAACTGGCCGAGCAAGGCGGCCCTGCGTTCGAGGCGGCCGTCCCCACCATGTCGCAGCTGCTTAAGGCCGAGATGGCCGAGCGCGAGGTACGCTCCATCGCCTATCACACCAAGGCAGCACGGTTTCCGGCCTACAAGGACCTGGCCAGCTTCGACTTCGCCGCCAGCGAGGTCAACGAGGCCACGGTGAGGCAACTGCACCGAGGCGAGTTCACCGACCGGGCCGACAACGTCGTGCTCATCGGCGGGCCCGGCACCGGAAAGAGCCACCTCGCCACGGCACTGGGCGTCCAGGCCATCGAACAAAGCCGCAAGAAGGTCAGGTTCTTTTCCACCGTGGACCTGGTCAACACGCTGGAACAGGAGAAAGCCGCCAACAAGGCCGGACACCTCGCCGACCATCTGATCCGTCTCGACCTCGTCATCCTGGACGAACTTGGCTACCTGCCGTTCAGTTCGTCGGGCGGCGCGCTGTTATTTCACCTGCTCAGCAAGCTCTACGAGCAGACCAGCGTCGTCATTACCACCAACCTGAGCTTTAGCGAGTGGGGCCAGGTGTTCGGCGATACCAAGATGACGACCGCGCTGCTCGACCGGCTCACCCACCACTGCCACATCCTGGAAACCGGGAACGACAGCTTCAGGTTCAGAAGCAGTTCGACCGAACCCAAAACCAGGAGAACCAAAACATCGGCTTGACCCGCACCAGCAGTGCGACAGAAATACCCTTGGCCGGGTCACTTCTCAATGAAAACGCCGGGTCAGCTCTCAGTGAAAATTAACAACGGCTATTCAGGCTGTCGGCAACGATGTCGAGATCGTCCTGATCCAAGCCCGACAGAGCCGTGCCTTTCGGGAAATACTGGCGCAGCAGACCATTGGTGTTTTCGTTGGAGCCACGCTGCCAAGGTGAGTGAGGGTCGGCGAAGAAGATCCTCATGCCAGTGCTCAGCGCCACGCTTTCGTGCTGTGCCATTTCCTTGCCTTGGTCGTAGGTCAGCGTCTTGCGCAAAGATGCGGGAATGGCATTCAGCGCGCCGGAGAAAGCGCTCGCCACCACATCGGACTTGCGCGTAGGCATGTGCACCAGCACCACAAAGCGGCTTGTCCGCTCGACCAACGTGCCGATGGCACTCGCTCCGCCGGTGCCCAGAATAAGATCGCCTTCCCAATGGCCCGGGACCAGCCGGCCCTCGATTTCCTCAGGTCGTTCCTTGATGTTGGTCATGTTGCAAAGTTTGCCGCGGCGTTCGCTGCCCTTTGGCTTGCGGCCGCGCATTGGCTTGTCCTGTCGCAAATACGAGATCAGCTCACGGCGTAGTTCACCGCGCGGCAAGGCGTAAATCGCCGTGTAGATTGCCTCGTGCGATACCGACAGACCAGGTGGCTGCTCCGTTCCCGCCTCCATCCGCTTACGCCTGCCCGATATCTGCTCGGGGGACCAACCCAGACGCAAAAGCCCCGCCACACGGCCGAACAGCTCACCATCATGCGCCAGAACAGGCCTGCGTCCAGTCAGGCGACGATCTGCCTCGGCCTGCGTCGCCGCAGCCTGCGCCCGGTAGGAGGTCGCGCCGCCATGCCGATTGATCTCGTCCGAAATCATGCCCGCAGAGCGATCCAAGTCGCGTGCAATCGCCCGCACGCCCCAGCTATCACAAAGGCGAACCTCGATCATCGATCGATCAAACACCGTTAGCTTACGTCGTTGCCCTGCCATCCCACCACCCTACACCCGTTGGCCCGGCGTGGGTGTTCGCTCCGGAACTTGAATCCGCCATGCTTAATGAGGACCCATGAACCTCTCCATTCGGTTGTCATGCGCCGCTGGATATGGACGAGGGACTATATTAGGATCGGTGGAAATCCCAACATAAGGCCTATCGCCTTCAAAATGCCTAAATCAATCGCCTAATCATGGAGACCCCAACCCAACATCCGATCCTGCTACTGTTTTTAGCTACGTTATTGGCCGCGGTCGGCTTGATAAAGCCGAAGTTTGCTCCGCACTGGCCTGCGTGGTTTCATGCACTTACTCGCGTAGTGATCTTCATCTTGCTGACAGTGCTCATACAAAAGGTTGTCGGCTCACCTCTCCGTCCGCATTTTGCCACAACAAACTCCGGAGAGCGGCTGTGGGGACAGTTAGTTGAAACCTCTTGGTGGTTGCTTGGAGCACGCGGATCTATCGGAATCATACGACTCGTCATTATTTTAGAGGACAAGCCTCAAGAGTCGCAGATCGTATCGGATCTGCTCGCGGGTGCCATATACATCGCAACCTTGCTGGCGATTGTTGATTTCGCCTTTGCTGTTCCCATAGGCGGTCTCCTTGCGACATCTGGTGTCATCGCGATCGTGCTGGGCCTGGCTTTACAGAACACGTTGTCAGACGTGTTTTCTGGCATCGCGGTCGGCCTAGAACGTCCATATCGTCCTGGGGACTTGTTATGGGTTGAAGGCCCTATCGAGGGTCATGTTACGCATGTAACGTGGCGCTCGACACATATTGCCACGAGCCAGAACAACATCGCAGTGGTCCCGAATAGCGTTATCGCGAAAGCCCGTCTTGTAAACCGAAGTCTTCCAACCGGCACGCGGACTGACTCTATTGAACTTCGATTAGATGCAAATGCGTTACCCGAGCATTGCCTCACCGTACTTGAGGCGGCGACATTGGCATGTCGGCTTCCACTCGCCGCGCCGACAGTTCAACTTGCTGCCTTGCAGGGTGATGGTAGCGTGTTCGAAGTTAGCTTTGCCGTCCTGAGCAGTGCGGCATTGAGCGCCGCTCGAACCGAACTATTTATGCAAATTCATCGTCATTTGCGACATGCGGGTATTAACATGGCAGTTGCTGGTGTTGCCAAGTTGGCCGTGCTTGAGCCCCCCAGTCTAAAGGCGATATTAAAGCAGTCAACTCTCTTTGGAGTGATTGACACCGACCAGCGAGATATGCTTGCAGACCGATTTACCACCGTGACGCTACCTGCCGAAACAACACTGATCCAACTCGGAGGATTTCCGGAAGTCTGCTTCATCATCGCGTGTGGAACTGCTGAGATAACCGTCGAGGATCCGAGCGGGCCTCGTGTTGTATATCGCATGAGTCCGGGAGAAGCCTTAGGAGCGATCGCACTCGTCACTGGTTCACCGTATGCTGTGACGGCAAAAGCACTCACGCCATTAAAGGTCTATCGACTCGACACAACTGCCGTCGCTGCCGCGATCAAACGCAATCCAGAACTGTCTCATGCCCTAGAGGCGTTGGCTCAGCACGGTATGGCGACGCAGGTACACGACGCCGCGGTGCACCCGGATCTGAAATCGGATCATCCTGAAATGTTTCTCTCTCGCCTGCGGACATTCCTCCGGGTCAGTCAGGACTAGTTTCCATGCCCAGCCGCCCGCTGGCCGGGAACCCAAGACTCGATTGGGCAGGGCCGTTAGGATCTACGTGGACAAGTCACTCGGTAACGGAAGAGCCTCGATGGAATACCTTGGCTCTGCTTCAAGTCACCGACCCGCATTCGACGTTATCCGATCAGAGGTACTCTCGCCCAGGTTCGAGTAAGCAGCGTATTCCGGTCCAAGAGACTCAGAGTTATCAAACCGACCGGCTTCCCCATTCGATAAGCCAATCCTTAGGCCAGGCGCATGCGAGAAACTTCGAGTTGTCAACCATACGGATGTCTCGTTGAAGGTCAAACCGGCATGTAGGAGAACAGTCTTATCGGCTCTCAAGTGTCATAGAAATTGGAAGTTACGTCTCTAGCGTAGCTGATCTAGGCGCCACGCCCAGTCTTTGAAGGAACGTCAAATGGCATATCAGTCCCATAATCCATATACAGAGGCAGTGTTAAAGACGTTCGAAGACCACAGTGACCAGGATATGGACTCCATTCTTCGCCTTTCTTACAGGACCTTTCGTGACGACTGGCGCTTTCGAAGCTACGCAGACCGGGCAACCATTCTCGGCAGAGCCGCAACGTTGCTGGATGAACGGCGTACGGACTTTGCACATTTAGCCACACTCGAGATGGGTAAGCTTCGTCGAGAGGCCGAAAGTGAGGTCGATCTTTGCGTGCGTATCCTGTCCTATTACGCAACGAACGCCGAAGCGATGCTTGCTTCGAAAGTGATACCGGTTGAGTCCGGCCAGGCCTACGTGGAGACGGCTCCCATTGGGGTGATTTTTTGTATCGAGCCTTGGAACTTTCCTTTCTATCAGCTCGCGCGTGTCGCTGGACCCAATCTGATGGCCGGTAACGTTCTTGTTGTAAAGCATGCACCGAACGTACCACAATGCGCCCTTGCATTTGAAAAGTTGTTCCTAGACGCGGGGGCTCCCGCAGGTGTTTATGCAAATGTTTTCATCTCGAATGAACAGTCTGCTATCGCCATTGCGGACCGGCGCGTAGCAGGCGTTGCACTGACTGGAAGTGAACGAGCTGGCTCGGCAGTTGCCGCGGAGGCTGGAAAGGCTCTCAAAAAGAGCACGATGGAGTTGGGGGGAAGTGATGCCTTCATCGTACTCGACGATGCCGACATTGACCTTGCTGTAAAACTTGGCATGAAAGGAAGGATCGAGAATGCCGGTCAGGTCTGTAATGCAGCGAAACGGTTTATAATCCAGGAGTCGATTGCCGACAGTTTCACTGAGCGTTTTATGGAGGAGTTCACCAAGCTAATTCCGGGTGACCCCAGTCAGGATGGGACGAGTTTGGCACCAATGTGCAGCGGTGCTGCGCTTAGCCTAGCACTCAAACAGATTGATGAGGCTGTAGCGGCGGGTGCACGGGTCCTGATTGGCGGGAAGCGCATCCCCCGAAGTGGTTATTTCCTTGAGCCAACTCTCTTAGCGGACGTTACGCCGCAAAACCCGGCCTTTTATCAGGAGTTCTTCGCTCCGGTAGCTATGCTTTTCCGCGTTCAGGATGAGAGTGAGGCGATTAGGTTTGCCAACGACTCATTATATGGTCTTGGAGGAACAATTATTTCCGCCAACGTCGGGCGTGCGAAACGGATGGCAAGCCTCATCGAGACGGGTATGGTGTGTATCAACGAAACGGGTTCATCGGCTCCAGAACTGCCCTTTGGAGGGGTGAAAAACTCAGGCTTTGGCCGCGAGTTATCTGACCTTGGAATCAATGAGTTTGTAAATAAGAAGCTGGTCAAGGTGGCTGCTCCGGCTGGATAGAATTAATCTCTCTCGAATGCGAGATGCGCTATGGCTTCCTGTGCTTGTCCTACCCTTTACCTACAGCATGCGTCCGCTCGTACTGACGGTCGTACGCATGCTTAACTGCGAGCGTGGGTAGGATCGGTCTACTTTGAATTAGCTGCTTTTTTAAGGATTCGACGAAGGAATGGATTCACGGCGCTAATCTGTAAATTCCCTTCGTCAAAACGGTCGGAACTGCGTCGTGAGGAATGGATGCGAGATCCACATATTCTTCCACTCCGCGTATGGAGTGCTGCCGGTGATTCAGGATTCTCGGCCATCTTAAGAAAGGCGCCTGACCGGTGACGGGGTCGGTAACACCAATCGTGACGAGCAGAGCCACAAGACAGTCGAATAGAAATGTTGAGTGTACTCCCAAAATAGGCTCAACCTTGAGTATTAATGAAATCCAGCCAGACCTCTGTTATCCATAGGGGTTATATCAGAACCATCCGTTTTTGATTTCAGTCGATATCACAAGCGAGGATATTGCGTAGCTCCAGGATTGCCGGTCCTGCGCCTACAACCCAAGTTCCCGCTGCAGCGGCATGGACCCAATCTCATGAAATATCTCATTATCTATGCCCATCCCGAACCGAGTTCGCTGTCGGGCTACCTAAAGTCCAGGGCTGTTGAGGCACTCTTGGCGGCGGGGCATGAGGTGATTGTATCAGACCTTTATGAGATGCGTTGGAAAGCCGTGGCCGACAGGAACGATTTCCCCGAGGGCGCGGATACAGATGGTCCACTCAACTACAGCCGGCGGTCGGGAGAAGCCTTTGCGACCGGCACCCAATCTCCCGATGTCATGGAGGAACAACGTAAGCTCCTGTGGGCTGACAACGTTGTCGTACAGTTCCCGATCTGGTGGTATGGCATGCCCGCCATCTTAAAAGGCTGGGTGGACCGGGTGTACGCGTACGGCTTCGCATACGGGATCGGGCCACACGGCGGTCCTCAATGGGGCAAGCGCTTTGGCGAAGGCGTTATGTCGGGTCGACGGGCGATGATCGCCATGACAGTCGGTGGTCGGATGGCCCATTACGGTCCACGTGGGGTCAATGGTGCCATGGACGACCTGCTCTGGCCCATCCAGCATGGTGTCCTATTCTACCCAGGCTTCACAATCGTGCCGCCGACCGTGTTCTACGAGGTCGGGTGCGCGAAGGCGGCAGCGATCGAAAATATGACTGTCCACTATATTGATCGTCTGCTGACCATTGCCAATACCGATCCCGTTCCACTCCGGTGGCAGAACGGGGGAGACTATAACGACGTCCAGGTGTTGAAGCCCGAATTCGGCGGGGGGCAGGCCGGTCATGCCCTCCATCAGCGCGAACCGGCATTTATCTCGAATACCTGGTTAGGCATTGAGGGCGACTATACACCCCAGCACCTCTCGCCAACCTCACGGACCGGCATCACCGAGGCGGATTTAGGCAGTCTTCCGACTGCTACGCCAAATGAGAGATAGCGGTCATGACACTGATCACAACTCTTGGACATGTGCGGAGCCACTCCGGTCAGGCCCGAGTGGCCAGCGCGGTGGGCAACCAGTGGGCAGTAGCGCTGATCAAGGGGCCCTGCCCAGATACCGCTGCAGCCATAAGGCACATGGCATGAGGCATTCGCAGACCGCATTGCCGATTTGACGCGACGATGAGCGATCAGCAGCTGCTCCCACGCGGGCTAATTCCTGTAGATGATACCGCGCGCTTGCCACCCGTGGAGTCCCCTCCGTCAACCGCAAACGCGCCTACGGCCGAAGGGTGGCTGTGGGCTTTGCTCCGGATAGCCCTGATAGCCGCGGCGGCGGGTGGCGCATGGTTCATCGCCAACAATTGGGATCGCTGGACCGGCGCAAGTCGCCTTCAGCGTACGGACGATGCTTATCTGGTTGGCGATCTCACCCCCCTGTCAGCCAAGGTGGCCGGATACTTAGCCAAGGTGGAGGTTCAGGATTTTGCGACGGTCAGCCGAGGCCAGATCTTGGCTGAGATAGAGCCTTCGGATTACCGCGCGGCCTTGGCTCAAGCCCAGGCTACGGCGGAAGCCGCGGCGGCCATCCTGGCCAACATCGCGAACCAGAAGGTGGTCCAGCGCGCGCTGATTCGCCAAGCTGGCGCCGCAATCGTCGCGACTTCCGCCGACGTCATTCGATCCCACCTGGAAGCCGTTCGCCAGAAGTCCCTGTTGACCAGTGGCCTTGCAGGAACACTTCAGGTTGTGGAGCGTGCGGAAGCAGATGAGAAGCGCTTTGCTGCACAGATGCTTTCAAATGTAGCTTTGCTCGATCAACAGAAGGCAATCCTCGACAGCCTAGACATCCAGCAGAGACAGCTCGCGGCTCAATGCGACGCCGCGGAGGCGCAGGTAACTTTAGCAGAGAACAACCTCAGCTATACGCAGATCCGTTCACCAGTCGACGGCATGGCCGGACAGCGCCAGGTGCGTCCCGGCCAGTTCATAAACGTGGGGAGCCAGATCGTCACGGTCATGCCGCTTCCAAAGATCTGGGTGATTGCAAATTACAAAGAAACCCAAATGACGCACATCCGGGCCGGCCAATCTGCGCACATCACGGTCGACGCCTTTCCAGATCTGCTGCTTACAGGCCATGTAGCCTCCTGGTCGCCAGGGACTGGCAGCACATTTGCGCTCCTTGCACCAGATAATGCCACCGGCAATTTCACCAAGGTTGTGCAGCGGATGCCTGTGAAAATCGTGCTTGATGCGGTGCCGGCGCTCGGCACACTGGTTCGCCCAGGCATGTCCGTCGAGGCTGAGATCGATACAGCGGATCGACAAGGTGCCATGCGGGCCGCGAACACGGGCGCACCGCTAGGCAGGGCACATCAGCGATGACGTGGCCTGATCGTCCGGTAAGCGCCACCGGCGTCGCGTTGCAGGGATCTTCCCAGCCGCATCCTCCCCAGCTTCGCGTAAGTAGCTGGCGCCCGTACATTGGCATTGTAGGCGTGCTGCTCGGTTCGGTCATGGGAACTCTGGGCTCACGGACGACGAGCTTTGGATTGGCTGACCTGAGAGGCGGCCTTCACGCTGGCTTCGACGATGGCGCTTGGATCACCACGACCTTCGGGGTCGGACAAATGCTTGTGGGTGTGGCATCGCCCTATCTTGGCGCGGTATTCGGCGCTCGCCGTGTGCTCTTGACCGGCATCGTGATGTTTTTCTTTGCGTCCCTTCTCGCCCCTCTCGCTACCAATTTTTCGGGATTTCTTGCCTTACTTGCCATCGCTGGTCTCGGTTCGGGAACCTTCATCCCTCTAACCATTAGTTTTGTCATTCGTAGTCTCCCGGCCAAGCTCGTGATCTACGGCGTCGCCGCCTATGCGATGAACTCGGAATTGTCTCAGAACGTCGCAGCTTCGCTCGAAGGTTGGTATGCCGATCATTGGTCGTGGCATTGGATCTATTGGCAATACTGTTTGGCACTGCCGCTTATGTTCGCTGCGATCTGGTATGGCGTACCCAGGGAGACCACAAATCTGAGACTTTTGAGGGACTTTGACTGGGCTGGCCTCAGCTATGCCAGTATAGGTTTTGCCATGTTATATGCCGGCCTCGACCAGGGTAATCGCCTGGACTGGACATCCAGCGGCCTGGTGGTTGGCCTGCTCGTTGGTGGCGGCTTGCTCGCTGCGGCGTTCGTATTGCGGGAGGTCTCGGCGCCGAGACCATTCCTGAACCTGCGCCTGTTGTTACACGGAAATTTAGTCCTGATGATGTTGGCACTTGTAGCGGTCCGCTTTATCATCCTGTCGACGGCCTATATCATCCCGACATATCTGCAGGCGGTTCAGAACTTTCGCGAACTTCAAGTTGGACAGGTTCTCCTTTGGATTGCCTTGCCGCAGTTTGTCATTGTAGTCCCCTTGGCGATGTTGCTGCGCCGCATGGATGGGCGATACGTGCTCGCATTTGGCATCCTTCTGGTGGGTATCGCCTCTTTGATGACAGCTCAAATCACATCAGTGTGGACTACGGAGGACTTCCTGCCGTCTCAAATCCTTCAGGCGATAGGGCAATCTTGTGCGCTTACTGCCCTCACTATTCTTGTGGTGCGCGGTAGCTTACCGATAGAAGCACTTTCTATAGGTTGCCTGCTGCAGATAAGCCGCTTGTTCGGGGGTGAGATCGGCACGACTTTTATGCAGACATTTGTCAGAACGCGTGAGCAGTTCCATTCGAATACAATCGGCCAACACGTAACCAGCGGCACAGGTTTCACGATGGATAGGCTAGCATCTTATGCCAACTCAACTGGCACGCACGCCGCTGACGCCGGACTCTCAAGCATGCAGGCCTACAAGCTCCTGGCGGCAGCCATTGCAAGCCAAGCCAATGTTTTGGCTTATCGGGACGGCTTTTTAGCCGCTACGATCGGCGCCGGGTTCTGCTTGCTATTGGTCGCACTGATGCGACGTGGAGGGCCTTCCCCATTCTGATGACAGCATATTCATTGGTTCGGTCGTCGAGCCGAACATCGCTATGAAGGACGATATACCTGACTCTGCTATCCAGCGGCGTTGGATCTCGCGGGGCGAGTTTTTAAACGGATTTAATCAGCAGTTCCCGATTCAACGGTGTACTTCATTGCTTCTACGGCCGCCTGGAAACGCTTGCTAATTCGTTCGCGCTGCACGACTTGTTCATCAGTATACATAGCTGCCTGATTGTAGGTGATCGTATAGGTAAGCCTGCAAGCGGCGTCTCCAATCGAAGAGAGCGCTACGCAGCCGTGGTAAAAGTAAGGGCTCATTGGTCCCTCCGTCTGGAGGTAGGTATAAGAAGTATCACTGGCGCCTACCATCAACTCGAGGATTGCATCACCAACCCGTCGTATGCTCCCAATACGACCGTCACCCTTCACTATCCGAGTCATAACATTAAGGAAGTTCCCGGCGTCAGCAAAGCCTCCCACCCGAAACCAAGTCTCAGTGATCGGCTTAGTGATTCCGACAGCGCATTCGATCAAAACAAGATCAAACTCATTCGGTGGGGTGGCTGCTTGCACCATTGTTGAGTCCTTAGTGACCGGATTGGTGCGAATCCGAATAAACGATCCAGATCGTGACATTAGAGCGCATGTGGTATCTGCTGCAATCAAACATCGATGGTCTTGGTATAACCAATATGGATAACAGACGGCTCGATCTAAATCTCTTGCTGGCCCTGGACGCGCTCCTCGCTGAACAGAATGTCACGCGCGCGGCGCGACGTCTCAACCTTAGCCAACCAGCTCTTAGCGCACAGCTGACACGATTGCGTATGCTTCTCGGCGATCAGCTTATGATTCCCACATCCCGCGGGGTTCTTCCAACCGCCATGGCCCTTGAACTGCAGGCTCCTCTACGGGCAATTTTGAATCAGGCGCGAGACCTTGTAAACCGCGCTCAGCCTTTCGACCCAGCCATCGCCAAGATCACCCTTTCCGTCGCGGCAAGTGATTACATGCAAGTCGCCGTGTTGTTGCCGTTTCTTGTCAAGCTCAACGCGACGGCTCCAGGACTCCGCATCGCTATTAGGTTGCTAGATCCGTTAGCTGTGGCATCGCAATTAGAGCGGGGCGAAATCGATGTCGCGTTCGTACAAACAGCAACGGTGGAAGCGCCGTCGCTCCGCAGTATCGATGTCTTGAGCGACGAATATGTGGGCATCGCACGACGTGGCAGCATCAAGCGCGGCAAGATGGCAATGTCGCCGTTCCTAGCCGCTCGCCACATCATCGTCTCGCCTACTGGCAAAGGATTTATCGGCCCGACAGACATCGCCCTTGCGGCTACGGGCTCAAGCCGGAATGTCGCCTTTGCGGTCGCATCCTTTGTTTTTCTTATCGAAGCCGTATCGCGATGCGAACTCATTGCTCTGGCCCCCAAGCGACTTACAGAGCGCTACATGAATGACATTGATACTTTTGAGCCGCCGGTCAGAGTGCCCGGCTTTTCTATCGCCATGCTTTGGCATGATCGGACCAACGATCACCCAGGCAGGCAGTGGCTCCGCCGAGAAATTAAAGCATTTTGTGCATTGCTATGATCTCAAAAGGCGTCAGGTCGCTTGAACGGACGGTGATAAGGTATTTCCCCCTTTCCGATCCATGGCCATGCGAAAGCCTTCATAGCCTTGGCTGCCCGCCTTCTCGAATTGGTTAGGTAAGTTCGTCATCCACCAGATGGATAACTGCCCCACAGTATTCGGATTTCGTGAAAGACGATAGAGGCTCTATTTTTAGGTCTCCAGTAGCATTGTCATAGTCGAGGATTCGTTCTGTGCAGCACGACTGAGTTAAGTGACAGAACGTTCATAAACTTCATTTTCTTATGGCGTTTGAGTCCTATTGAACTTCGAAGTTCAAGAAAACGGGTAGCGATTGTAGGTTGCATCGTTTCCGTGTCAGGCATCTTGGGTTTTCAATCACCTTGGCATAGGGATGATACCGGTCACGTCTCTGACCGACGTCTATCCATCTTGAACGGAAGATCCAAGAGGACGCGCCATAGTCCGCTTTTAATTGGCAACCTCTCCTCCAGTCATGAGAAGATTCCAGTATGACATCGTCTGAAACTACATCCGCCAAAGCAAAGGCCCCCACGTCACGAGTTCTGTTTCTGGTAAGCAGCGCCGAGATCGGCTTCTGGCTTGCGGAACTAACCCACCCGTTTTGGCACCTTACCGAAAGGGGTGCATCGATTGATCTTGCAAGCCCAAAAGGAGGCAAGATTGTTCCTGACCGAACAAGCGATCCCTACGCCGAGGGTAGCTGGGAAGCGGACGATTTAGTCAGCCGTGGTTTCCTTGGCCAGGAGGTGCTGAAAGCCCGCTTGGGTGGGACCCTCGCAATCAAGGACGTGAACCCGGACGATTATGATGCCGTCCATGTAGTGGGAGGTGGTGGCGCAGCCGTCGACCTTTATCCGAATAGCGATGTCGCACGTGTGCTTGAACGATTCTTTGCATTGGGAAAGATTGTCGGCACAATTTGTCATGGTTCCATTGCATTGGCGAATGTCCCAAAGCGGGTCGCGGGCAGACGTGCTACGGGTTTTTCCCGGGTTGAGGATGCGCAGGTCGAGGATTTGTATGGCGCCGACTTCATCCCGAACTTCCCTCAACCGGTGATGGAAGCCGCCGGTATCGTATTCAGCTGCGTTGAGCCATGGGGCGTCCACGTGGTCATCGATAAAATGTTGATCACAGGCCAGAACCAGCAATCGGCGTCTGAATATGCAATCGCGTTCAACCACCTACTCGCGGGGAGTAGCCCCGTTGTGCACGATAGGGAATGACCTGAAGCTCGCCTATCTCGAGCAGATCCCGACCGAACCAGTTCGAGGCCCTTGCCCAGCTCGAGTGTGATCTGACCCAAGGTGTTGGCTGAGTTGAAGGCCAGCAGAGATGGCACGGATCTTATTTGATGACCTGCGTAGCCGCGTCATTGCGGGAGTGGAGGCCGGCGCGTCGCGACGTTCCGCGGCCGTGCGCTTCGGGATTGGCCAGGTAGGGCATACAGATGTTAGGCTTGGTTTAGTGCGCAGCCTGACCTGATCCCAGGCGACTGGTGTTCGTCGATGAAACCCGGGCCAACACCAAGATGACCGGGCTACGCGGGCTGGCACCGCGTGGTCAACACTGCCGGGCGGTCGTGCCGCATGGACAGTCCTTGCTATCAATCTTGATGCGTCTTCGGCAATGCAAGCTTTGTCGCCGTGCCCTCCACGACGACAGGGGCTAGTCCTTGGCAGCCACACCCGCCAGGGTAGTTGGCCGCAGTCGGCGTTTCACTCTCATCGCGGACGAATGAGCGGCAGCTTATCTCCAAAGCAGAAGCTCATAACCAACCTAGGACCGACATGAGGGTCGCTTCAAACCATGCAGCAGGGCGCCCTCCTCTATTCCTTTTCGACAATCGACCTTTCACTACAGCCTCTCCGCCAGCGCCATTTCGTCCGCCGGCGAGCAGGGCCGGCTCAAAGCCGGCCAGCAGTGGGAGCATCTGCACCTACTCGACGACGGTCCACCTTGCCCTGGACAAGCAACGACCGGTTAGGTATCCCCGATATCTGATGTCCTAGACATCTAATGTGTTTTGCGACATCCCAAACCTTCGCTTCGTCCCGCCGGCTTATATATCGCCCGACTGCAAGGTTAGAGAACCCATTCTATCTCTCAATATAGCCTAAAGCATTAGTACTAAGAGGAGGCAGCGTCACCGAAGTCCGTATGCTGGAAACTTATCGAGTTTTTCTCCTGACCGGTATTAGTGCGCATAGTGTTAATTTTCACTGAGAGCTGACCCGGCGTTTTCATTGAGAAGTGACCCGGCCAAGGGTATTTCTGTCGCACTGCTGGTGCGGGTCAAGCCGATGTTTTGGTTCTCCTGGTTTTGGGTTCGGTCGAACTGCTTCTGAACCTGAAGCTGTCGTTCCCGGTTTCCAGGATGTGGCAGTGGTGGGTGAGCCGGTCGAGCAGCGCGGTCGTCATCTTGGTATCGCCGAACACCTGGCCCCACTCGCTAAAGCTCAGGTTGGTGGTAATGACGACGCTGGTCTGCTCGTAGAGCTTGCTGAGCAGGTGAAATAACAGCGCGCCGCCCGACGAACTGAACGGCAGGTAGCCAAGTTCGTCCAGGATGACGAGGTCGAGACGGATCAGATGGTCGGCGAGGTGTCCGGCCTTGTTGGCGGCTTTCTCCTGTTCCAGCGTGTTGACCAGGTCCACGGTGGAAAAGAACCTGACCTTCTTGCGGCTTTGTTCGATGGCCTGGACGCCCAGTGCCGTGGCGAGGTGGCTCTTTCCGGTGCCGGGCCCGCCGATGAGCACGACGTTGTCGGCCCGGTCGGTGAACTCGCCTCGGTGCAGTTGCCTCACCGTGGCCTCGTTGACCTCGCTGGCGGCGAAGTCGAAGCTGGCCAGGTCCTTGTAGGCCGGAAACCGTGCTGCCTTGGTGTGATAGGCGATGGAGCGTACCTCGCGCTCGGCCATCTCGGCCTTAAGCAGCTGCGACATGGTGGGGACGGCCGCCTCGAACGCAGGGCCGCCTTGCTCGGCCAGTTCTCCCACCGCCTGAGCCATGCCGAACATCTTGAGCCCGCGCAGCATGACCACGAGGGCGGCGCTGGCGGGATCATGACGCATGGCGCAGCTCCCGGTCCCGCAGCGCGTCGTAGCGCTCGATATCGGCCTTGGGCTCCTGTCGCAGCACGAGAGCCTGCGGTGCGTTGATGGCGGCAGTTGCGCCATGGCCGTCCGTCAGGCGGTGGAGGATGTTGAGGACATGGGTCTTAGTGGCGACACCGTCCTCGAGAGCCAGTTCCACCGCGCACAACACCGCCTGCTCATCGTGTTGCAGTACCAGGGCAAGGACGTCCACCATCTCCCGATCGCCCCCTGGCCGCCGCAGCAGTGCGGTCTGGAGTGTGCGAAACGCTTCCGGCATTTCGGCAAAGGGCGCGCCATTGCGCAGAGCCCCCGGCTTGCGCTGGATCACCGCCAGGTAATGCCGCCAGTCGTAGACGGTGCGGCGGGGGACATCGTGCGAGCGTTCGACGATGCGGACGTGCTCGCATAAGACCTGCCCCTCGGCTACCACGATCAGGCGATCGGGATAGACCCGCAGGCTGACCGGCCGGTTGGCAAACGAGGCGGGCACGCTGTAGCGGTTGGCCTCGAAATGCAGCAGGCAGGTCGGCGACACCCGTTTGGGGTGCTCGACAAAGCCATCGAACGCCCGGCCCACCGGCATCAGGCTCGCCCGCTCCTCGGCGTGAACGTCAGCGACGCTGCCCGGCAGCACCCCGTGCACGAGCTCGCCCCAGCGCTCGATGCAGCGCGTCTCGAGCCACGCGTTGAGTTCTGGCAGGTCGGCAAAGGACGGCACGGCCTGCCAGAGCTGCCGCCGCGCATCCTGTACGTTTTTCTCGACCTGACCTTTCTCCCAGCCCGAGGCTGGGCTGCAGAACGTGGGCTCGAACAGGTAATGGCTGGCCATGGCGGCAAAGCGTGCGTTGACCTGCCGCGCCTTGCCCACCCCGATCCGGTCCACGGCGGTTCGCATGTTGTCGAAGATGCCCCGGCGCGGAACCCCGCCCAGCACCCGGAACGCCTCGGCCAGGGCGTCGAACAGCATCTCGTGCGTCTGTAGCCTGTAGGCCCTGACCACGAAGGCCCGGCTATGCGCGAGCTTGGTGTGCGCGGCCTGCAGCTTGACCCGTTTGCCGGCGATCGTTGCCCAGTCCTCGCTCCAGTCGAACTGGAAAGCATCTCCCGGAGAGAAAACCAGCGGCACGAACACTCCGCGCCCGGTAGTGCGCTGCGCGACCATGCGCTCCGCTCGCCAATGCCGGGCAAAAGCGGCAACCCGTGCGTAGGAGCCGTCATAACCCAGCACGACGAGGTCCGCGTGCAACCGGCGAGCGGTCCGGCGCGACTTGCGCCCTTTGCCTGCCTCCACCGCCAGCCATCCCGACAGCTTGTCTGCGAACGGGTCCAGCCGGCTCGGGCGCTCCGGCACCTTGAACCTGACTTCGACCGCGTCCGAACGCAGGTATTTGCGGATCGTGTTCCGCGACAACCCCGTCCGCCTCTCAATGTCTCGGATCGAAATCTGATCCCTGTGACGCCAACGGCGGATCACACTCAACAACTCCATGTCGATCACTCCAATAACCCCAACCATTCGGCAAGGGATGTGAACAGACACGGGTCAAATCTCAGCGAAAACTCAGGCCCTACCCGGGGCAGATCTCAATGCAAATCAACAGCCATGATCGCCAAGGCGCACCTGCTTCGTCATGAGATGGAAGTCGTTCATGTAACAGAGGGTGTCCTGGATCCTGAGATGTTCGAACCGCACGAGCGTTTGGCTTGGTCGATGACCGAGGGTCTTCTTGGAGCGGCTGCGTGATGGTCGCCAGTCGCCGGGATCTCCTCAAAGCCGGTGCGATGTCGGCTTTAGTCGGAGTGGCAGCCGTCGCCCTGACGGCGCCCGCCGGTGCGGACGAGACCACCCTCACCGCTATTCATGCCGAGCTGGTCGAAATCGACGTAGCTCAGGATCGACTTCGCGATGTTGCAGACACGTATCCGAATGGAAGTGCTGAACGAGAGGCGCTGTGGGAGGAGGTCTATGTCTACACCCATCGCTATCACGAGCTGATCGCGCAAGCAGCCGCACTCCGCCCGACCACGAATGCCGGCATGGTGATGAAGGCTCGGATCGCCATGCACAGCCTCAGAAACGAGTCAGACACAGAGTGCGCACAACATGTCGTTTGGTCGTTGCTGCGGGATTTTGTGGGTGAAGAAACCCCGTTCCTTGGAGTGCGACAGTCATGACCGCCAAGACAGGAAAAGGCAGCAAGAGTGCCGGCGAGGCGGCGGGCTGGAAGTTTGTGCGGATTCCGACGTAAGCCGCCCACCCATTCCGATCTGATGGCGCTCGGCATTCCGATTTGATGTCGCCCACCGTTCCGATCTCAAGCCGCCCACCATTCCGATGATCCCGCCCACCATGAGGGTAGGAGTGGGCAAGCGGAGATGGATTGTCTCGCGGGTCAGCAATGACCTGGTCTCCAGTGCCGCCATCGCAATCGATGGAGGGATGGATGCCGACACAGAGGCTGTCCATGCGGCGGATACGACATTTACTAACGATGCATTTTGGAGCCGGCGCCAGCGCCCGTTTGATCGCACGCGAGCTGGGCATCTCGCCCAGCACGGTGCGCGAGTACCTCGGCCGAGCCATCGCGGCCGGGATCACCTGGCCATTGGATGTGGACGCGACGGACGAGATCCTGATGGCGCGCCTGTTCGTCAACGGTGGTGTCCGGCTTGGAGCACGCTACCACGCTGAACCCGACTGGGCGGTGCTGGTACGCGAGTTCAAGCGCCCGGGCGTCAACCTGGTGATCCTTTGGGAGGAATACAGAGCAACCCATCCTGAGGGTTATGCCTACAGTCGGTTCTGCGAGCTGTTCCGGGATTTTGAAAGGCGTTTGTCGCCGACAATGCGCCAGCAGCACGTGGCCGGGCACAAGGCGTTTGTCGACTACTCTGGCAAGCGGGTGCCGATCGCCGATCCGGTAACCGGCGAAGTGCGAATGGCGGAGATTTTCGTCGCCGTGCTTGGCGCCTCCAGTCTGACCTATGCCGAAGCAACCTGGTCGCAGGCACTACCTGATTGGGTAGGCGCGCACGTGCGGATGTTCCGCTACTTCGGTGCGGTTCCGCGCCTGCTGGTGCCGGACAACCTCAAGAGCGGCGTCAACAAGGCCTCGTTCTACGATCCCGAGATCAACCGCAGCTATGCCGCGATGGCGGCGCACTACGGGGTCGGCGTCCTGCCAGCACGGCCGCGGCGCCCACGCGACAAGGCCGCCGTCGAGGCGGGCGTGCGGTTCGCGCAGTCCTACATCGTCGGCCGCTTGCGTAACGTCACGTTCTTTTCCCTGGGCGAGTGCAATGCTGCGATCGCTGTCGCCCTCGAGCGGATGAACAATCGAGAGATGCGACGCCTGGGCGTCAGCCGCCGCCAGCTGTTCGAGACGATCGAGCGGCACGCCATGCAGCCCCTGCCGCAAGACGATTACGAGTATGCCGACTGGCACCTCGCCCGCGTCGGCATCGACTACCACGTCGAGGTGCAGAGCTTTTTCTACTCGGTGCCGCATGCGCTGATCCGCGAGCAGGTCGACACCCGTGCCACGGCCCGCACGATCGAGGTGTTCCATCGCGGCAAGCGGGTCGCAGCGCACGTCCGGCGTTATGGCGGACCGCGGCACGGCACCCAACCCGAGCACATGCCAAGCGCACATCGGCGCTACGCCGAGTGGACGCCCGAACGTCTGCAGCGCCAGGCCCGCGGCATCGGGCCGAACACCGAGGCGCTGATCATCGCCGTGCTCGCCCGCCGACCGCATCCCGAGCAGGGGTTTCGGACCTGCCTGGGTGTCCTGCGACTGTTTCGCGGCCTGGATGCAGTCCGGGTCGAGGCGGCCAGCCTGCGCGCCGTGGAGATCGGCGCCCTGGCCTATGCCTCTGTCGCCTCGATCCTCAAGCATCGCCTCGACCGACCCACGTCGCCGCAAGCCACGGACGAGACGCCACTGCTGCACGACAACATCCGTGGCTCCAGCTACTACCATTAGGAGATCGATCTTGCTGAATCACCCAACGCTCGACCTGCTCACTGATCTTGGACTGCATGGCATGGCCAAGGGATTCCGCGACATGGCGGACAATCCGGAGGCAGCCGCACTCAATCAGGCGGAGTGGCTCGCCATCCTGCTGGAGCGTGAGGTCACGCTGCGCCAGCAGAAACGGTTCGAGAGCCGGGCCAAGAACGCCAAGCTGCGCCACCAGGCTGCGATCGAGGATGTCGACTACCGGACCCCGCGCGGGCTCGACCGCACGATGTTCCTGGCACTCGCCGGGTGCGACTGGATCCGGCAGCGCCGCCATTGCCTGCTGACGGGCCCAGCGGGTATCGGCAAGTCGTGGCTGGCCTGCGCGCTCGGCCAGAAGGCCTGTCGGGAGAACCTGTCAGTGCTCTACCAGCGCGTGCCACGGCTGTTTGCCGCCCTGGCGCTGGCACGCAACGACGGCCGCTACGCCAAACTGCTGCACCAACTCGCCAGGGTCGACCTGCTAATCCTCGACGACTGGGGACCAGAACCGCTGACACCGGAGCAGCAACGCGATCTGCTGGAAATCCTCGAGGACCGCTACGACGCCGGTTCGGTCATCATCACCAGCCAGGTGCCGATCGACCGCTGGTACGAGATCGTCGGCAATCCGACGCTGGCTGATGCGATCCTGGACCGCATCGTGCACAACGCGCACCGGATCGAGCTCAAGGGCGAAAGCATGCGCAAGAAACGAGCAACTGCTTGACCCCACCCGCACCCCTATGACATGAGCGAAATCGACCCGCGAGACAACACCATCCTGGGCACCATCAGATCGGAATGATGGGCGGCATCAAATCGGAACGGTGCGCAATACATGCTCGGAATACCCGAGCGGCATCGTCGGAATCCGCAAGTTTGCGCCAATTGCCCACATTGGCGAGAGACCAACTACCATCAATGGCCACACGACCTACCATCGCGTTCGATATGAAGGACACCGGGGCACGGTCGCGATTCCACCCACCGGGTCAGGAATCGAACCGAGACAGCTCGGCGGCGCTGGGCGCGCCGTGGCTTGGGCAGTGGAACAACTGGGCCAGATCGCCAAGCAACCAGACGAAGCGTCAACTGGCATGGACGACGTGAGGCTGCTGCTGGTGGCGGCACTTGCCAGCGGAGATATGCAGCGGTCCGGATGAGACCCCCGCACGACGGGATGTGGAATTGCTGTCGATCTGTCGCGACGTGATCGGGGCTGACAATGCGGAGGCTTTTGTCCGCCGGATCGAATATGTCGGATTCGACCGTGACCAATACCAAAAGCGCGCGCGCTGCCTATCTGAGGCCTTGAAGGCGAAGCGCGATGCGGTCGTGACGTTGGCCGAGCTCCACGCGACTACTTGGGAGGGCTTGCTGCAGAAGGCCAGGGCGGCGCTCGCAGCCAAGAACTGCATCATGACCGCCAGCATGGAGGTGGAATTGCTTAGGTCGCTCGCGGTCGACCTGATTCACCTCGTCCCGACGCTGATCGATACGAATGGCCGGTCTATCGTGGCGTTTGGCGATGACGCCGAGGGCGTGTCGTGAGCGGCCTTGTTGAGGCTGTGCGTGATCCGATCGATCGGCCGTCGCCGGCGGTGGCAGACATTCTCCGGAAGATGGTTCCCGAAACAGCCACCTCGTGGTTGCGATGCGACGAGCAAATGCGCGATGGCATGCCCTTCCCCGTCGCCGCCTACCTGTATCATCGCGAGGTCGGCAGCGGGCAACGGGAAGCACAAGACGACGTCGCCGTGATGATCACCGGCACCGCGCTTGCCCCATCATGGGCTCAAGCAGGCTTCGTCGCCCGACAGGCCAGAGTAGCCGCCAATCTGTGGCTGCAGAAGCAGGAGACGGCCCGTGCGCGGCGAAAGCGCAGCCGGCAGGTCGACAAGGTCATGCGGCGCCTACTGCGCCACTGGCCGGCCGTGTTCACCGATCCGGTGCCCCTGGCAATCGGCGTCACCGTGCAAATCCGGGCCGGCATGGGAAAGGGCGTCACCACCACCGCGATCAGGCGCGCCGTTCATCGGTGGGTGACGTCGGTCGGCTACCTCAGCGCCTTGGCCGGCGGCGAGGAACGCAGGAACCTCGATGGCAGTCCGGCAGGTGTTCCGTCTCAGGAGCATCGCCAGCGGGCACGGCAACAGCTGGGCACGATGTGTGCTCAGGTGCCGTCATGAGCTCGCATCGCACCTTCACCGCCGAAGAGGACCGCCTTATCCTGGATGGTCGGGCTGCCGGCTTATCGTGGGACGATATCGGCTCGCGGATCGGTACCACCGCGAAGTCCTGCCAGTATCACGTCGCCCGATGCCTGGGAGTGCCCGATCCGAAGCCGGTACAGGTGGGACGAAGCCAGCCGCGGGATCCACCACCAGCAGCTGAGGGTCGTGGTCCGCTCCGACCCGGTGACCCACTGACCTGGGGGGCGATTACGGATGGGACCGTGCTGGAAGGTTTTTCTTACCGATGAGTAGAGAATGCGCCCTCCCCGCCTTTACCTCAGACGAACTGCTCAAGGTAGCGATCGAGCTTCGCCGCCATGCCGCCCGGCATGCCCAGACTGAAACGGAGATGACCCACTTCCTTGACCGCGCAGACGAGATCCTGGCTGAGGCTCGGGCTATGGTCGAGCGCAGGCGTAGCAAACGTACAGCGGCGATGACCTGAAAGCATGACCCACGACAAGCGCGCCCTGCCCCAGGGTTTCCGAACGGCGCCACCAGGCCTGCTGTCGCCGGCACAGCTGCTCGATGTGGCAAGAGTCCTCACCCGCTTTGCTGATGCAGCCAGAGCCCGAGGGGAGCCAATCATGGGAGAGAAGTTCCGGCGCCGGGCCCACGAGTTGCGCACCAAAGGCAGGCGGGGAATACCTGGATGAGCGCGCGAGACTGGGGATTGACGTTAAACGCTGACCTTCCGAGCGGTCTGTTTAACCGCAAAGCCCTGGGACGGTCACTCAAGCTTGACGCCACCTACCGAGCTGCACTCGCAATCGGAGCGGCGCGCTGCTCGGGTTGCAACGGCCGACATCTTGTCTAGGCTAAGGTCAGCTAAGAGAACTGGAGTAACAAGATGGGTGAACCTAATGATCAGCCGATCTATTTTCTTCATATCCCTAAGACAGCAGGAACATCAGTCAGGCACTGGCTGACAAGGCATGTGCCGGAAGGTGCTCTATGCTCCGCACAGTTATGGGATCAGCTTGTTCAACTCGATCGGCGTGATCTAGCTTCCTTCAAGGTATTTACCGGACACTTTGGGATCGATCTCGATCGATATCTCGAGACAGATTTACGCACAATAACTGTTTTACGCGATCCCGTGCAACGAACGCTGTCGCATTACCTCCATGTTCACCGAGACACCGCCCATCCCAGCCACTGGCGTGTTAGCCAACAATCGTTCGACGTCTTTGTTCAGGACCAACAAAATTGGCCAATGATCGAGAACTTCCAGGCACGGTACCTAGTGCCCTCTGGGTTTAACATGTGGCACTTCTCGAATCGGCTCGATCTGTCACCGGAGAAGCAATATAAGCTGTCTACGACGTCGGAGGACATGCGGTATTTATTTGATAAGATCTACGTTCGTGAGCAGGCGCTGGCCGCTTTAGACCGTATAGATGTCCTAGGCACGACGAGTAGTATTTCAGCATTTATGAAACAAGTTGAACACACATTCTCTTTCGCCTCAACATCCGCCGACGAAATTCCCCGTGAAAATGTTGCTACCTACAATCAAGCGGTTGAAAGATTTACCCAATCCTCACTTGATCTGATTGCCGAGCTCACGGTGATTGATCATTTAATCTATGAAACCGCCTGTGCTCGTCAGTTGGCCACTCAAATCCCCCATCGTCTTTCGTGAGATTAGTTGTAGCTTTACCCTAATTTGACAACCTTATTCTCAGTAAACTAGTTGTGCAGCGGCTGCTGGAAACGGAAGTTGAGAACGGCTCTTGTTAGCTTCTGCTGCTCAAATAACACATCTGCCGCGTGAACGGATTGTGGAGTATAATTTTCATTTAATGCATTGGGCTAAATATGCTGGTCAGTAGAAAATATGCCACGCCTTATTTCCCACTCTGATCCAGACGCGCCTCGATCTTTACTATTTAGTCGATAATAATGTTAAGAGAAGTTCTATTCCGCTCCATCTTGTTTGGTCCCGCGAGCCACTACGACTAGCGCCCCATCCGGCAATGGTCGCTGTAGCACCAGCGCAACCGGTGCTGGCGCTGTCATCCACGCGTCGATTTCGCCCTGGGTCGTTAGGATCACCGGCATCGCTTTGGGATGGTAGGTACCGACCAGCACATTCGGCTCTGTGGTCAAGAAGGCGAACAGGTCGTTGGTGGTCTCGCCCTCCTTTACACTCCGCACCGAGGTCCAGCGGGTCCAAATGCCCGCGAAGCAGGCGAGCGGCCTGGTCTCATTCCGCGCGAACCAGATCGGCGGCTTTGTTCCGTCCGGTAGGGCCTCGTGCTCAGAGAAGCTGGTGAACGGCACCACGCACCGGCTCTCGATCCCAACCAGCGCCGCCAGTGGGGGGACGTCGTGTTGCGCACGTTGGTCACGCCAGGGTCGGTTTTCCGGCCCTTCAGTGCAAAGGCTGGCGACGGCATACCCCAGCGCGCCAGGGTCAACTCCCGACCGGCGGGCGTGTTGCGAACGATCGGCGCCGCGTAGTCGGGGAAGACGCCTGGCATTGAAGGCAGGTTACCGGTGCTGTCGAACATCGCCCTGGTCAGGTCGCGGATCGCCTGCTGACCCTTGGTGATCGAATACAGATTGCACATGGCGGTGTCCTTGTAGAGCACCGATTGCAAAGGCCGCGGCTACAGGTAAGTTTCGAGGGCAGCCCCTACCCTGCCTACACGCTGGTCTGAGCGCCTATTTAGCTTGGCTGCTCACCCATCCGCCATCGAGCGAATGTCTCAAGCTTGGCCATGGCTTCATCAAGGCTGTAGCCACCGGCGACTGGCTCCCCGTCAAGGAAGCCGTCCCACACACGCCACGGCGTCTTGGCGACCCGCAGCACCCCTACCGTAGTCCGAGCGACTGCCTCACGGGCCTTCTGCAGCCAGGCAATGCGCATGGGCAAGCGGAGCAGCATTTGCCGTCCATCCTCGATTATCCCACGCGAGCGCCATCTCATGGAGACGATTCGACGCTAAACGACCGTCGGCGGCAAGAGTCCTCGACTCTTTTTAAGAGATCCGCTGGATCCGCACTCGCGCGAGACCCTGCTTCTGCATCCCGAGATGCCGTGCAGCGCCTAGGCTGAGGTCGAGCGCCCGGCCGCGGCGACCTACGCGATCGGTCACCAGCACCAGCGCATTCCGGTGGTTCTCCAAGTTCGTCACACGGACCGTGGTGCCCAGGGGTAGCGTCCGACTGGCTGCAGTCATCGCCAAAGGATCGAACCGTTTTCCGTTCGCCATTCGATGCCCTCGTTGGCGCCAACCGTAGAAGCTGGCTGTGTTGTTAGTAGCGAGGCGATGACTGTGGTGGTTCGCATGTAACTGACGATGCCGATGACCATGCGCCTGTGCTGCTGTAGCGCCTACAATTAGAAGAATGCAGGAGATGGTGAAGCTTTGGAGAGATGAGGGCATGCCTGTCATCTGGGACAGATACAGACAAATGCAAATCATTTATACGACAGCATTCGTTACTCCAGTTTGGGAATAACGACCCCGCACTCCGGGAGACACTACTGGCCACGATGCCAATTGGATATCACTCTAGTTTATAGAGTAGTCATTGGTTTGGCTTCGGCACTCTTCCTGCGGTCTGAGCCATGAGGTCACGGATTTCCATCAGGAGCAATTCACTTGGAGTTGGCTCTGCCACCGCGGTCTTTGCAGCTTGGGTCACGTGCATCCGAGTTAACAGTTTTACCACCCAGAAGATCACCAGCCCAACGATAAGGAATTGGATCACAGCGTTGAGAAAGATGCCAACATTGACCGTTGGCACCCCGGCCTTTTGCGCTTCTACCAGCGTCTTGTAATGCTCACCTTTAAGGGTGAAGAAGATGTCCGAGAAGTCGATGTTGCCTACGAGCAAGCCGATCAACGGTGTGAAGATATCCTTGACTAAACTCTGCACGATAGTGGTAAGCGATGCGCCGATGATGATTCCGACTGCCAAATCGACTACATTGCCCCGCATGATAAAAGCGCGAAATTCGCCTATCCAGCCGGGCGTGTGTAGTGCTGTAACCTTTAAGGCCATGTCATGCTCCAGTGTGCTGCTCTACAGGCGTCTTCCGATACGCCTTACTGAGACGATGACGCCAAAACTGGACAAACGCAAAGGATGTTGGCTTGGTCAGAGCACGAAGTTATCTAACTGCGTTGTCGCTTGAAGCAAGGAAACGCTGGAGCCGTAGGCTTGCCGGCTGTTACGTCTGTATCGTTTGAATAGGTGGACGACGACGTAAACAGCTGATGTCCTACTAGGCACGCGCAGTTGCATTACTTCCGCGCGCGGGAGGGATAACAGCTCAAAGCTTTGGGAGCGATAATAACACCTTATCGAGCATTCGCTGTGATTTCCTGGCCTTAGAGGCATCTGATTATGGCGGCGCAGCGCAAAGTCGATCGTTTAGAAGCTTTAGTCCCTGTCCCCACCGTGGACGCGAACGCAGCGGCAAAGGGCGTTGGTGCATGGATCGTCTACTGGGTTTGGATCACCCTATCCGCGGTTGATTTCAGGATGCCCGAACCGAAACAGGCCTACGAGGCGTTGATGCGTGGATAGTACAGGTGACGTGATGTGGTTTGCCCGGCTACGTGACGGGCATGTCGTTCAAGCACAATGCCGCCCGCCGCCATTGCATCTTAAAGCAGCGGCGGCGGGTGGCGAACTGGCCTTCCTATAAAGCGGGCCTGCGGCGACGCGGTGACCTGACGCTCTGGTTGGACGAGGCGGCGCTGTCCGGATGGACTGCCTCACGTCGGACGACGCGCGGTGGCCAGCCTCTCTACACGGATATGGCCATCGAGTTGGTGCTCACGTTACGAGTTGTGTTCCATCTGGCGCTGCGCCAGGCCGAAGGCTTCGCACGCTCGGTGCTGCGTTTTCTGAGCCTGGATCTGTCGGTGCCGGACCATACCACGCTCAGCCGTCGCGGCCGGGCGTTCGCCGGGCGCCAGCCGCGGACCCTGCGGCACGACAGGCCGATACATGTCGTGCTCGATAGCACCGGACTGCAGACGTTCGGCCAGGGCGAATGGAACGGCGAGAAGCACGGCCGCACTCCGCGACAATGGCAAAAGATGCATTTGGGCGTCGATGTCGGGACCGGCGAGATCGTGGCGCACATCCTGACCGATCCCGATGTGGGTGACATCACTGCGGTGCCGAGCCTGCCGGCAACGGTGGAGACACCGATCGCCAGCGTGATCGCTGACGGGGCCCATGACGGTGTGTCCGTCTACCGGGCGGCTTCCCTGCGCCAGCGCGATCCGCCGCCCAACATCGTCATCCCGCCGCGCGCCACGTCGAGAATTGCCGCGAACGAAACCCTTACCCGCGCCGGCGGCCTGTCGGCTCGCGACCGCCATGTCCGACTGATCGCCGAGAAAGGCCGCATGGCCTGACAGAGAAGCTACCGGCTATGGCCGCCGCAGTCTCGTAGAGACCGCGATCGGTCGCTACAAGCACAGCGTTGGCCCGAAGCTGCGAGCCCGGTCAGCTGATGGCCAGCAGGGTGAGGTCGCCATCGCCATCAGCGCGCTCAATCGCATGATCCGAACAGCCAAGCCTGTCTCGTTCACGCATCCTAACATCACCGCGGGTAGGGTGGTCCAAACCTACTAAGCGATCCATGCGCCAACGCCAGCGCGCGGCACTGTGCGCTCCGCGTGCCCAGTTTTTTGGCTGTGTCGTTGGTGAATCGGGTAGCTTTGTCATCTTGGCGACGCTATTCACGCCCGTTGCCAATTGCTCGGTTACGCGTCTCTGGATACTTCATCTCATACGCAAATTCTAGCCACCGTGACTATCAGAACGGCATCAAGCCGAGGTTAAAGGTGCGGTCGGTGAACCAGGCGAACGCAACTAAGGCGACGGCGGTGGAGATGCCCGGCATGATCCGTCGTGGATAGATCCGCGTGTTGCGGAGTGCGAAGCCGATCGGCAGCACGACGAGGGCGATCGATACCTGTGCGGCTTCCAGCCCCAAGTTGAACGAGAGCAGCGCCGCGCCGAGTGCCACTGGTGGTAGCGCCAGCGGTCCGAGTGCGGTGGCGAAGCCGAGTCCGTGCACCAGTCCGAACAGGAACGCCAACGGCCACCGGCGCCCTGGGATGAGGTGAAAGATATTGTCCAAGGCTGTGATCAGGATCGTCAGCGCGATCCCTGCCTCGCTTAATCGTTCCGGGATGCTTACGATGTGCAGGACTGACAGCGTGAGCGTGGTGCCGTGCGCCAGCGTGAACGCGCTGAGCACCTTGACGGACTCCAGGAACATGCTGCGGAACCGCGTCACCGGGATCAGCACCACGTCGAGCCCATGGCTGCGCAACCGGCGGTGGAACATCGCCGGCACTAGGAGCATGGTCACGAACATCATGTGATCGATGCCGGTAAGTAGATGGTGCATGCCGGTCAGGAAGAAGGTGCGGATGGTGTCGCCATAGCCGGGCGTGACGTTGAACGTCGCCTCCGGCTGACCGGGAGATAGCGCCACCGCATGAGGCACGCCCGACATCATGACGTTGAGCAGCCCGCGATGCATTGGGTCGAGGTCGAACATCAATCCGTAGCGTACCGAGATCTGGGTCGGCCGGTGATTGCATTGCGCTACAAATCGAAGCACTGCGTAGCCCCCGTCGCCAAGTTCGTCAGCCAGCAGCGTGACCGGGCCGGGCGTGCAGATATCCCCGTCAGCGTGCAGCGACAGGCGCGACATCGCGTAGGCGACAACCGCGCCCTGCTTTTGTCGCAGCTCGCCCCAGGTGATCGCGCCGTTGCCATCCGCATCGAGACCGATTGCGTAGTCGAGGTCACGCAGGGCGATTGACCACTGCACGCCCATCGTCCGATTCTGCATCACTACATGGAGGTACGAGCTGCTGGCGCTGTGCGCGTCAGCCCGAGTGGAGCAGGCCAGGATGGCAAGCAGCGCCAGCAGGAGCCGCCGGATCACGACTTGCCGCCGATCGACGCTGTGGTTCGGGTAGCGAGTTCCGCAAGACGTGGATCCTGGACGCCGTTGTCGCTAAGCCAAGCTCGCACTGGTGCAGCCGCGCCTGGACGCCCAGCGGCGATCGCCGCCTCCAGTAGAATGCGCGCATCCGCAGGCTCCCGCTGCACGGTCCAGTTTGCCTGCGCCAGTGCCAGTGCCTCGATCGGACGATGTCGCAGAGCCAGCATGTAGCGTGCTTCCTCGCGCCGATGCACGGTCTCGCCGCGCAGTCGGCTGGCATCGAACCGCGCCTCAAGCTCGTCGAGATGCCGAGCGAGCTGGCCGCGCTTGGTCTGCTGCTCGGCGAGAGCCAAGCGCAGGAGCAGCGGATCAATCCGTGTCCGATCGGCTAGCAAGGCCACGACGTCGAGAGGTCGGCCGTGATCAAGCAGCCAGTCGCTCCAAGCGCCAAGCAGGTAGGGATCGTTCGGGTCAATCGCCAAGGCCTGCCGGTAGTATGTTTCCGCCGAAGGATCGCCAAGACGGTCTGCCGTCTCGGCTTCGAGGGTGAGGGTCCAAACAGCGATACCGGGCTGCGAACGCGCTTCGGCAGCGTTCTGCTGCAGCGAGATCGCGATCGCGCGCAGGGCTACCGTGGCGCGCCCGGTCAGGGACATGACCGAAGCGGTACAGGTGTCGGGGACTAGGCCCAGCCGACCACTGGCAACCTGTCCGCAATCAAGCGACGCCGCCTTGTAATCAGCCTGAGCTTGATGCACGGCAGCACGGACGAGCCAAGCCTGCACCGAGTCCGGCTTTGCTGCGATGACCCGGGCGAGCGTTGCCAGGCTACCGGTGAAGTCATGATTGCTCTGCTGTATGATCGAGTAGAGTAGCAGTATGTCGGGCGGTGTGGCTGATGCTGTAACCGGCCATGAGGACAAGGCCGCCTCGGCGCGGCCGAGATAGCGCGGGTCGCCGAGCTTGCGCGACTGCTCGAGATCCAGGCGGGCTACCTGCACGGCAAGAACTGAATTGTTTCGGTCAAGCGCCAGCGCTGTGTTCAGCCGTCGTAAGGCGATGCCTGACATGTCCCGGCTTCCCGGCACCTGCTCCAGCACCATGCTATCACTGGTCGGGATCGACGGCGACGTCCGCCCAGCGTGCAGCGGCGTGCAGAGCAAGGCGGCAACCAGCAGCATTCGCAACCTCGCCGGTTGGATACCGGACCAACGTGGGGTCACAACCGAACCGATATGCAGCACCGCTCGCCACGATGTGACGTCGTATGTCATCATCGTGGCGCTCCTTTTGCCAAACGGTGTGGCTATTCGTGAGCCGGCTGATGCGAGTCCGACAGCGGCGGCTTCACGTAAGGGAAGGTCGTCAGGTAGTGGGTGTCGTCAGTATATGCGCCGTCCGTCAGGTCCACGAGCCCAGAAGGCGCGTCAGCAGGAGTGCCGTACAGGCCCAGTGAATAGAGTCGTCCCATTGCCACGCGTAGCGTGATGTCGACCACGTCATCGCCCGGCCTGCGTCCGTTCGGGTACCCGGCCTTATCACCACCAATGACACCGAGCCGGTTCTGCGATCCGTATGGAGTGATCGGGATGCTGGTGTTAAGTCGCATCTCCTCGGCGGCATTGATCAAATGGGCCGGTGCGGTCACCCCGGCAATGCCGGTCAGGAACACCGCAACGAGGTCGTTCCTGGGAAACTTGGTCGGTGCCTTTAGGGTGGGATACAGTGCTTGGATCAGGGCGGGTACGGTCGGGTTGGTGACATAGGTCCCGAACTGAGCATCGTTCGCGGGCAAGGACATGTTGAACCTGTTCTTGTCCTTGAGCCCAATCACCAACTCGTTCACCAGCGGGTTAGCTAGTCGCGAGACCTGTTGGTAGGTGGTCTTGCCGTTGACGGTGGTGCCAAGCGAGGAGGTTGTCCAAGCGCCGACGACCGGATCACCCGGCCGTGTGACGCAGCTTGACGGAACCTCGGTCACGATTGACGTCACGTTCTTGCCTGCCAGATCGTCCTGTGCAGATGCGTTGTATTGCTCGCCGATCGGATGGACGTAGTTCACTAGGTCGAAGGTCTCGCCGAGATTGACCACGAACGGGTCCTTGCGCTGTCCCACGAACACCCGGCCGGTGCCGCAGCCAGGAATGACGACGTCATGGGTGAAGGTTGCGGCGTAGGCCGCGTAGTTTGGGACCGACTTGTCGCCGATGCGATCGACCGGCTTCTGGAACATCGACTGCCCATTCGTGTCCTTCAGCATGGTTTCGGCGGCCACGCCGTTTGAATAGGTCAGCAGGGAGATTGTATAGATCTCGCCGACATTCTGAGCTGTATCGTCGCCAACGGCTATCGGACCCGAGTTGATCAGGGCAATCGCGACGTTCTTGCCGCCGACGGGCAGCGTGATGTTGCGGTTCACGGGGTAGAAGCGGAAACGTACCGTATAAGTTGGCCGTCCGGTACCGTCGAGGTCAAGATTGACGTCGTAGAAACCATTATGTTCCATGTCGTAGAAGTTTGGACCGCCGCCCGGATCCTGCAGCGGAACGTAGTCAGCGATCATCGTCACGTAGCTGGATCGACCGCTCTCATAACTCCTAAAGAAGAAGAAGTCAGACGCGTCGAGACGTGGCATGCCTGCGATCATCGGTGCTTCTCGATGGCTTGAAGCCGTTGCCGCGGTCTGCGAAGCGAGGAGGGTCAGTGCAGTCGCTGCAAGAAGAAGCTGTTTCATCGAACGCTCCGCAAGTTACTTCGAGAGAAGTCTTTGGCGGAGTCCGGATCGGACCACGCGTTACTGTTCGAGAGAAATCGGGGCCTGGATGCAAAGAAAGTTGCTTTTGTGATCCGACTCTCTTTTTTGTGATGCGTTTGACATCTGGAAGAGGCCTGCAATCGACATTCGTCAATATCAGTTACGAAAGAAAGGCGGTCTCCCAGGACAAGGCGCTTGTGGCGGGATTGGCTGGTGCTGGTGTCAGGCGAAGTCGGTCCTACCAGCTTAACCCCTCTGCCGCGGACACCCCCGCTCACACAGCCTGAGCCACTTCGGCTCGATGTTCCGACCCCAGCTCTGGCAGCCGGTGCATCGCACCTTCACCAGCGCCATTTCGACGGGGTAGATCTCGCCATAGCGTCGTATCAGCTCAGCGATCGGCAGTGGCGCCATCCGGCTGCACTTCGAGCAGACGGCCATGGCGATATAGCCGCGGCGGTCCGTGACCTAGATCCGAAGGCGGGGTTGGCGTTTACTGCTTGAGCTCATCCGCCGTGAACAGAGTCAGAACGGCGGCGCAGAGTCCAGGGCATAAGCGATGAGATCTGGCTATGAGCAGTGGACCGCGCCGCAGCAACCATTACCTTGCGTCAGCTTATCCATAGACATCACAAACGTAACGGCCGCAACGATTGTGGTCTCTCCAAATGAGATTCGAGCTATGCTGCGGGACGGCATTCGAAGTTACAGAAGTTACCTATGGCTGGCGAGTTCATGCACCGGGGCATTCGCTTCACTGTAAGTCAGATTGAGGACCGCCAGCTCGCGTGGACCATCTTTCCGGCGCCCCACGCAGAAATTACGGGGAGTGTCAGAAAGATAGCGTCTGATCAGGTCGTTCCGTCTGCCGTAGCCGAGGCGCGAGCTGAGATCGACGCTTGGCTACTCATGCTCCCCGGTAGATCGTCCCGTAGTGTTGAATAGAGACTAGATCTTGTTCGTGCTGTCACCGCCTAGGGTGACGTGCAGTTCTCCGAGCTTCATCACGACGAACTACATGGCAAACCGCGGCATGGCTGACGTTGGCTCGATGAAGGTCCTGACGGTATTCCTGACAAGCAGGCTTTGTTCCTGTCCGGCATCCCGTCCACCGCTTCGTCCATTACGGGCAACGACACATGCTTCACCGCGCCTGCACGACGGGTGCACTGGTGTGTGGAAACCCGGATATCTGCATGATCGACACCGGACCTTGCCGGCTATGATCTCCGATAGATGACAAATTCGCCGACATGATTAAGCCATCCGCTGCCCTCACCCGCGCCATCAAGGCATCCCGTCAGTCGCGCCGCTTGTCGCCATTGACCAGATGGTTGATCGAGCACCATGAAGCGATCAGCAACGCTGAACCCGGCTCGATCCAAGACTGGCGACCTCTCTGCGAGCTAGCTGTCAACGGCGGCTGAATTCTCCTCAGAAGTGGCGAACGAAATCTCCCCACCCCGTCGCGGTGTCGGCGTTGGCTACGAGACCGCTATTGTGTCTGCTGCGCCCTTCGGCGGGCGACCGCGGCGCTTGGGTTGTACGCCCGGGTGGGAGGCAGGTAGGACCGGCGGCAGTAGGTCGGCGTGCTGGCGCATGCGGTAGCTGGAGCCCTCGATGTGCACGACCACGGCGTGGTGCAGTAGCCGGTCTAGCAGGGCTGTGGCGATGACGGGATCGCCGAACACCTGACCCCATTCGGCAAAGCCGCGGTTCGAGGTCAGGATCATGGCGCCGCGCTCGTAGCGCGCGTTGACCAGCTGAAAGAACAGGTTTCCCGCAGCAGCACCCAGCGTCACGTAGCCGATCTCATCAATGATCAGCAGCTGGGTGCGGCAGAGATAGCGGATGCGCTCCCGCAGGCGTCCCTCCCGGTCGGCCTTGGCGAGGCTGTCAATGATGTCGGCCAGGGCGCAGAAATACACGCTGCGCCCGGCCCGGATCGCCTCCACCCCGAGGGCAATGGCCAAGTGACTTTTACCGGTGCCGGACTGGCCGATGAAATGCACCACCTCGTGTTGGTCGATAAACTCCAGGCTGGCCAGGGCCATGATCCTGTTGCGGTCCAGCGAGGGCTGGAAAGAGAAGTCGAACCCCGTCAGCGTCTTGATCGTGGCCAGCCGCGCCATTTGCAGAGCCGCCTTGATCCGGCGGCCCTCGCGCACGGTGATCTCCTCGGCCAGCAGCATGTCGATCGCCTCGAGGGCGCCGAGCTGGCCGCGCTCGATCTGCTGGATGATGCCCTCGAGCGCCTCCAGGGCCCTCGGCATGCGCAGGGCAACCAGGTTATGCCGGATCCGCGCAACCTGGTTCTCCGGCATGCCCGAGCTGGTCACGCTGCGGCCCCGTCGGCCAGGCGCTTGCCCACGGCGTCGTAGAAGGACAAGGGGCGCAGGGCGACGACATCGCCGGACCGGCTGGGTGGCACGCCCTGCCGGGGTGTCTGGCTGTTGACGGGGGGTGGCGTGGTCCGGTGCCCCGCTATGATGCGACGCTGACCCCGGCCGTCGATCATGGGATGCACCGCGATGACGGCGCCCTGTTCAAGGATCCGGACCTCGTTGGCGGTGCTGTGCACTTCCACGGGACGACGGCGGGTCGTGTCGGGCACGCTGTAGAGGTTGCCGTCGACGGAGACCATGCCGTCCTTGGTAATGCGGCGCTCCAGACGCAGCACGGCCTGGAACGGCCCGGCTGGTAGGGGTTGCAAACGGGGCCGCTCCTCGGCGAAGTGCTCGCTGACCACCCGGTGCGTGGTGGCGTGCACCCTGGCATTGGCCACCTGGTCGAGCCACTGGCGAAACTGGGCGTTAAGGTCGTCGCGGTTACGAAAGCTGCGGCCGAGGAAAAAGTCCTCACGGATGTAGCGGAACGGCCGCTCGACCTTGCCCTTGGTCTTGGCCCGATAAGCTTTGCAGGCCTTTGGCAGGTAGCCGTAGTGCCGGGCGAACTCGACCTGAGCTGCTGCCGGTTTCGTGGACACCGAGATTAGGGTGTTTCATGAGATTGGAGGGTGGGGATGGTACGGCGACAGTTCAGCCGAGAGTTCAAGCTGGAGGCGGTCCGGCTGGTCAAGGAGCGTGGTGTTTCGGTGGTGCAAGCCAGCCGAGACTTGGATGTCGGTGAAAACATCCTGCGGCGTTGGATCAAGGAGCTCACTGCGGATCCTGGGCAGGCCTTTCCGGGTCACGGCCAGGTCAAGCCCGAGCAGCAGGAGATCGATCGGCTGCGGCGTGAGGTCGCCAAGCTCAAGGCTGAGCGCGACATTCTAAAAAAAGCCGCGGCCTACTTCGCGAGGGAGTTGTTGTGAAGTTCGGCTTCATCGCGAAACATCGAGGGATCTGGCCGGTGCGGTGGCTTTGCGAGGCGCTCGATGTCTCGCGCAGTGGGTTTCATGCCTGGCTCTCCCGGTCGCCCAGTGCCCGGGCGCGCGGTGACGAGGTTCTCGGCGCCCAGATCAAGGCCAGCTTCGTCGGCAGTGACCGGACCTATGGCGCCCGGCGGGTCTGGCACGACGTGCTGGCCGAGGGGGCCGCATGCGGGCTGCACCGTGTCGAGCGGTTGATGCGTGAGCACGCCTTGCGGGCAAGGCCACGCCGCCGGGGTCTGCCTTCGGACAAGGGCACCCGGCACGAAGCGGCAGACAACGTGCTGGATCGCCAGTTCGACGCCACGACGCCAAACCAGAAGTGGATCGCCGACTTCACCTATCTCTGGACAGCCGAGGGCTGGCTCTACGTAGCGGCCGTCATCGACCTGTTTTCACGCCGCGTGGTGGGCTGGTCGATGAGCGCGACCATGACCGCCCAGCTCGTCGCGGATGCGCTGATGATGGCGATCTGGCGCCGCGGTAAACCAAACGCGCTGCTCCACCACTCGGATCAGGGAAGCCAATATAGCAGTGAGCAGTTTCAGAAGCTCCTAGTGGATCACGGCGTCACATGCAGCATGAGCCGGTCGGGTAACGTCTGGGACAATGCAGCGATGGAGAGCTTCTTCTCCTCGCTGAAAACCGAGCGGACAGCTCGCAAGGTGTATCGCACCCGGGACCAGGCCCGGGCTGACGTGTTCGATTACATCGAGCGGTTCTACAACCCGCGCCGACGCCACTCGACCATCGGATATCTGAGCCCTATGGAGTTCGAGCGTATCAAAGCGTCAGCTTAAGTTGTGTGTCCACAGAACCGGCAGCAGCTCAACCAGGGTTCGGTTGTAGACGATGTGACCTGCTTGCGGCCCGTCATTGGGACTACCCTGCGGCACCTCGCGATCGACCACGGTTCTCATGCGGTCGTAGAGAATCTCGGTCGGCGCGCCACCCAGGGCCTCGAATGCGGCGGCGTGGCAGCGTAGCACCGCCTGCATGTCCTGCTGCGGCACGAACCGGCCCCACAGCATGCGGCTGTGGCCCAGCACCAGGGAGAACAGCCAAACGACGCGGTCGATGCCGGGCTCATCGGTGAACACGGTGCGGAAATGGGCGAAGTCGACCTGCGCCTGACGGCCTGGCGGAGTCTCGAAGCGAACCTCGAACCCGGCGGACGCACTAGGCCGGATGGTCCGCAGGAAGACCTTGACCGTGGTGTAACCACCAGCGAACCCGAGATCGCGCAGCTCACGGTGCAGACGGCTGGCCGTCAGCTCGGGGTGGGCCGTTACGCGCTCCCGCAGGTAGGCCTCGAACGCTGCGATCTTGCTGACGCACGCGGGCCGCGGTGTGTAGGCCGGTGGTTCGAGATCCCGCTCGATGTAACGGCGGATGGTCTTGCGATCCAAGCCCGTCTGCCGAGCGATGGCAGACAGGCTCAGGCCTTGCCGATGCAGATCCAGGATCATGATGAGTTCCCTGAGCCTGACCACCCCTGTTCTCCCTCGGATTGCCGGAGGAAGGGTGGTCTATTGCTGGGCAGCGCCCCACCGCGCCGATGTTAGCCGCCGCCGCAGGTGGGGAATTTTCAACCGCCCGATCTGGGGAAATTACGACCGCCGCTTACAATCAACAGCGTCGAACGAATTTTTCCGAGGCTCGGTGAGACCGGATCGACCGCCGACGTGCTGCGGCTTCTAGGCCAAGAATACGCATGAGTCCGCCACGGGCGGGTGTATTCCGCTCGTTCGAGTACCACAATTTTCGGGTCTGGTCGGCTGGCGCACTGGTTTCTAACATCGGAACGTGGATGCAGCGCATCGCGCAGGACTGGCTCGTGCTGACCGGTCTGACCGACCGGGACGCCACGGCAGTGGGTGTCGTGGTGGCGCTGCAGTTCGCGCCCCAGGTGCTGCTGCTTCCCTGGACAGGATGGGCGGCCGACCACTTGAACCGGCGCAAGCTCCTTATGGCCACGCAGGCGACAATGGGTGGCCTTGCGATGATCCTGGGACTCCTCACGGTCAGCGGCCTCGTCCGCACCTGGCACGTCGACGTGTTCGCTTTCCTGCTCGGGTGTGCCACGGCTTTCGATGCTCCGGCGCGCCAGACCTTCGTGGCAGACATGGTGGGCGAAGCGGACCTGTCCAACGCGGTGGCGCTGAACTCCACTTCGTTCAACGCATCGCGGCTTGTGGGTCCTGCGATCGCGGGCCTGCTGATCGCCGCGGTGGGTTCGGGTTGGGTGTTCATCATCAACGCCGCCTCCTTCGTCTCCGTGCTCGCATCCCTGGCCCTGATGCGACCCGGCGAGCTGACCGCACGCGAGCGTCCCGACGCCAAAAGCGGCAGCCTCGTTGAGGGATTTCGCTACGTGTGGCGGCGGCCAGACCTGAAGGTGCTGCTCGCCATGCTGCTGATCTTCGGCGCACTTGGGCTCAACTTCCCAATCTTTATCTCCACCATGGCCGCTTCCGTCTTTCATACCGGGGCAGGTGGCTTCGGGCTGCTGACGTCATGCATGGCGGTGGGTTCGGTGATCGGCGCCTTGCTCGCGGCCCGGCGTGAGCGCCCCACCCTACCGCTGATCGTGATCGGTGCTGCGGTCTTCGGGTGCGGCTATGCCGTCGCCGCCGCGATGCCGAGCTACGGCCTGTTCGGCGTCTCGCTCATCGCGGTCGGCGCGGCGTCGCAAACAGTGACCACATCCACGACAAGCCTTGTGCAGATGTCCACGGAACCTGCCATGCGCGGGCGTGTGATGGCGCTGCTGCTCGCCGTCGCCCTGGGCGGACAGCCAGTGGGTGCTCCTCTCGTGGGATGGATTGCCAACGCCTTCGGCCCACGCTGGGCTATAGCCGTCGGTGCAGCGGCCGGCTTTGGAACAGCTGCCATCGGGGCACTCTACATTGCACGGCTTCACGCAGGCCGACCAAGGATCGCGTGATTGGCGCACGGGACAATGTGGCGGCATCCGCTAATCGCCCTACGCCGGCCCATCGCGGTGAGCTTCGCTGCCATGCCTATCCTCCTGGCGCCGCTGCTCGGTCCGGTGAAGGCTGAAGGCACGGCTGCTAGAACACCATTCCGCCCGCGACGTCGATGGTGCTGCCGGTGATCCAGTCCGCGTCGTCGGAAACAACGTAGGCGACGGTTGCAGCGATGTCCTTGGGGAGGCCCACACGGCCGAGTGGCGTCCTTGCGACAAGCATGCCAGACGCCTGCTCGCGAGTGTCCGCGTTACCTTCGGTCGCGGTGAAACCGGGTGCAATGCCGACCACGCGGATCTTGCGCGGGCCGAGTTCCATCGCGAGTGAGCGAGTCAGCGTGTCCACCGCTCCCTTAGTCGAGCAGTAGACGTGGACCATCGGATATGGGCTTTTTGCCAGCCCCGAACTGATGTTGACCACGACTCCGCCCTCGGGCAGCACGCGCGCCGCAGCCTGCGTAGTCAGCAGTAGGCCGCGAACATTCAGATTGTAATGTTCGTCGAAGCTCTCGGGCGTAATGCTGTCGAGCGAGTCCATTTTGTAGACACCCGCATTGTTGACCAGGATGTCGAGTCTGCCGAATTGCTTCAACGTGCTGTCGATGAGTGGCTGGATCTCAGCCGGCTTTGAAATGTCCGCCTTGACGGCGAAAGCCTTACCTCCGGCCGTAGTGATTCGATCGACAACGGTCGCTGCATCCTGAGCAGAGCGCGAGTAATTCACAACGACGTAAGCTCCGTCAGCCGCCAGTCGTTCTGCAATGCCCGCGCCGATCCCTTTGGATGAGCCCGTCACAATCGCCACTTTCCCGGTGATGTTCGCCATGTCCGCTCCTATTCATCATAGCCATCGCTATGATGAATACAGACGCTAAAGGCTTTCATTTGTGCGGTCCAGGGCATAAATAGTGACTGCTATGAAAAAGGTCGAAACTGCGAAACGGCGAACGGGTGGTAGGCCTTTGTCCTTCGACCGCGAGGTCGCGTTGCGCCGAGCAATGCACCTGTTTTGGCGGTATGGTTACGAGGGAACCTCGCTTCACGCGCTGACCGAGGCGCTGGGTGTCACCCCTCCAAGCATCTACACTGCTTTTGGCGACAAAAAGCAGCTTTTTCTCGAAGCGATGCGTCGCTATGCCGGCGACCCAGCAGACATGGAGAACAGCTTGGCGGCGGCGCAAACCGCACGAGATGCTGTGCACGAGATGCTTGTGACCGCAGCCATTGCTTTTACCGGTGAGACGACGCCCAAAGGTTGTTTGCTGGCCAGCGCCACTGCGAGTGGGTCGCAAGCATCGGCAGATGTCAGGTCAGCGGTATCCGAGGTGCGCCGGGGTATCGCGATGCGCCTCGCTCATCGCATCGATCAGGACATCGCGGTGGGGAAATTGCCCGCCTTAACGAACGCCGCGGCATTATCCGACCTGATCCTCGCGGTCGTGCAAGGTATGTCAGTGCTGGCGCGCGACGATGCGCCACGCGAAAGGCTGCTCGCGCTTGCCGAACAGTTCATGCTGGCTTGGCCGGATCAACAGTCGGATCGGAAAACGCCTTTGGCGTAGCCGACGACAGCGACCATCTCACCGCTCAAAGCTGTGAAGCGTCGCCTTGTTGAGTTGCTCCGCTTGGAGGAGAGCCGACCGCAGGGTTTGCGGAACGACGCCTGAGTACCCAAGAACCTGCTTTCTCTGCCGTACATGTAGCGACGCGCAATGATGAGCGGCCCGACGCGCAATCAAGGGCCGTTTCAGACGCAAATTAACTGAGACTGGAGGGGGCGTCCGACGCACGGTGTCGAAAATTGGGCGCATGATCAGTGAGACGGTGGCCGAGAGAATGCGCGCCACACCGGTCGACGACGTGTTCACGCATGGTGGCCAAATCCGGCCAGACGGGCGGCTGATCCATGACTTCTACATCTGGCAGGTGAAGTCCCCTGCGGAGTCCAAGGCTTCGTGGGACTACTACAAGCCGGTGGGAACGATCGACGGGCACCAAGCCATGCAGCCGCTCTCGGAGACGCGGTGCCCATACCTCAAAACGTGACGGAGGCTGCCACCGCCTGCGGTTCGGGACCGTCGCCAAGCCGCTTCTCGGCCCAGTAAGCGGGCATGTAGGCACAGTCCCGACCGCCCAGCCCGGCAACGCTCGCCTCGTCGAACGCGACCAGGGTCTGCGCCGCAACAGGCAGGGGGATGCCGTGCAGGTTGCCTTCCTCCAACATCGTCCGGAGGTCCTTGCGCATCGCATCGATTTCGAACGTGGCCGCGACGCTCGGGTCACCCGAGAGTGCGGCCACCACCGCAGCCGCCTTCACCTTCAGCACGTTGGGGCCGCCCGCCGTCTCTGCAAAAAGCTGGACCAGCCAGGCCGGATCCTTGCCCAGATGGCGGACCAGCGCCAGCGCCTCGCCGAAGCTCTGCCAGAACACCAGCAACGGCAGGTTGATGGCGAGTTTGGTCGACGCACCGGCGCCGACCGGGCCCATATGCTCGATCCGGCGGCACAGTCTTTCTAGGACCGGCCGGGCACGATCTACGTCTGCGGCCTCGCCTCCGGCCAAGCCCAGCAACTGACCCGAGCGCGCCGGCCCAGTCGTGCCACCGACCGGGCACTCGACGAAGGTGCCGCCCGCTCGCTGGACGTCGGCTGCAAGCGCCTGCTGCGTCTCGGGGCGTACCGTGCTCATCTCGATGAACAGCTTGCCGCGCGCCGCTGCCAGCAGCCCGCTCTCGCCATAAAAGACCGCCTGCAGCGCCGGGCTGTCGAACAGCATGGAGACGACCGTCTCGGTCTGCTCCGCCAAGTCACGCGGCGTGGCCGCGACCCGCAGCCCGGTTGCTTCCGCCTTAAGGGGTGATCGGTTCCAAACGACCACCTCTTCTCCAGCCTCGTTCAGCCGAGCCGCGATGGCGGCGCCCATCTTGCCCAGACCTGCTATACCGATGCGCATCGACGCTTCCTTTATGCTTTGCCGGCCTCTGGGTTCAGATGCCCTGGCCGCCCGACACCTCGATGCGCTGGGCGTTGACCCAGCGATTATCGTCCTGCAATAGGCTTGCGATCATCGGCCCGATATCGTCGGGAACGCCGGCACGACCCAGCGCGGTCATGTCCGCGAACAGCTTGTTGATCGCCGGGTTGTCACGGACGCCGCCGCCGCCAAAATCCGTCTCGATCGCGCCAGGTGCGACCGTGTTGACGGCAATACCACGGCTGCCCAGCTCCTTGGCCATGTAGCGGGTCAGCACCTCGACCGCGCCTTTCACGGCCGCATACGCGGCGTAGCCGGGAAAGCAGCCCCTGGTCAGGCCCGACGATAGATTAACGATCCGCCCGCCATCGGCGATCACCGGCAGCAGCGTCTGCGTTAGAAAGTAGACGCCTTTGAAGTGCACGTCGCACAGCTCGTCGAATTGGGCCTCGGTCGTCTGGTCGAGCATGGCATAGGTGCCGTGCCCGGCGTTGTTCACCAAGTGGTCGAAGGTGTCGCGTTGCCAGGTCTCGGCCAGCACGGTCCGAAGCCGCTCGGCAAAGGCTGCGAACCCTGCGACCTTCCCGGTATCGAGCTGGATGGCGACGGCTTTGCGGCCTAGCGCCTCGATCTCGGCGACAGCGGACTTCGCGTCGTCGCTGCGGCTTTGGTAAGTCAGGATCACGTCCCCTCCGTGATGGGCGATGCTGAGTGCGGTGTTGCGGCCGAGACCGCGGCTGGCGCCGGTGACGATGGAAATCTTGGCCATGACGAACTCCGGAATGTGGCCAAACCCACATCGGTCCGGGCGGGCCAGCTTCCTTGCCGGATAATGGATAATCCTTGCCTGTTTCTGCCAAGACGGATGCGGCGCGAGCGGGAAGCGGGTATAAGCTGCCCATGACAAATCCGCTTCTCGACTTGGTTCGCCGCTATGCCGATGCGCATGCCGATGCGACCGGCCTGGCGCCGACCGCCATCCCGGGACTGGCGATCGCGCACGCGGTGTCACCCAGCGGGCTGATCCATGCGGTGTCCCGCCCGCTGGTGTGCCTGGTGCTGCAAGGCGCGAAAGAGGTCGCCATGGGACCACAAGTGCTTGCCTTTTCTGCCGGCGAGTCGCTGCTGATCACGGCGGACGTGCCAACCGTCAGCCAGATCACACGCGCCAGCCCGGCCAGCCCCTATCTTTCGCTGGTGCTTGAGCTTGACCGGACCATCATCGCTGACTTGGCGGCGCAGATGAACGGCGAACGCCGGGCACGCGGCGCGCTGGTGCAGGTCCACCCGACGGATTCGGAGACGGCTGAGGCAGCACTGCGGCTGATGCGCCTCGCTGGGCGCCCGACCACAGACCCGGTCCTGCACGCGATGCTGCTGCGGGAGTTGCATTACTGGCTGATGACGGGGCGGCACAGGGCTGCGATCCGCCGCCTCGGCTGGCCCGAGGGCAATGGCGAGCGGGTGGCGCGGGCGGTCGCCCTGTTGCGGGCGGAGTTCGCCCGGCCGCTGCCGATTGAGCGGCTGGCCGTCGTCGCCGGGATGAGCGTGTCGTCGTTCCACCGGCATTTCATGGCCGTGACGTCGCTGTCGCCGCTTCAGTTCCAGAAGCAGCTGCGCCTGATCGAGGCGCGCCGGCTGATGGCGTCCGAAGGGCAATCCGCTAGCCGCGCCGCCATCACGGTCGGCTACGAGAGCGTCACCCAGTTCACCCGGGAATACGGCCGCATGTTTGGCCTCTCACCTGTCCGGGACGCCGGGTTGGCGAGGATCGAGGCGCGTGCTGCAGCCTGAGCGCCGCCCGCTGCCGCCACCCCAGCCACCGGTGATGGCGCTGCATTCGCTGCCGATCACGTCGCTCTACAGCGGCACCAAGGCGTTCGTGCTGGCGTTCAGCCGGGGCATCCAAGAAGAATTGGCCGGGTCCGGAGTGCGGCTGCAGGTTGTCCTGCCGGCAAGCGTCGCCACCGAGTTCTACGACCAGGCCGGCATCCGGCTGTCCGCCTTCCACCCGGCTACCGTCATGACGGCGGAGGACATGGTGGACGCGGCCCTGGTCGGGTTCGACCGGGGCGAGGCGGTCACGCTGCGCTCGGTGCATGACCTCGCGCTATGGGACAGTTATGATGCGGCCCGCGCTGCCCTGTTTGGCGCGATGCAGAACGGTACATAGAGTTTCTCGATGATGTATAGTTCTGGTCACGTTGGAGCATACCGAAGTCACGCGGGCTTGTGGCTTAGGCACCGGTAGCAATTAGGTGTTCGACGACATCTAGATTGCCCACCGCAATCACAGCAACCCAGACCAGCCGCCGCCCTCACCGGACGAATACACGCCTTTACGCGCACACGTGCATTGATTGTGGGTCGAATTCTTCAAATCCCAATGCAATAATCTTGGGTATAGCCCACCAATGATTGCGACCAACGGCACCCATATTGCGGTTTGCTACAGCTATAATTCCAGGCCGCCTCATATCGCAAGAAGCCCGCCCAAATCCAGCCGACGCGTGTAAGCGACAATTGAGCCGTTCTCGTCGCGTGGCCAATCCTCGTCCGGCCTGTCCCAATAGAGTTCCAGGCCGTTGCCGTCGGGGTCAGCCAGATAGAGCGCCTCGCTCACGCCGTGGTCCGCCGCACCGTCGAGGGTGATGCCCGCAGCGTTCAGACGTCGGAGCGCGTCCGCCAGATCCGCCCGCGTAGGATACAGTATCGCCAGGTGGAACAGCCCGGTCGTCCCGGGCGCCGGCGGTCGGCCGCCACGGCTCTCCCAGGTATTCAGACCGATGTGGTGATGATAGCCGCCCGCCGAGATGAAGGCCGCCTGCGGGCCGAAGTGCTGCACCAGCTCGAACCCGAGCACGCCGACGTAGAACGCCAGCGAACGGCCCAGGTCCGCAACCTTGAGGTGGACGTGGCCGATCCTCGTCCCGGCGGCGATGGGCCGCGACGTACTTTTGTCACTTGCACCTAGGTTGGACTGAGACATGGGCGTGCTCCTTTGAAATCTGTTGAATGGGCCTCCCGGCCCGGTGGTTGGACCTAAGCGGCTTCCGACACCTGTCCCCGCGTCGCACGCCGGACAGCCGGCAGCACCTCGGCCGCGAGCAGCTCGATCGCAGTGGCGACCTTGCCGAACAGCAGGCCACCGATATCGATCTGCGCCATGAAGCGCTCGTGGCCGAACAGTTCGTGCTCGTAGAGGATCTTGTCCACGATCTGCTGCGGGCTGCCGACGAACAACGCGCCGCGCGGGCCGGCCAGCGCCTCGAAGTCGTCCCGCGACACCTGCCAGCCGCGGTCTCGGTTCGGCAGGTTGTGGCCCATGTAGCGCGCATAGTACGGGTAGAAGTCCTCACGAGCCCGCTGCGCGTCCTTGGCGACATGCAGGTGGCTCGAGATGCCGACCTTGAGATGCGAGGGATCATGTCCGGCCGCGAGGCCGCTGCGGCGATAAAGCTCGACGAATGGAACGAAGCGCGCAGGCTCGCCGCCGATGTTGGCAAGGTTCATCGGCAACCCGGCACGGCCCGCGCGCACGGCGCTTGCTGGCGTGCCGCCGGCACCGATCCAGACTGGCTGCTGCTGGCCCATCGGCCGTGGCGCAATCTCGGCCTCGTGCAACGCTGGGCGGAAGCGGCCAAGCCACGTCACGCGTTCGGTCTTGAACAGGTCGAGCAGGAGGCCGAGCTTCTCGTCGTAGAGCGCCTCGTAGTCGTCCAGCGCGTGGCCGAACAGCGGGAACGACTCGACGAAGGCGCCGCGGCCGACCATCAGTTCGGCCCGCCCCGAGGGAAGCAAGTCGACGGTTGCATGGTCCTCATGTCACGCTCGAAGTGGCTGCCTTTGAACGCGATCACCATCGTCTCCAGCTCCAAAACTGTCGCCCGTAGACATCACCCAGCCATTAAGCGAAATTCTGCAATAGAACCCGCCGCCTTGCAGCAGCGTTATCGCTTCACTGGCGGCCACCGATCGTCATAGGTTTTGGAACCACACGGCAACGGCTCCACTCACCAATGGAGTGCTACTGCAATTTTGCCGAAATGGCCGCCCCGCTGCATGAGGCTGTAAGCATCGGCCAGGTCGGCAAGCGCAAAGCTGCGGTCGATGGCGGGCTCTATGCGATGGGCGGCGATGGTGGCCACGGTGGCAGTGAGGTCAGCCACGGAGCCACCATTCGTTCCCTCGATGCGGAGACCGTTTGCAATAACCGACAACAGGTCCACCTCTGCAGTTGTGCCTCCTAGGAAACCAAGAGCGTATATCGTCCCGCCATAACGAACCGATTTGATGGAGCGGTTGAAATCGGCGCCGCCGACGGCCTCGATGACGAGGTCCGCTCCCACGCCGTCCGTGAGCCTCCTGACCGCAGCGTCCCATTCCGGCTGGTCGCGGTAGTTGACGGTCTCGTCGGCGCCGAGCGCCCGTGCACGTTCGAGCTTGTGATCCGAAGAAGACGTGATGATGACTCGCGCACCACGAGCCTTGGCAAGTTGCAACGCGAAGATCGACACACCGCCGGTTCCAAGCAGAACAACCGTTGAAGCCGGACCGACTGATGCAGCCTCCAGACCCTTCCAGGCGGCTATCCCTGCGCCTGGAGTTGCGGCGATCCCTTCCCAGCTCAGGTGATTGGGCATCTTGACGATACTCGCGGCCTCGAGTTCGGCAATCTCTATCAGCGAGCCATGTATGTTGACGCCGCGAGTCGTCTTTGCGATGGATGCGTTGCCCTCGCCTGCAGTCCAACGCGGCTTGGAATGCACGGCAACGCGATCCCCGACTGCGACCTGCCATACGTCGGGCCCTATCTGGATCACCTCACCCGCTCCATCCACGAGCGGCACGATCGGGTAGGTCACACCCGGATATTGACCGGTGGCGACCGCGACATCCATGAAGTTCATGCTGGCGGCTTTCATTCGCACCAGGACACGCCCCGGTCCGGGAGGCAAGGGATCCGGACGGTCAACTCGTCGGAACTGGCCAAGATCGGGTCCGGCAAGCTCGATAGCGTACATGGCACAGTCCTTCGTCGTGTCCCCGTCATATGAGCCAGGGAGGACACCGGTGGTATCGAGCCGGTTGTCAAGGTAGTGTTGAAAGCATGTCCATGCAGCCTGACACCGTGTCCCTGTCGCAGCTCCGCTGCTTTATAGCCGTGATCGATGCCCAATCATTTGTCAGCGCCGCCCGCCAACTGGCTCTGACGACCTCTGGTGTTTCGAAAACGATTTCGCGGCTTGAGGCGGGTTACGGGCTACGCCTGCTGCATCGCTCGACCCACTCGATTTCACCGACTGACGCTGGCGAGCAGTTGATCGGACCGGCACGCGCTGTGCTGAACGGAGCGGCGGATATCGACGCCATCCTTACGCACGCGAGTATGAGCGCTGCCACGGGAAGCGTCCGGATCGGTGCGCCTCCTGCCTTTATTCGCCGCCGCCTCGTGCCACTTCTACCGGCATTCATCGAACGGCATCCCGACATCGTTCTCGATCTACGGGCCAGTGACGTATTTGTCGATCTTGCAGAGGTCGGGCTTGATCTTGCGATCCGCAGTGGGCCGCTCCACGGCTTGCCTGGACACGTTCGATTGCCGTGGTTCGAATTCGACTGGGTCGCGTGTGGGTCGCCTAGCTACCTGGGACGGCGCGGGATGCCTGTGACTCCATCCGATCTTACCAGGCATGACCTGATCGGCTTCCGCAACACGCGAACAGGGCTCATTGAGCCCTGGCGGCTCCGCGCGGAAAGTTTTCCGCGATCACCAAATTGGCGTTTCATTACCGACGATGCCGAATCGGCCTTGCTGACCACCATGGAGGGCGCCGGAATCATGTGGGGGCCAAGGTGGCTGGCAGCCGACGCGCTTGCCTCAGGTATGGCGATCGAGGTCTTGCCGGACTGGCGTGGGAACAGGATGCCGATGTCCATCCTACGACGTGGGCAGAACCTGCTTCCAAACCGCGTACGAGCGGTGATGGACTTCCTTTTCAGTCAGGCTGCAGCCTTAGCGAAGCCAAATGGGCCATTGGAGCAGCATTCACCTGCGACGCTTTAACGGCAGCTTATCCTGGGTGCTCACCGCATACGGATTACCGGATCGCAAACGTTTGTTATCCTAACTATCGCCTGTCCGAACGGAATGTTCGGTTTGGGAACATCAGAAGAAGTGCCCGAGCGAACGCCAACGGTGCTAAGTTGCCGCCATACGAGAACGGCGGGTTCTGTTGCAGAATTTCGCTTAATGGCTGGGTGATGTCTACGGGCGACAGTTTTGGAGCTGGAGACGATGGTGATCGCGTTCAAAGGCAGCCACTTCGAGCGTGACATGATCTTGTGGGGTGTTCGCTGGTATGTGGCGTATCCGTTGAATTACCGCCTAGTCAAGGAGACGATGGGGGGCGTGGTGTAGAAGTCGACCACACGACGCTGCATCGCTGGGTGCTCAAGTATGTGCCGCTGTTGGAAAAGGCGTTCCTGGCGCGCAAGCGCCCGGTCAGTGGTAGCTGGCGGATGGATAAACCTACATACGGATCAAGGGCGTGTGGAAGTATCTGTATCGGGCGGTCGACAAGACGGGCGCCACGGTGGACTTCCTGCTGACCGCCAGGCGCGGCCGCAAGGCGGCGCTGCGCTTCTTGTTCAAGGCTGCGGCTCGGCATAGTGTTCCGAGGACGATCACCGTCGACAAGAGCGGCGCTAACACCGCGGCGATCGACAGCTACAACAGTGCGCACGACGCCGTGATCGAGACCCGCCAGGTTAAATACCTCAACAACATCGTCGAGCAGGACCACCGGGCGGTCAAACGAATGACCAGGCCGATGCTCGGCTTCAAGGGTTTCTGGTCGGCGGCGACCACGATCGCCGGTATCGAGATCATGCACATGATCCGCAAAGAACAGTTGCACTCCGCAGGAAAGTTGCGTCCAGCGCAGCAGTTCTACTCCCTCGCAAAATAGAAAGAACAGAGTTCCGGCCCATACTCAAGCACGCCGAAACTTCGCAACAGAACCGGAACCTCACCGAGCACCGAAAGTTTGAAGAGCGAGCTTCCCGTCGCCAGGACCGAAGCGCCGAGCGCCTTGAAGCCGCGCGCGAGTTCAAGGCCGATCCCGCTGGAGGCGCCGGAGATTAGCGCCTGCCGGTTACGGAACGAGAAGCTGCTCGTGACGGTGGAGAATGGCGTGTTCATCAGGCTGTATCCTTACCAGCAGGTGTATCCAGCATCGGCGACGACGATGCTGCCGGTCAGCAGGCTGGCCGCTTCGGAGGCCAGGAACAGCACGACTGAGGCGACTTCATCGGTGCGTCCGACCCGGCCCATCGGCGTGGCGTCCAGCCAGGCGTGCTTCAGGGTTTCATCCTGCATGCCGTAGCGGGTCATCGGCGTGTCGATGTAGGTCGGTGCCACCGCATTGACGCGCACCCCGCGTTTCGCCCATTCGGCGGCGAGTGACCGGGTGAGCTGGTGCACCGCCGCCTTGGACGCATTGTATGAAGCCTGTTCCTGCGGGCGGTTCACCACCAGGCCGGACATCGAGCCCATGTTGACGATGGCGCCGCGACCGCGTTCCAGCATGGCGCGCCCGAACGCCTGGCACGACCAGAACACCCCGTTCAGATTGATGTCGATGACCTGGCGCCACTGTTCGGCGGTGGCGACTTCGGCGGCCACGCCGCTGATGGCGATGCCGGCACAGCAGACTAGGATATCGACCCCACCGATCTCGCGTTCGATCGCGTCGGCGGCTGCCTGGAGTGCGTCGGGATCGACGACATCGACCAATCGCCAGGAAACATCCGCCCCCGATGCCGACAGGCTGGCAGCGCCTGAACGTGCCGCGTCCTCGTCGCGCTCGAGCAGCACGATGCGCGCGCCGGCCTCCGAAAGAGCTTCCGCGCAGGCAAGGCCGATCCCCCGGCCACCGCCGGTGATCACCGCGGTCCGGCCGGTCAGGTCGTATTTGTTCAGGTAGCGTGTCGACGCCAAGACATGGTCTCCGATCTAGTGGTTGGTTTGCGGGTCCGGACCGGCCGCTGCTTCTGCGGCTTCTGCGGCTTCCGCTGCCTCGAGCAGGGTCCAGTAGCGTTCGCTGTTGGTGTAGGCGTGGTCGAACACCGGACCGAGGCGCGCATAGGTCTCCATCCAGCGCGGATTGGGCTGGATTTCGCCGGTGAAGCGCACCAGTCGCGATGCCGCCGCCGGCAGGTCCGGATAGAGCCCGATCCCGGTGCCGGCCAGCATCGCGCAGCCGAGCACGCCGCTTTCCTCCGCCGCGGTGGTCAGGATCGGGCATCCGTACAGGCTGGCCTTGATCTCGAGCCAGAGCGGCGTTTTCGCTCCGCCGCCGGCGGCGATGACACGGTCCAGCCGGTTGCCGGCTGCTTCCATGATCCGCAGGTTGCGCGCCGCCGCGAAGGCGACCCCTTCCATGACCGCGCGGTGCAGGTGCCCGGCGCCATGGCCACTGGTGAGGCCGATGAACTGCGCCCGCGAGTTCGCGCGCTCGCCGAGCCGCTCGCCGTTCAGGTAAGGCAGGAACACCAGGCTGCCGGCGCCAGCCGGCACGCCGGCCGCGAGCGAGACGATCCGGTCGTATTCGTAATGGTTTTCATGCAACGCGCGCCTGGCCCAGCGCATTGCATCGCCGCCGGCATCCAGGATGGTGAAGGCGGACCAGTTCGGCAGCGCTCCGCGCACGTTGCTGATCACCGGATGCAGCACCGGTGCGGTCGTGCACAAGGTCAGCAATGTCGAGGTTCCGGTCACGTCGGATGCCAGCCCCGGCTCGATCACGCCCGACCCGAGCAGCGCCGCCGGATAGTCGCTGATCCCGACGACCACCGGCGTGCCCTCATGCAACCCGCTTTCCGCAGCCGCCTGCCGCGAGATCCCGGCCAGGACGTCGTACGGTTCACGGATCGGCGGCAACAGCTTCGGGTCCAGCCCCAGACGTTGCGCGAGCGCATCGCTCCAGGTTCCGTGCCCGACATCGAACAGATAGGTGCAGGAGGCTTCCGGTGCGTCGATCGCGACGGCACCGGTCAGCCTGAAATTGATCCAGTCCTTCGGGCTCAGGACCAGCGCGGTGCGTGCATACGCCTCCGGTCGGTGCGCCTTGAGCCATTGCAGCTTGAAGCCCCACCACGCGACCGAAGGCGGGTTGCCGGCGACCGGCAGCAGCGCTTCCCAGGGCTGCTCCTGCATGAACGTGTCGAGCAGCGTACGATTGCGCTTGTCGTTCCAGAGCGGCACGGCTTCGAGTGCCGGCTGACCGTTTCCATCCACCAGCACCGTCGCATGCATCTGTCCGCAGGCGCCGATCGCGGCGACACGCGCGGCGGCACCCGGCAGCATGTCCAGCACGCGCCGGATCACCGCGACGGCGCCGGTCCACCAATCGGCCGGCCGCTGTTCGGACCAGCCATAGTGCGGCACGATCTGCTCGTGTTCCGCAGCCGCGAACGCCAGCGTTTCCCCGGCCTCAGTCAGCAGGGCCGCCCGCACGCTGCCGGTGCCAACATCGATTGCCAGAAGTAGGTCGCGCTGCATTGGGGCGTTCATCAGGCTCGGCGCGGCCAGACTGAGGATTGCAGCAGCACCGCCACCAGGATGATGACGCCCTTGACCACTTCCTGATGATATCCCGGCACGTTCAGCAGGTTCATAATGTTGCCGATCACCCCCAGCGTCAGCACCCCAATCAAGGTATTCAGCGCCGTGCCGCGCCCGCCCATCAGGCTGGCGCCGCCGATCACCACTGCGGCGATCACATCGAGCTCCATGCCGATGCCGACCACCGGCGAGCCGACGCCGGAACGAGCGGTAATGATGATCCCAGCCAGCGCCGACAGCACGCCGGACACGACGTAAACCGAGAAGATCCTGGGTGTGACTCGGACGCCGGACAGTCGCACAGCCTCGCTGTTGGAGCCGATCGCGACAATCAGCCGGCCGTAGGCGGTCAGCCGCAGCACGAAGGCAGTGGCGCCGAACACCAACAGCATCAACACCACCGGCAGCGGGATGCCAAGCAGGCTGCCACGGTTGAAGCCATCACCGAGCCAGGCACCGTTGTCGGCCATGAAGATCGGACGGCCTTCCGATACGATCAGGGCCAGGCCGCGGGCGATTGTCATGCCGGCAAGCGTCACGACGAAGGACGGCATCCTGCGTACTGCCACGAAATATCCGGAAATCGTGCCGAGTGCGCCGCCGGCGGCGAGGCTGATCGGCACAGCTGTCCAGAGCGACATCGAGGTCAGCAGCGAGGCGCAGACGATGCTACCGAGGGCGGCCACAGAGCCGACCGAAAGGTCGATTCCGCCAGTCAGGATCACCAGCAGCATGCCCATCGAAATCACGCCCGTGCCGGCCACTTGGCGCAGCACGTTCTCGATGTTTCGGCTGCTCAAAAAACTGGTTGAGATAAAGCTCGCGACCAGCACCAACACCACGAAGATCGCGATCGTGCTGTAGTTGGCCGCGAACGATCGAAAATCGAACCGTCGCTTCGCGGTGCCCGGAGCAGTGGCTTCGAGACTATGAGTCGTGGCCATTCAGGCCTCCCTGGGTACAGATTCGGCGTGATCGGCACCAACATGGGCGGCACTACGCAAAGCGAGCTGCATGATTTTTGCTTCCGAATAGTCCTCGCGCGATAAAGCTCCGCTGATCCGGCCCCCGCTCATCACCAGCAGCCGATCCGAGGCGCCGATCACCTCGAGCAGATCGGATGAAATTAGGATGACACCCAGTCCGCTTGAAGCCATGGTTTCGATGAGCTGGTAGATCTCCGCGCGCGCACCAACATCGACGCCGCGGGTCGGTTCGTCGAGGATGACGATCCTGCAGCCGGCATCCAGCCACTTTGCCAGCACGACCTTCTGCTGGTTGCCGCCCGAGAGACTGCTGACCGGCATGTCGAGATTTCGCGCCCTGATCGTTGTGCGCCGGGCAATGTCGTCGACTGCGGTGCGTTCGGCGCCGCGACGCAGCATGCCGAGCCGATTGGTGAAGCGTGGCAACATCGTGAAGGTGACATTCTGCCGGATCGGCAGGGCCAGCACCAAGCCCTGTCCCTTTCGATCCTCCGGCACAAGGCCGATCCCGGCCGCCACGCCCTGGCGTGGGCTGCGTATCGTTACCTTGCGGCCGGCCACGCTCACGCTGCCGCTTTCCAGCCGATCAGCGCCGAAGATCGCTCGTGCCAGCTCAGTACGACCGCTGCCAATCAGCCCGGCGACTCCTAGTACCTCGCCGGCATGAAGCGTGAAGGAGACGTCCCTGACTAGTCCGGAGGCGTAAAGCCGCTCCACCCTTAGCAGTTCCTCGCCCTTGCTCCGAGCGACCTTCGGGAAAAGCTGCGAGGCTTCGCGTCCGACCATCAGCGAGATCAACCTGTGTTCGTCCATGTCCGCAATCGGATAGGTTCCAACGGTTCGGCCATCTTTTAGAACGGTGATTTGGTCGGAGATGCGAAAGATCTCGTCGAGACGGTGAGAGATGTAGACGACGCTGACGCCGCGACGCGACAGGCCCTTCACCACATCGAGAAGCCGCTCCACTTCCGGCGGTGCCAGCACCGCGGTCGGCTCATCCAGGATCAGGATTCGTACCTGTCGCGACATCGCTTTGGCGATCTCGACCGCCTGCTGGAAGGCGAGCGGCAGGTCGCCGACGATGGCACCGGGATCGATCGCGAAGCCGAGATCGTCCAGCAGCGCCCTGGCGCGCGCGCGCAGCGCACGTGCATTCACCAGGCGAGGCAGCGCACCCAGAAAGATGTTCTCCGCGACGGTTAGGTCCGGCGCCAGCGCCAGCTCCTGATAGATGATTCCAATGCCGAGCGCACGCGAGACGTGCGGCGAGGCGATGGTCACGCGCTCGCCGCCGATGCGGATTTCGCCGGTGGTCGCCTGATGCGCGCCGGCCAGAATTTTCATCAGGGTTGACTTGCCGGCGCCGTTCTCGCCCAGCAGCGCATGGACTTCGCCGGGCCTAACCCGGAACGAAACGTCGTCCAATGCACGTATGCCGCCGAACAGCTTGGAGATGCCTGTCATCTCGACGTCGACCGACCGCAGCTCCGGCGCATCGGTCGCCGCGTGCCCTATCCTAGCGCTGTTGACAGGCATCGTACCGCCTCGGGCTAGAACAGCGCGTCGGGCTTGTAGTATTGCGCAGCGTTAGCCTTAGTGATCGCCACCGGCGGCGTGAAGGTGATCTTGGCGATGCCAGGCGGCGTCTGCCCGTTGGCGACCTTCACCGCAAGGTCCGTCGCCATCTTGCCGATGACTGCCGGATCGTTCAGGCCGGTGGCGCCGTACTTGCCGTCCTGGATCAACTTTACCGCCTCCTTCTGGCCGTCGGCGGCGGCGAAGATCAGGATGTTCTTGTCCGCCTTGCCGGCATCCTGGATCGCCCGCATCGCGCCGAGCGCCATGCTGTCATTCTCGGCCAGGACCGCGTTGATATCGGGATGCGCGGTCATCAGGTCTTCCATCGCTTTGACGCCGCCTTCCTGTGTCCAGCCACCCCAGCCCTGGCCGACCACGCTGAAGCCGGCATGACCGACCTGACGCAACTGCGCTTCGATAATGCCGCTCATGACCCCGTCGCGCCGCGCCTCGCCGACCACGTTGCCCTGGTCGCCGCTGAGCAGGGCGATATGCAGGTCCTTGTCCTTGACCTGACCGATCAGCCAGTCGCCGATCAGCCTGCCGTTCTCGGCGTTGTCGGACTGGATCGTCGTCAACACCGGCGCCGACGGATCAATCGAGCTGTCGACGATGATCACAGGAACATGCGCCGACGCAGCCTCCTTAGTCACGCCGACTAAGCCCTTGGCATCTTTGGGATCCATGATGAGCACGTCGATGTTCTGCGACAGCATGTCCTCGACGTCGGATATCTGCTTGAGCATCGCGTTGTTGGCGTCGGCGGTGACGACCGTGGCACCTAGCACCTTGGCCTCCTTCAGCACCGCCGCCTGCAGCGCCGCGTAGTAGGGCGCGTTTTGCGTCAGCATCGACAGGCCAATCTTGATCGCCTTGGCCTGCGCTGGGGCAGCCGCGAGTGCTGCGACACCGGTCAGGACCGCTGCCACTAGGATCGGTTTCATAGATGGTGTTCTCCCTGTGGGGCATCGCCGGACCATCTCCGTAGCTTTGCCTCCTTACAAGGTAGCAAACACCAGTTTAACGGCCGCCTTACAAGCTATATTTGCGATTTTGCAGCGCAAAAAGAGCAAATTGTGGTTGATCTCCGAGACAAGCGCGTAATAGGACTACCGGAACATGTTGCGCTTGTACGTGTTGAAAGGCCTATCAATGTCGTCTCCTCTTCCTGCCGCCGTTCTTATTGCCCCTGGAACCGGCGAGATGACCGGCCGTACGCGCCGTTACGAAAAACGCTATGACGACCTAGACGGGCTGTTCCTGGATCAGGCGGCCTTCGCGGCCATCGCCGGCACGCGCGGGAGCGAGGTCGCATACCAAGTCGATGAGTTTCGCCCGTCCGACAATGCAGGCGACATCATCTTCGGCACTAGCACCTTGTATGCAGGCCGTGTCGGCACCGAGTTCATCTTCACACGTGGTCATATCCACGCCGTGAGTGATCGGCCTGAGATCTATTTTTGCCAGTCAGGTCACGGCATCATGCTGATGGAGCTTGCCGACGGCACCGTCCGGGTGGAGGAGATGACGCCGAACAGCGTCGTCTATGTGGCGCCGCACTGGATCCATCGCAGCGTCAATGTCGGCAGCGAGCCGCTAGTTACCCTCTTCTGCTATCCAGCCGACGCCGGCCAGGATTATGAGATCATCGCCCGTGCCGGCGGCATGCGGGACCTGATCGTCGACGACGGCGCAGGCGGCTGGAAACAGGTACCGAACCCGCGCTACCGCCCGCGTAATACGGCGCCTGGACATGTCTAAGATGATCGACACCGGAGAGACGCTGCTAGAGGCGACCGCATTTGGAGTCATTCCGGTCGTGGAAATTGACGGCGTGGCGGAGGCGGATGCGCTGGCGGAAGCTTTGCTGGAAGCCGGTCTTGGGGTGATCGAGGTGACATTCCGTACCCGTGCGGCAGCGGAGGTGATCGCCAGGATCGCCGAGCGCTACACAGACATGGTGGTTGGCGCCGGCACGATCATCTCGCCTGTCGATCTACGCCGGGCGATCGACGCCGGCGCAAGGTTCGCGCTTGCTCCCGGCCTCAGCGCGGCGATGCTAGATGCGGCGGCCGAGGCGGGTTTCGCCTACGTCCCGGGCGCGATGGCCGCGTCCGATCTGCAGGCCGGTCTTGAACGCGGCATCCGCACCTTCAAGTTCTTCCCGGCGATGCCGGCCGGCGGCATCGCATTCCTGCGAGCGATTTCAGCCCCGTTCGCGCTGCACGGGCTGCGTTTTATTCCAACAGGCGGCGTATCGATTACGAATCTCGAAGAGTGGATAAGGGAACCTGCGGTAGCCGCAGTGGGTGGCACCTGGATCGCCAGCCGCGTCATGATCCGCGAAGGCGACTGGGCGGGAATACGCCGCAATGCGGAGGAAGCGGTGCGTCTCGCCAGACGTGTTAGGGAGGCGGGATGATGCAGCGTCCGCCTGCCTCTGCCGTGCCCACACTGCACTTCATCGGCGTGAGCACGGGGCAGTCGTCGATCATGACGATCTTCCCGCGCTGGGCGGAGGTGCTGGGGCTTGGACAGTGCGCCATCAACGGCATCAACCTCCCTCTGCACGCGCCGGCTAAGGATTATCGCGACGTGGTGTCGTTCGTTCGCGACGACCCGTTCTCGATGGGCGCGCTGGTGACGGCGCACAAGATCGATCTTCTGCATGCGGCAGCCGACCTGTTCGACGCCCTCGATCCCCATGCCCAATCGCTTCATGAGGTAAGCTGCTTGTCCAAGCGGGACGGAAGGCTGATCGGCCATGCCAAGGACCCGATCTCGGCTCGTCTGGCGCTCGACGCGATCGTGCCGGAGGGACATTGGCATCATGCCGGCGGCGATGCGTTCCTGATCGGCGCCGGCGGCGCTACCACCGCGATTACCTGGAACCTGATGTCCGCCGGTCGTGGCAAGGTTTGTCCAAACCGCATCATCGTCTCCGATGTGAACCCCTTGCGTCTTGAGGGGCTGCGGCGTTTCCATGCCGGCATCGCTACCGATGTCGCCATCGACTACGTGCTAGCGAATTCGACCGACCGCAACGATGAGATCCTGCACGCGCTGCCGGACGGATCGCTAGTCGTCAACGCCACCGGTCTCGGCAAGGACCGCCTCGGCTCGCCTCTCGGCGCCGAAGCGCGCTTCCCGGTCGGCGGCTTGGTGTGGGAGCTAAACTACCGCGGCGACCTGCTGTTCCTCGATCGCGCGGAGGGACAGGCGGCGGCATCCGGACTCACAACATTCGATGGCTGGAATTACTTCCTGCATGGCTGGACCCAGGTAATCGCCGAGGTGTTTGCAGTCGAAATCCCGTCATCGGGACCGCGGTTCGACCTCCTTTCGAAGCTTGCCGGCGGCGCACCGCGTCACCCGAGACCGGCACGATGAACCGTATCCTGGTCACGCCGCGTTCGCTAACTCGCAATCCTGATCCAGCGCTGCTGGCGCTCGAGGAGGATGGCTACACGCTGGTGTTCAGCAGCCCAGGCGAAACTCCTGATGAGGCGGCATTGCTGTCACTGCTGCCGGGTTGCGTCGGCTGGCTGGCAGGGGTTGAGCCGGTCAGTCCGCGTGTACTCGAAGCAGCGCACGGGCTGCGAGTGATCAGCCGCAACGGCACCGGGTCAGACAATCTGCCGCTCGAAACCGCGGAACGGCTTGGAATCATGGTGCTGCGCGCCGCCGGTGCCAATGCGCGCGGCGTCGCAGAACTGGCTATAGGGCTCGCGATGGGCGCGCTGCGGCATGTTCCGGAACAGAGCGCGGCCTTGAAGGGTGGCGTATGGCAGAGGCGTCCCGGGCTGGAGATCGAAGGCCGGACGCTGGGGCTCATCGGCTGCGGAGCGATCGGACGGTTGGTGGCCAAGTTCGCTTTGGCGCTCGATGCCAGAGTGCGTGTTTACGACCCGTATCCGGATCATGGCTTCACCCCGTCGGGGGATTTCGCCTGGATCGGGTTGAAGCAAGTGCTGGAGGAGGCCGACATCGTCTCGCTACATTGCCCGATACCACCGGACGGGACGGCGGTGCTCGATGCGTCGGCGATCGGCCGGCTGCGTTCGGGGTGCGTGGTGGTGAATACAGCGCGCGCCGCGCTGGTGGACGATACCGCGATGCTGGACGCGCTCCAGGGCGGCGGGGTCGGCGTCTACGCGACCGACGTATTCGCCGTCGAGCCGCCGCCGCCTTCGGCCTTGCTGGCGCATCCACGGGTTATCGCGACTCCGCATATCGGAGGCCTGACAGACGAAAGCGTGCGGCGGGCTACGGTGGCTGCGGTCGAAAATCTGCGCGGCGCGTTGCGGCAGCCGTGGGCGTCAGCGATGGCATGACAATCACTCTGATGGCGATGACGGACGGGCTGGTAGACTGGCTGGACCGCCCCAATGACGGCGTTGCGCTAGCCTGGCTGGGGCAGGCAGGGTTCGTGCTACGGGTCGGTGCATCCGTGGTACTGATAGATCCTTATTTGTCGGATTCGCTCGCGGTGAAATATCGTGGCACGCGGTTTCCACACGTGCGGATGATGCAGGCGCCGATCGATCCGGACTTGTTTCCCCGTGTCGATCTGGTTGTCTGCACCCACCGGCATGGCGACCACATGGATCCCGGCACGTTGCCTGTGCTTGCAGCAGACCACCCCGAGTGCCTGTTCGTGGTACCGGCGGCGGAGCAGGACCATGCCGAGGCGCTCCGACTACCAAAAGCGCGTGTTGTCTTCGCCGACGCCGGGCGCGCGTTGAGGCCGTTGGCGGAGGTTGATCTGGTGCTACACCCTGTGCCGGCCGCGCACGAGCAGTTGGAGCAGGATGCGCAGGGGCATCACCGCTTCCTCGGCTACGGTATAGAGGCAGACGGCGTGCGGCTCTACCATAGCGGCGACTGCATCCCGTATCCTGGCCTGATTGAGACGGTGCGGGCGCTGGCGCCACAAATCGCGCTGTTGCCGGTGAACGGTCGGGATTCAGAGCGTGCAGCAGCCCGCATACCTGGAAACTTCACGCTCAACGAGGCGATAGCGCTCTGCGTAGAAGCAAAAATCCCAACGCTGATCCCGCATCATTTTGGGCTCTTCGCCTTCAACACAGCATCTATTCCTAATATAGACGCTGTGGCTTTGTTGCATGCCGAAGCCGGGCTTCGACCTGGACTTCTCCGCCCCGATGCGCAACACGCCTTCTTGCTCGGCCGAATATCGCCGGTTGCTGGACACTAGCCCGGCAGTTCCACGCTCCGCGGCTAGACGAATGCAGCACCGAAAGGGACAGGATGCCGAGCGACGACGACAGGCCAGAAAAAGTGAGTGAGCGGCCGGCACCTAGCGGGCGCAACGTAATGGAGTTGATCCTGGTCCGTTTGCCCGAGCTCAGGAAGTCGGACAGGCGGGTCGGGGAGCACATCTTGTCAGATCCGCAGGCGGCCCTGGTGGCGACCGTGGCGGAGACTGCTCGCAAGGCGGGGGTGAGCGAACCGACCGTAATGCGTTTCTGCACTGCGCTCGGCTTCGAGGGGTTCCAGGACTTCAAGCTCAAGCTGGCGCACAGTGTGGCGCTCGGCGTGCCGGCGACGCAGTCAGTGCTTGATGCGACCGACACACCGCAGAAGCTGACTAATAAGGTGTTCGACTATACCATGACCAGCCTGGACTGGGCCCGCAGCCAGCTCGACCACGAGGCGGTGGCGCAGGCAATCGAATTGCTGGCAAAAGCCCGTCGGATTGAGTTCTTCGGCTTCGGCGCGTCATGGATCGTGGCCGCGGACGCGCAACAAAAGTTTCCACTCTTCGGTGTGCCGTGCACTGTGCATTCCGATTCGCATCAGCAATTCATTGCTGCCTCGATGATGCAGCCTGGCGACGTTGCGGTCGCGATCTCCAATACCGGGCAGACCTCGGCCCTGCTCGACATCATGCGGACCGCGCGCGCGGCGGGCGCGACCGTGCTCGGGATCTGCGGACGCGATGGCGGCCGAATGAGCCGGCTCTGTGACCGTCTTCTGGTCATTGAAACGCTCGAGAATACCGACATCTACACGCCCACCATCTCCCGGTTGGCGGCGCTGGTGTTGGTCGACATCCTCGCAGTCGGCGTGGCGATGCGACGCGGCAGCGATCATCAGCAGCGGCTAGCGGCGATGAAGAAGCGGCTGAGTTCGATGCGATCGCGCGGCGCCTCGGAGGACGACTAAGAATAAACCTGTTTCTGTTACAGATTTTCGGTGTGCTTGAGTAGAAACAGAAACCGTCGTATCCGGTTCTGTTGCAAAGTTTCGGCGTGCTTGAGTATGGGCCGGAGCTCTGTTCTTTCTATTTTGCGAGGGAGTAGAACTGCTGCGCTGGACGCAACTTTCCTGCGGAGTGCAACTGTCCTTTGCGGATCATGTGCATGATCTCGATACCGGCGATCGTGGTCGCCGCCGACCAGAAACCCTTGAAGCCGAGCATCGGCCTGGTCATTCGTTTGACCGCCCGGTGGTCCTGCTCGACGATGTTGTGGAGGTATTTGACCTAGCGGGTCTCGATCACGGCGTCGTGCGCACTGTTGTAGCTGTCGATCGCCGCGGTGTTAGCGCCGCTCTTGTCGACGGTTATCGTCCTCGGAACACCATGCCGAGCCGCAGCCTTGAACAAGAAGCGCAGCGCCGCCTTGCGGCCGCGCCTGGCGGTCAGCAGGAAGTCCACCGTGGCGCCCGTCTTGTCGACCGCCCGATACAGATACTTCCACACGCCCTTGATCCGTATGTAGGTTTATCCATCCGCCAGCTACCACTGACCGGGCGCTTGCGCGCCAGGAACGCCTTTTCCAACAGCGGCACATACTTGAGCACCCAGCGATGCAGCGTCGTGTGGTCGACTTCTACACCACGCTCCCCATCGTCTCCAGCTCCAAAAACTGTCGCCCGTAGACATCACCCAGCCATTAAACAAAATTCTGCAACAGAACCTCCGATCGCGGTGGTGAGCGCGCGGCTGACGTCTACACGCTGATCATCACCGCCAAGCTAAACGGCGTCGATCCGCGCGCCTGGCTCGCCGACGTCCTGCGCCGAATTGCCGATCAGCCGACTCGTAATCTCGGCGTGCTCTTACCGTGAAACTGGTCAAAGCCAAAAACACTGGCTGCCGCAGCCGCCTGAAGTGCAGCCATGGTGCTCGGCGGATGGATACGGTGTAACCGAGGCTCAGATTTGAATGCTGATCGACACGTTAACCGGTATGCTTGTGCTAGGGTGTCCGAATGAAGCAAGTTGTCCTCATAACTGGCGGCACCCAGGGTATCGGCCTGGCGCTGGCCGAAGCGTTCATGGCTCAGGGAGCGGCCGTCGCGGTTTGTGGCCGCTCGCAATCAACCCTTGATCGCTTTTCCCACGCGCACCCAGATGCGCTAGCCATTCGGGCCGACGTGACCAGCCCCGAGGCAAGGATCGCCATGCTGGAAGTGATCGCCGATCGTTTCGGTCATCTCGATATCATGGTCAACAATGCTGGCACCTTCGTCGAAAGAGATTTCGCGAGCGGAGGCGACATCACGCGAGACCTTGAGCAGGAGGTTGCTCTCAATCTGACAGCACCCATCCAGCTAACGGCCGAAGTGCTGAATCGCTGGCCCGGAATGACCGCAATGATATTTGTCACTTCGGGCTATGCCCTGGTCTCCCCCACCCGAGCGCCGACCTACGGCGCCGTAAAGGCGGGGCTGCATGGCTTCGCCGAGGGGCTTCGGCGGCAGCTTGCTCCGATGGGGATCCATGTCCTCGAGTTGCTTCCGCCCCTTGTAGATACCCCCATGACCGCGACTACGACGGGAAAAAAGCTGTCGTCCGCGAGGGTGGCGGCAGTCACGCTTAAAGCGCTGGCGCTTCGGAGAGCGATGGCTCTGCCAGGCCAGACTAGGCTGCTCCCCTTGATGCTGCGGCTTGCGCCGGCCGCCATCAAACATATAGTCGCTGAAACCTGACGAATGGAGCTCTAGAGTGCGTTGTTGCATGGACCGGGTGGGAGGCCACGAGCTTGTCCTACCCGGTGATCGCGTCAGACGGCGGGGCGGAGAGTGGCTTGGCGATCCGGATCATTTGGTTGAGAGCGCAGATGGCGATGGCGACCTCAGCTTTCTGACCAGCGGTCGATCGTGCCCTGAGCTTTGAACCGATGATGTGTTTGTAGCGACCGATCGTCGTCTCCACGATGCTGCGTCGGCCATACCCATTTGCCTTCTGCCAAGCCATGCGTCCCTTCTCGGCAATGTCGCGGACATGACGATCGCGAACGGTTTCGACCTCAGCGTCAGCCTTGACGATCGAAGATGCTCTCGGCGGGATGACGATATGAGGTGGCGGGTTGTGCCGGCGTGCGGCGGCAGCATCATAGACGGACGCGCCGTCATAGGCGCCATCGGCGATCACGCTGGCGATCTGCCCCTCCACCGTTGCCAGCAGCACCGCACCTTCTGATATGTCGCCGGTATCCTTGTCGGTCAGACTATGTGCCACGATCTCGCCAGTCTCGACATTGACGGCCAGATGCAGCTTGCGCCACTGCCTGGGCGTTCGGCCGTGCTTCTCGGCATCCCACTCGCCCTGCCCGAAGACCTGCAGGCCCGTGCTGTCCAGCACGACATGAACGGGTTCGTCACGCCGGGCGGCACGCGGTTGACGTCCGGCAAAGGCGCGCCCCCGACGGCTCAAGGTCGAATGATCAGGCACGCAAAGATCCAGTCCGAGCAAACGCAAAACCGAGCGCGCAAAACCTTCTGCCTGGCGTAGAGCCAGATGGAAGACCAGGCGCAGGGTCAGCACCAGTTCGATCGCCACCTCGGCATAGATCGGTTGACCGCCTCGTGTCGTCCGGCGCGGGGCGTGCCATCCGGTCAGGGCCGCCTCGTCCAGCCACAACGTCAGATCACCACGTTGCCGCAGACCAGCCTCGTAGGCCGGCCAGTTCATGACCCGGCGACAGGCCTTCGGGATGTGATGGCGGCGGGACGCGTTGTGCTTGAAGGGCATCCCAGCCATTTACCAGCTCACGAAAGTCGCGTCAGCCGGATGGTCCATGCACCAATGCCTTGCGCACCCCCAGCCGTTCGTCACGGTAGAGCCGGAACAGCCGCTTGTGGTTCAGCCGCATGCCCTCGCGCGCCAGCAAGATGTGCAGTCGCCGGTAGCCGAACCGCCGCCGCTCACCGGCCAGCACGCGCAGCCTGGCACGGATCTCGCCGTCGCCGGGTCGCTTGCAGGCATATCGATAGGTTTTCGGTTCTAGCCCGACCAACCCGCACGCGCGCCGTTGCGAGTAATTCTTCTGTGTAATCGCCCAGGTCACGGCGGCACGCCGTGAGCCAGGCGTCAGAAGTTTTTTGCTAGCATCTCCTTCAGCGTCGCCACGTCCAGCATCTGCTCGGCCAACAGCCTCTTGAGCTTGGCGTTCTCTTCCTCGAGCCCTTTCAGCTTGCGAGCATCAGACACTTCCATGCCGCCGTATTTCGACCGCCACGTGTGGAACGTCGCATCGCTGATGCCGTGCTTGCGACATAAGTCGGCTGCCGTCGCACCTGCCTGATGCTCCTTCAGCACGCCGATAATCTGCTCCTGCGTAAACCTCGACCGCTTCATCTGTCCGTCTCCTGCTGACGGATCCTAACTTCAGAACGGGGGCATTTCAGGGGGCAAGGTCAGGTTCTGCATGGCTGTGCCACAACGACTGCGGCGATCCGTCGAGCGATACAGCATAGTCAAGAGAGCCTGAGGGCTCTTGCCCGGCGCTACGGCATCAACCAAAAAACCGTCGCAAAGTGGAAGCAGCGGACCTCAGTCACGGACCAGCCAACCGGTCCAAGAGACCTGAAATCGACCGTGTTGTCGGTTGAGGACGAGGCCATCATCGTGGCATTTCGTCGCCATACGCTGCTGCCGCTCGACGACTGCCTTTACGCCCTGCAGGCCACCATCCCGTATTTGACCCGCTCGTCACTACATCGCTGTCTGCAACGCCATGGCATCTCTCGCTTGCCTGACGTCACCGGCGACAAGCCCGACAAGCAGAAATTCAAGGAATATCCGCTCGGCTACTTCCACATCGACATCGCCGAGGTCCGCACCGAGCAAGGCAAGCTCTACCTTCTCGTCGCCATCGACCGGACTTCGAAGTTTGCTTTCACCGAGCTGCATGAGAAAGCCACCAGGCAGGTCGCCGGCGTGCGTATTCCGTTGATGCTGATCAGCCATTCCAGCTGATCGTGATCACCGTTCATGGTGATCCGGATCACGGTGTTCACCCTGCCTGGGGAGGGCATGGCGGACAGCATGACGTGGTGCCGGTGAGCTACCACTGACGGTTGAACAGGTCTCACTTCTCCTTGGCGCTCGTCAAGCCTTCTGCCGTGTTCAGGACCTGGCGCTTGCGCAGACTTTCGCCTTTCAGCTCGATGCGATGGGACCGGTGAATGATGCGGTCGAGAATTGCATCGCCCAGAGTGGGATCGCCAATGATCTCGTGCCAGCGGCTCGTTGGGACCTGGCTGGTGATCAGCAACGAGCCTTTCCCATCGCGGTCATCGACGATCTCCATCAGGTCGCGACGCTGTTCAGCCGACAGCGGCTCCGGGCCCCAATCGTCGATGATGAGCAGGCGTGTGCGCTCGATTGTCCGCATCAGGCGCGGCAGGCGCCCTTCGCCACGCGCCGTGGCGATGTCGGCAAACAGCCGCGGCGCACGGCGGTAGAGCACAGCGTAACCTTCCCGGCAGGCTTTGTGTCCCAGCGCACAGGCCAGCCAGGATTTACCCACGCCGGTCGGGCCGACGATCAGCAGATGCTGGCTGTCGCGGATCCAACCGCAGGCCGCCAGGCTCTGGAACAGGCCACGATCGAGCCCGCGGGGCGTGCGCAGATCAGTGTCCTCGACCACCGCATTCTGGCGCAACCGGGCATGGCTGAGCCGCCGGCCGAGCCGCTTGTTGTCTCGCGCGGTCACCTCGCGATCGACCAGCAGGCCGAGCCAGTCTTCGCGCGACAGATCATCGGCCGCACTTTGGCGGCTCATTTCGATGAATGCGTCGGCCATCGCGGCCAGGCCAAGATCGCGCAGACGGTCCACCATGGGATGGATCAGCATTGTCTTTCCTTTCAATGATAGTAGCCAGGACCGCGAATGTTCTCGTGCATCAGGCTGGGCTGGTCAGTGATGGCGGACTTTTTCTCCTGGGCATTCTTCAGGATCGCGGCGACAGAGCCGTAGGAGCGGGTGCCGAGTGCCAGGGCCTTGGCACAGGCAGCGTCCACCCGTTCCGGGCCGTAACGGCCACGCAGGCCGAGGATACCGATGCAGGAGCGCAAACCCTGTTCGGGATGTGGCCGCGAGCGCAGCACGATCTCGATCAGAGCCGCGGTATCGTCGCCGGTTGCCATCGCCTCGCGTGTGATCCGCTCATGGGTCCAGTCGCGGTAGCGCCGGTGCGTGCTCGGCATGTGGTCGCTCACCGTGCTTGGCTGATGCTGGCGCACGCTGCGAAGATGCGTGGCCACGAGGCTGCCGCGGTGGAAAATCTCCACCGTCCTGGTTGTGATGCGTGCCTCCACAGGCTGACGGACCAGCCGGAACGGCACCGAATAGAAATGCCGGGCGATCTCGATGTGATAATCGAGATTAACCCGGCAGTACCGCCAGTCCGCATACTCGTAAGGCACTTCTGGCAACGCCAGCAGGGCCGGACGATCGAGCTGTTCATACAGGGCACGGCGCGTCGTGCCCCAGCCGCGCATCGGCCGGTCGTTGATCTGCTCGACCAGCTCACGGATCGCCAAGTTGAGATCGGCCAGCGAGAAGAACTGCCGGTTACGGAGCTGGGCCAGAACCCAGCGCTGGACCACCTGCACGCCGACTTCGACCTTGGCCTTGTCGCGCGGCTTGTAGGGCCGGGCCGGAATGACCGCACTGCGATAATGCGCCGCCATCTCGGCGTAGGTGCGATTGATCGTCGGCTCAAAGAAACAGGCCCTGGTGACGCCGGCCTTGAGATTGTCGCTGACGATCTGGTGCGGCACGCCGCCAAAGAAGGCCAGAGCGTTGACATGAGCCGAAATCCAGTCCGGCAGCGTCTGGCTCCAGGTCGCCTCCACGTAGACAAAACTCGACGCCCCCAGCACAGCCACGAAGATTTCGGCCTGATGCTTCTCCCCGCTTGCCCCGTCGATGACGGACATGCTCTGACCGGCGAAGTCGACGAACAGCTTTTCGCCGGCCGTGTGCACCTGGCGCAGCGTCGGTTTCAACCGTCCGGCCCACGCGCGATAGAGATCACAAAACCACGAGTAGCCAAACGCGTGAGCCGATCCTGCGCGGTATTCTTCCCATAACAGGGCCAGCGTCATGTTTGGCCGGCGCAAATCGCGGTGAACCGCCGCCCAGTCTGGCACCGGCCGCTGATCCAGCGGCACATCCGGCAGTGGCGGAAACAGCAGCGCCTCAAGCTGCGTGTCGTCCATGTCATCCGGTAATGGCCAATCCAGGCCAGCACGATGGGCCCGGCCCAGGTAATCACTGATCGTTCCCTGGCCCAGCCGCAGGCTCAGTCCGATCGTTCGCTGCGGCAGCCGCTGTTCCAACCGCAGCCGCAGAAGCTCGCGTATCTTGCGCATCGACACTCTCTCGCCTGGCATCCCGACCCCTTGCTCCCCGGCAACAGGTCGACACTACCCTCGGTTGAAGACTGTCAGCGGCAGCCGACCGGCATCGTCATCTCCAGCATGATCAGGATCACCGGAACCGATGATCGCCATCAAACGGAATGCATGATCGAGATCGAACGGATTCAATGATCACCATCAAACGGAATCAGTGATCAGGATCAGCCGGAACACGCATCAGTATTCAGCCGCGATGCCATCGGCATCTTCTGGCCGTTCGAGAAGCTGACCCAGGTGTCTGCCGGCGCTGCGGTCTCTGCCATCTCAGAGCACCTCGATGTCGAGGTTCCAGCCGTGACAGGTGAGGATGTCGCCGTGGTCTGTGAACAAGGTGAACACGCTGTCGAAATCCCAACCGTCATCTGACTCCCAGGAGCCGCCGATCACCAGACCGGTGGCGTCCTGGAAACCGCCGGAGGCGAGAATGTAGACGCTGGGAAATTCGTCTCCCGAAGGGTTGTGCCGCTTCCAGTGGCGAACCGCTTTGGGCGATCGGAGAAAGGCGACGGTCAGGGTCTCGATCGCCCGCAGGCGAGCCACTTGCTCGGATACGTGCTGACTGTCGCTCATGACGGAGCACCTTCCGCCCGGGCCGCACGGAGCTGGGCACGCTGGACAAGCACGGCGTTCCAGTCCTTTGCGCCGTCAAACGGCAGGATACGGCCACTCCAAACCCCGGCCGTGTCTGCCATGGTGGCAAGAACCGCGGCGAAGCGATCACCCCCCTCACCCAGGTCCGTGCCGATCACCAGCTTACCGTTCGGCACGGTCGCCAGGTCGCGAAGCAGCGCCTCCAGAGCCGTCACCGCCCTCGGGCCGATGCCCCCCGCAGTCGACAGGTAGAGCGTGCCCGGGCGCATATGGTCGAGCGACGCAAAGGAGAGAGCGTCGATCGCGGCCTCGGTGACGACCAGACGATTGATCGTCGTCTCGGCCGCCCGAAGCCGGAACAGCGTCTTGTCCCCACCACGCGGGCAGCCGCGATAGGTCGGCCCGCGCATCTCGAAGTTGGTCAGGACGCCGTTGTCATCGCGATGCGAGAACAGCGCCGTGCCGAAATACCCCTCCCGCAGCACATCCTGCCGAATGGCAGCCTGAATGATGTTATCCGGCAGTGCGCGGATCTCCGTCAGGTAGCGCCAGACGGGCGAGCCTGGACGCACCGTCCGGCGCTTGGCCCACTGCTCGGCAACCGGCACGTCTGGCCGCTCGCGCTGTGTCGTATGCTGCAAGGGCATCTCGGTCGGCGCCCTGCCGATCATCGGCCGCAGCCGCTGCCGGACATGCCCCAGGGTCAGACCCGGATTCAGGTGCTGCACCAGCTTGAACACGTCGCCGCGCGCGTAGGCGTCGTGCGGATCCCACCAGCCCCGGCCCTGGTGGTTAATGATGACCGTGCGGCCGTCCGTCGACCGGTATTTCGGCGAGTTGCGGGTGCTCTCCTTCTTGTCGAGAAGGAAGCCTTCCTGCTCCAGGACGACGGCACAGGTCACGCCTGCACGGATCTCCTGCAATTCGTCCCGGTCGGATGCTGGATCACGAAGAGTATTCATGTCGGGCCTACTTCATAGTGGGAGAAGCAACGCACTATCCAACTAGCGGTATTATAGCGGAGCGTGCACTTATTGCGAGTTATTACTTTATTCGCATGCGTTTTATACTGTCCGAATGCAGTAGAAGACGCTTGCATGTAAATGCGAACAACCGTTTTTCAGGTTCGTCCTGCGGGGGTTTGGGGGCAGCGCAGCCCCCGAGATCGCCGACGAGAGCGGCGGTCCCACGACGTTTTTCTCGTCCCGTCCTGCCATCGCGCAGACGTCGTCGGCCGGACAGGGTCAGGACCGGAGGCATGCGGAGGAGCGGAGCCGGGTTGCAATGCGCGCGGGCTCGCAGAGCCTGCGGGAAGTGCGGCCCTGCTCCGTCGAGGCAAGCATGCTGGAGCCACGCGAGCGTGGCGTCCCGTCAGGGGCGGTCTTGGGCCTGTGCGGACGGGGATGTCATGATGACCGCATGACGGCGGGGTCGTGGGTCCAGAGCGTGCCAACCCCCTTCAGGGGGATGGCCGAGGAGGCGATAGCGCGATCGCCCGGGCGTCAGCTCAGCGGCTGATGAAGAACCGCTTCTTTGGGTCGTCACCGAACGGGAAGCCGACGATGTATCCGTAAAGTCCCTGAACGGCGCCACCCAGGATCAATGTGCCGAGGAGCTTGGTCAGGGGGGACGCATGGATCGGGATGATGGCGCCGCTCATCAGCAGCGCCAGCACCACGACGTTCAGGGCGATCAGCGGGAGCCACTTCGTCAGACGTCTCGGCATAGTCGGAACCCCGGCTGCTGGTGGATACGGCGCATTTTTATCGAGCACATTGAAAACCATACCTGCAAATCAGGACATGCCTGGCCCGGAGCGCCTGGGCGCGGGCTTGGGAGCCTCTACCGGCTCCGCTTCGGGTCGGGTCTCACGTTCCCGCGGCGCCGGCGGCGCCGGCGTCTCGGATGCACTGCGCTTTGCACTCATTGCCCGACCGAAACCGACGCGCGTCGGAGCGGGTACCTCGGCAGCCGGTGCTGCGCCAGTTGATGCCAGGCGGCGGATTACCCCGGAGTGCTGGGGGAGTTCATTTGCGACAGCGCGATACCACCGGATGTCATCCTCAGCCTGGGCTGTGACACGGGTGAGTTCCGACGGAGACGCCTGACGCTGCTTCATCTTCTCCAGGACGCCGGACCAGTCCCGACCGAACTTGCGCAGCTCCGGCGGCGAAAGTGGACGCTGGCGTTCCGCCAGCACGACGTTGGCTGCTGCTGGCGCGTCACGCCAACGACCGTTCTTCTGGCGGTTGTCGTACAGGACCTCCCCTGCTCGGGTGGAGACAACAACGCGATCGGCCTGATTTTCACGCTCGAGCTGCCGCAGGGTCTCCAGCATACCGGTAGCTCCGGCATCATGAGCCTCACGCGCTGTGAAGCGGCTCGCATCCCCCTTCTCCAGCATTGCCTCGAAGCGCTGATGCACGCTCTGCCAGGACAGGCGCTCCGGCACGGCAAGTGCTCGTGCCTCAACCCGGTATCCGGCATCTTGCAGCGAATTGGCGGTCCTGGCGAACACCTCAGGCCGTCGCATCGTGCTCTCGATCACCAGGTTGACTTGCTGCTTCTTGGCCGCCGCGATCAGCTTCTCAACCCAGCGGCCGCTATCATAGTCCGTATAGCGAGCAGCATTCAGCGGGTCCATTCGCTGCATTTGACTGTGCTCAGGATGGAAAGCACGCATATCGTCGCCGTTGATGACGACAGTCGGACCGCGCGCCTCCATTTCGCGCGTGGCGTCGTTGAGAAGCCCGGTTTTCCCCGAGCCTGGCTGGCCGCCAAGAATAATCGCCGTCGGGTTGACGGCCCCCTCCGACGCCGGAAGCATGGCCGGCAGAACTTTCTGCTGAAAGATCCGCTCGTGATCGCGCTCTGCAAGCGCGTAACGGAGGCCGTCATCAGAGTCAGCCATCCTAGACGTTAAACAGGCCAGGGCCCTCTTTGAGGACAGTCCAGAACTGTTCCTCGTCGCGCATCAGCGGCGACCATCGCGCGATTACTGCCCTAACTCGTTTCGGCTCACGATAATCGATTGTTCTCAGCAGCTCGTAGAGCTTCACCGCGATCGCATCCAACTTCTTAGCCGCCCTCTGGTCGCCGGCACCGCCTGCCTCCAGGTGGTAGATCCGTTCATAGAGCAGGCCGCGGGCGCGGTTGATCAGCTCCATGGCCACTTCTGCCTGGATCACCTCGGCATGGTGGTCCCCATCCGAGTGGTCAGCGCGAGGCGTCACTGGTCTCAATCTCCGGTCCGTTCGACGGAAGGACACTAACCGGCTTGTCAGTCGTGTCAAAGCGTCGAGGACGCGAACTCTTTCCTTTCCATTTACATTCGGTCTTTTGTCGTAAACGATCATTTCTCATCCTCCACGCGCCGAAGGTTATAACGCAGCAGCCACGAAGGCCCGTGACTGTTGCGCAATAGACTCAGGACCGGATCCGCTGTCGCGTTGGTCCACTCCAGCCAGAGCTTCTGCTTCCATTCCCGACCATGCTGATCCGCGTAGGCCTGGAGATACTCCACCTGGGCGAGCAGAAGTGGGGCGTGCTCGTCATCCTCAGCGGGGCGGCGCATCAGTGACGCTCCAGCGCACTGAGCCACCACTGGGCCTGGCGGTCAGCGGTTTCGGCCTCCCGGCGAAGCGAAGCGCTCTGGCTGGGCGTCAGGTAGCTGGCCGTGGCATGGTCCCGCAGCACCTCCGCCTCGGTGCGCCAGCGGCGGGCACTCGCCATGCAGCTTTCGTCGGCGGCTCGAGAAAGAGAAACCTCCACGTCACGTCTCCTTCGAGTAGCTGGTGGGCACAAGCTGAGTGGGAGGCTGACAAGCAGCCGTTATCGCACTCGCGCGATCGCGCAAACCGTTCATGATCGATCTCCGGATGGGGTTTATTGGAGGGTTGGATGGCGCTGGCCGAGCGGCGGTAAACGCCTCTTTTCCGCGCGCCCGAATGTTTCGTCGCAAACAGGGAGCGGAAAGTGCCCGTCAGCTATTCGAGCGCGCCGCCTGCGCATCGACGAGTGCTGCGTCGCAGACGTCATGGAAGCACACCGCCAGCGCGACACTGATTCCCTTGAGCACGAGGATCGACGGGTTCGGCGACTTCCCCTTCTCACGCTGCCAGATCAGTGTTCGGTCGACGCCGGCGAGGACGCCAACTTCGGACAGACTGAGTTTGAGCCGCGTTCGCTCAGGGAAAAGCAACGCAGCGAGGCCGTTGGACGCAGGCATGCTTTTCTCCACCTGACGACTTGCATTGGTTGCCGGACAGACTTCGGGATGGGCGTCGGCCTGTACAATTCCAGCGACCAGATGATTCGGCCGCTGGAACAAAGCCGAGCCGGGTCTAGAAAGGGATTTCGTCGTCCAGGTCACCGGCGGCCGGCTCCCACCCGCCGCTTGTCGCAGACCGTGCAGCGCCCGTGTCTTGCTGCCCGCGTGGCGAATTCTGGTCGCCGTCACGATTGCCGCTATCAAGAAGGGTCAATTCCCCGCGGAACCGGTCGATGACGATCTCGGTGGTGTACTTGTCCTGTCCGGACTGATCGGTCCACTTACGGGTCTGCAACGAACCCTCGATGTAGACCTTGCGACCTTTCGTCAGGAACCGCTCGGCAACGTCGGCTATACGGTCGTTGAAAATTACGATGCGATGCCACTCGGTCTTTTCCTTCCGCTCGCCTGAGGCCTTGTCGTTCCAGCTCTCGCTCGTCGCCAGTGTGAAGGTCACGATCTTGCTGCCGTTCTGGGCATTGCGGACTTCCGGATCCTTGCCGAGGTTGCCAACCAGGATCACCTTGTTTACTGAACCAACCATCGTCTTTATCCATTCATGTTTTATCCCAAATTGCTTCGGCCGTTGCCGTCGCGTCCCTCGGGTGTGGTCGACCGGAGCCCGGCATGGAGGGAGCGGAAACATCTGAGAACGACAGTGGTGCGGAAGCTGCCTGCAGCTTCACGGTGTCGTTCGAACCGCAGGCGCGTGGCCGTAGGCTAGGCGGGTGTTGAAGCGAGCGGTGCCGGGCTCAGACCACGCCAACCCGAGGGATGCGACGGCAACGGCCAGCGCAGTCGTCCCCCTCTCCAACGGTCATTCCCATTTCATGATTCACATTTTCTCGTTTCGCATCCATTATCGTCGGCATGGCTGTACACGCCGATCGTCGAGTACTAGGGTTCAGCCACGAACAGGGGACCCGCATCATGGTGGTGATCAGGACGAACGGGGACAGGCTGGAGCTAGTGGCTCCGTTCCATCCGGATCTTTCGATGCACGCCAAGAGGCTCGATGGACGGTGGCGCGGCCAGGAAATCGGCTGGGTGTTCGAACCAGGGCGGGGGGACGCGCTGCGCGCGCTCTGCCTGCGCATATGGGGCGTTGACGGCACGCCAGACGCCGTTACTGACTGTGTGGAACTCCGGATAGAGGCCGACTACACCGACATCCGGTCGGCGGTCTGGATAGCCCATGACGCTCCGGTCTATCTCGTTGGGCGCGAGATCGCCGCCAGTCTCAGGAACGGACGCGCGGCCCGGCCGGGTCGGGGCGTGAAGTTCCTGAGTGGCAAGCCAGGCTGCAAGACCGAACTGCACCATAAGGTCACATCGATCCCGCACGGGTCGGTGTTCCTGCTCAAGGACACGCCGCGCATGGCCGTCGAGCATTTCGAACGCGCGCTCCATGGCCATGGCCGCTGTCAGGTGCTTTCCGCTGCCTGAGATACGGCTACGGCCTCAGAACAGGCCAAGCTGCACGGCTGGGCCGCGAGGGATGATACCGGGCGGGGTCGCTTCAGTCGGCGGTAGTGCGGCCACCTTTGGCTCGTACTGGGCCTTGAGACGGCGGAGCAGTTCGCGCTCCGCTCCAGTAACTTCCGCAGCACGAGCCTGACGGTAGGCTTCGATCACCCTGGCCTCCTGCACCCGCTTGCGGATCGCCAATTCGACATCGCAGTAGGTCCAGGCGGGATCGCCGTAGCCGCCGCCGCGCAGCGTGTCGTTGAGGAATTCGATGCAGCGTTCCGTGCTGGTAAAGAAGTAGTCCCAGAACCCGTGCTTGTCGTAGTGCGCAATGTGCGAGAAGCACATCGACAGCCGCCGATAGAAGGCCTGGCTGAACGAGGCCTCGGGGAAGCCCCTGGCGATGAAGCGCAACAGGTGGTTGGCGAACTTCGCCTTGTCAGCGCTGCTGTCGAACTTCGTGGCGGTGAACCGCCCATCCTCGAACAGCGGCAATTGCAGTTTCGGGAAGACAATGCTGGCGATCGGAAGCGTCGCGGGCATGGCGGTGGTCCTTTCGCAGGGAATTGTTACGCGTAGCGCGGGCCGACGTCGGGAAAGGCACGCGGCAGGGTCGGCGCGTGCATGACGTGTAGCTCGTACAGCCCCTTGCTGGTCGAGGCATGCAGGGGCGGGCGGCCTGCGTTCAGCAGCGGCAGGTTGGCTTCCATGTCCGCCAGGACGGTGGACGCCTCGTCGTCGCTGAAAAAAGCGCTGGGCGGGTGACCGAGAAGGCGATACAGCGCCGGATCGGTCTCGAGGCCGCCGGAAGGATACCAGTGGCCGCCTTCTTCCGGGCCGCCGTAGTCCAGGACGACGAGGTAGAGCCCGATCCAGTACAACGCCTGGTCGGGGATCTGATCGTGCAACGCCGGAATGCACAGCTGGTCCAAATCGTTCGTGCTCATGATTCTGCTTTCGCTGGTGTGGAACGCCGTCCGCACGACGTGCGAGACGGCGTTGATCCGGTGTTTCTGGAAGGCGTCAGGCTGCCAGCCGTTCGTCGGCTACGGGCTCCTGGGTTTCTTCCGCCGCGGCGCGATAGTCGGGATGGAAAGCCAGACAGAAGTCGGCGATGCGCTGCGCCGCTGCGGCGGCGCGAAATATCTCGCGCTTGTCGTCGCGAAGTTTCTTTAACCAGCTATGCAGGTAGCTGGCATGGTTTGGAATATCGCTCGGCAGGCCTATCGTATTGCCCATAAAGCAGCTTGCCAGCTCGGCGCGGAGTTCTTCCTCCGCATAGCGCGCGATACCAAACGTTCTAGTCAGGTCTCGGTCAAGCCGTGATTCCGCACCTGACCAATGCGCCAATTCATGAAGAGCGACGGCTCCGAACAATTCGGGTGACGAAAAGCATTCATGCGGCGGCATCTGGATGTGGTCGCTGGACGGATTGTAGAACGCCTGCGATCCGCCGATGCGGATCACCGCACCGCTGTTGCGCAGGATGGTGTCGACCGCCTCGGGGCGACGCCAGCTGACCTCGTGCGGTCCGGAAGCGGGAACTTCGGAAATGCCGTCCATCTGGCTGGCATGGAATACTGTCGAGGCGCGCAGCATCGGGATGAATCGCTGCGTCCCGTCACCGGTCAGCTCGGGCGCGCCTTCGGCGTCCTTGCGCTCCAGTTTTTTGAAGAAGAACACTGTGGTGCCGCGCTCTCCCTTGCGCACCTGCCAGCCGCGTTCTGCAGCCTGCTTGTATGAGCACCACCTGTTGTCGCCGGTCGACCACGCGAAGGGCGACAGCGCCAGCATCAGCACGTTGATGCCGCGATAGAACCTGCCGGTCGTGGCGTTGGACGGCATGGTGTTTTGACCGGCCAAGGCCGGATCCCAGGGGCGGCGCCACGGCACCACGCCGGCCTCGAGGGCCGCGATGATGCGGTCAGTCACCTCCTGGTAGTTGTCGCGGGGAGCGGTCTGGTCTGGGCGTGAACGGCGGGTGCTGGCCATGGTGCTCGTCCTTTTTCTGGCTCTCGAACACCTCTCCACGGGTCGCGGCCGGGCGGGCGGGACAAGGGCGCGCGGCACGCGCGGGCCGTCAGGCCTTTACCCTTGTGGCGTCCGGCCGGTTGCGGCATCGCCCTTTCCCCATCAATTCTTTCCAGACCACCTCAGTCTTTTTCAATCGTCTCTTCCTCTCAGATCCCGTCGTTGGGCTGGCGGACGCTCAGGGCCATGGCGATCGGCTGCACCCAGATCGGCTCGGCCGACAGCAGATAAGGTCTCACCACTCCAGGCCATCAGCAGGGTGCGTCCCATGGTTTCGGCGATCGCCTGCGCCGCGGCAGGCGGGACGGCGTTGCCGATGCGCTCGCGCCAATCCGCGTCCGACATGCCATCCAGCTGCATCTGTTTCTCCGGGTCGTAGAGGGATTGTAGTGCGCAAAGCTCGGCGGTGGTGGGGGCCGGTGCCAGCACTGGTCCAGGCTGCGAATCACCGCGACCAGGCGGTCCGTTGCGGCCGGCAGGGTCGGCCTGGGGTCAGCGACACTCCACCGCCCGGTATCGTAGCCGGCCGCGCTGCTGACGGCGCCTGTGCTGGCGCGCCAGTGCATGACGCCGTAGAGCCCGGCACCGTAGAAGTCGTCGCCTTTGCGGCGATCGAGGTTCTAACGTGGATCGGCAACGCATTAGCCGGTTCCGTGCGCTCCGTGACGGAACGGCCTGCCCCGTCCCATGGCACGATGCGGAACTCGTTGGAGTGCTTGGCCGGACCGCCATGGCGCGGGTCAGCAACCGCGTGCGGTCCGCCGCCAACGAACATCTTGCCGGTGACGCACGGTGCGGCATCCGTCCAGTGCCGGATGCCGAGCTGCACCGACCGTTCATGCCCATCGATGCGCGGATCCGCCACGCTGTGGGCCTCGTTGTCCGGCGTCGATCGGCCGGTGAGGGTCCCTGTCAGTTTTTCCCACGGCCGGACGCCGAGTATGCCAAGCTGCCGGTCACCGGCCGGCTCGAGCGCGAAATCGCGCAAAACGCCATCCTCGACGACCAGCTTGTTCAGCGACCGCCAGTCGCTGCCGGCTTCGACGAAGGCGAGGCGCACCCACGTCTGCCATTGGAGCATGGGAACCCGATGCATTGGGCCCGCTGCCGGATCACCCGGCAATGGCATGCGCCCCAGTACCTCGCCGACACCGCGCAGCGGCCGGGTGCGCGGCTCCCAGAGGAACGGCGGAACCTTGCCGGTGTGCCGGGCGACCAAAAGGTACCGCTTGCGCGATTGCGCGAGCCCACCCAACCGGCCGCAATCATGCGTGGTCTCGGCAACTGCATAACCATAGGCACGGAGCAGGCCGACGATCTGATCCAGCCGGTGGCGGCCACGGGTGGCGATGCGTGGCACGTTCTCGAACACGATCAGCTCGACCGGATCGTCGGCATACGCTTCCAACGCCAGCCAGATGCCGCGCAGTGCCAGGCGGTTGAGCGCCTGATATTTCGCCGTCTTGCTCTTGGTCTCAGACAGCAGACCGGAGAACCCCTTGCAGGGCGCCGACAGGAACAGGATGTGCGGGTGCTTGTGGCCGAACGCCCGATGGATGTCGGCCGCCGTCGTCTCGCGCCAGTCCGCCGGCGGCTCGCAGCCGTGGAACGCGCGGAACTGATCGCGGTCGAACAGGTCGAGCACCGTGCCGGGCACTCCGGCCAGCCGGCCGAAGTCGCGGATTGCTGCGGCGTCAACGTCGATGCCGCCGAGGCAGCGGAACTCGGCGGTCAGGCTCCTGACGCGCGCGCTGGTGTTGTTGAAGCCGCGCGCACCGCCGCCGAGCCCCGCGAAAAGGTGGGCATGGTTGATGACGTGATGAGTGCCGTCGTTCGTTTGCAGCATGTGAGGATCCCCCTGATCCCCTTCCCGCCGTCAGCTGGCGGTTGGCCGTGCAACGGCGACGCTCTGGCGTCGGGACCGGAGCCACGCGCAGGCCGGCTCGCCGGGCGAGCATGGCGAGGACCCACCCTTTGCATGGGCGGCAGGCAGATGGGACGCGGTCCTTGTTTGTCCCTCATTCGTTCATGGCAGAAATACTTTTCACCAAAGCCCGAATTATACCGTCACCTTCGGCAAAACGTTTCATGTGCATCGATAGAACCGGCCAGTATTCGGGAGGTCGGGATAGGCGGTTGGCAGCTTCCAGAGTCCCTCGTCGTCATGAAGGATCAGCATTCGCACGCTTATCGCCTGTCGGCGGCCGTCGCGGAGTGACCGCATGACCGCCAGATCCGATCGGCCGCTGATGAAGCAACTTTCCCATTGGCCGGTCCGCGGATCGCGCCACGCCGCCCCGAGCGTTCCGTTCAGGAACGCCTCGACCATCCACGGCACCCGACAGACCGGCGTGCCACCGAACCGGTCACGAAAGAAGCCTTGGTCCTGCAAGTAATAAATGCTGCCGATAGCGATGACGCCCACGCGCAGCGGGTTGGGCCCGCCTCGGCTACGAGACGCGTCATACTGCCGGATCATCAGGCCATCTCCTTCTGCCCGACGGTGCGAGCCCCGGCGTATCGATTACGGTTCAGCTCTTCCTCGATCTCACGGACGCGGTCGCCAAGGTCTGGCCGGCTGGCGATCAGCCAAGCCACAAAGCCTGGCAGATTGAGCTCGGGCAGTGGACCGATCACCCGGTCGAGGTCGATCGCGCGGAGCCGGTCGACACTGTCCGCTGCCGGCAGGATGGCCCACCTGTAGCGGGCTTCCAGGTCCCGCGCCTGCAGCCCCTCGCCCAGGATGGTCTGCAGGCGGCGGTCGACATCGGTTGTGGCGATCCAATCGCGTCGCCCACCGTCCTGCTCCACGCCGACGAACTTAGTGCTGCCGATGTGCGCCAGCAGCTCGCGGATCCCGGCCTCGAGGGCGGCGCAATGTGCCTGCTCCTCATGCAGCAAGCTTTGCAGGCGTTGTGTCGGGGTCATGCCGGCACCAGCCCGGTTGAGGGCTGAGCGACCGCCTGGCAGTGCGGGCATCCCGCCACGCGCCCACCTGGCAGGCAGCGCAGCAAATCGTCCTCATGGTGCTCGCCGCCATGGGAGTCGACAAAGACGAAGCCGCTTCGCCCGGTACGGGGATGCGGCTGTTCAACTGGCCGCGCATCCTCGAACCACTGCTCCGCCCAGCTGACGAAGTCGAAGCCGATGGACCCGTCGGCATCGACATGCAGGTTACCGAGCTGAGCGCAGGCAGGAATGATCTCAAGGGTGCCACGGAGCGCAGTCTTGTCCGGGGTCAGGATGTGCATGTCGGTGCCAGCCGGGTCGGCCGGGATGGTCTTGTGGTTGCTCATGAGCCTGCTCTTTCAGGAGAAGAGTTCGGGTTGCACGACCGGTCGGCCAACCTTGATGGTCGCGACCAGGCGCGTGTATTCGGGGGGATCGCCAAGGCAGGTCAGCCGGGCCTTTAGGCTCTGGCGGCGCAGCCGGACGACTGGATCTGGATCGAAGCCCTGTGGCCTCGGCCGCGCCGACCCGAACATCAAGGTTCAGGCCCGGTCGGTGGCGGCCATTTCCAGGATGCCGCGCACGTCCTCGCGCTATTCGGCAAACCATTGCACCAGATCACCGCCGTCGACCGGCATATCGAGCCGGAACGCATCCTCCTCATAGGCAAGCGCCTGCAGCAGCAGAGTCGCCATCGCCTTGGAGGCAGCGAACAAACGCGCGTCCATCTCCACCACCGGACGCTCGTCCGGCGTGCCGCTTTTAGGGTGGGCCCGACCGACAAACTGTTCGCATGCATCGGGTCCTGTTGCGATGACAGCGAAGGTCGGCAGGCGATCGCCGTCGTACATTGTCATGTGGGTGGGTATCGTGAGCCACCGGCCGGCGGTGGCGCGGGACGGGTCGAGCTTCTGGGCCATCGTGCATCTCCGGCTGCCCGGCCGCGCGTCATCGCGGGCGGCGGCAGCCAACAGGTCAGGGGATTTAGAAGGAAGCCGCTTCAGCGGCTGGCGATCTCGGCGATGGTGGGCAGATGGATCATCGAGGATGAGCCGCTCAGAAAGCCGGGTGCCACCACCACGGCAGCAAGAACCATCGCCACCGCGAGCCCACCGATGACGTGCAGTGTTGCCGTCAGAACCTGTTTCATCTGCGCTTCTCCGTTTAGGATCTTCATCTCGAAGACCCTTCCCGGCCGGGCGCGCTGAGCTGGGCGGGGCAAGGCCATGCGCTCGCGCGTGAGGCGTCAGCCGATGCCTTGCGGCGACCGGATCAGGGTGGCAGGCACTGCCTCTTCACCCGGTTCATAAATTTCTAATTGATGGCCTGTCCTCATCCGGCTGACAGGCTTTGTCTTCGAGCCTGTTATGGCCCTGATCTATGGCTGCAGAGGCGATGCGCCACCTCTACAGAGCGTGGGGAAAGCTGGCCGAAACCGGACTGTCCGCTTCGGAGTAAGATCCGGTAAAAGCGGACTTTTCGGAGCCCTGGCAAGAAAGCTGGCTTGGGTCCCGCATACGCAGGTCAAGCGCAGCGTCTATTACTGATTTCGACCCCAAGCGGACATGACCCTTGTTACTCCTCGATAGTCTCAGGCCCCTCGCCAGCAATCTGATCGATCCGCTCGGTGTCCAAAAGGGCCTTGGCTTCCGCTTCGGCGATGAACACGCATTCAGAAATTAGCATCGCCAGGATTGCCGTAAGACCTGAGTAATCGTAGGTCTGATCCACTGATTTCTGAGCCAGAAAAGCTTTTTGCAGCCCCTCCTTGCCGACGATGGCGCCTTGATAACTATCGCGCCTTTGATCGTAGGAAGTCCAACGCACCTGAGGTTCGGAGCCCGTGTCGAGATAGCACTCGATCGCAGCTGCCTTGCCATTGATGTCCCCCAAATGCTCACCAGAGGGCCCAACCGTTCGGAAAGACTGGAAGCGCTCAAGGTCCGGCAGCTTAACGATCCGCATATTCGCCGGCGTTCTCAAGCGCGCGCATCGCTCCCAATTGAAGACGCCCTCATTGTCGTTGTCGAAAATCACGACGATGTTGTTCTGGACTTTAATGCTGATCAGACCGCGAACAAAGTTGTAAAGGTTGCCGGTTCCTGAAAATGGATAGTTCTCTTTCATGTCTACGAAGTCGAAGAAGTCGGCCAAGTCTGGATATAGCAGTTGCAGGCCGTGCTTCAGGATGTGCACATCCGATGAGCCCTCAGTGACGATGAGGAAGCGGCTCGACTGCCGTAACGGCGCGTCGAACGCTGCGCGGGGCGCCCAGCCTCCGTCGGCGACGTCTACGAACTGCCAGGTGATCGGCAGCTCCTGGGCGGTAGGGTTGTCAGCGAGCAGCCGAATGACGGTGTAAGCGCTGAGCCCGTCGACCTCGCCCCCATCTGGCCATGATATTTGAAGGCGCTGAGGCGCTTCAGGGCCATATTTCGGAAACACGTGCGTCAAGAGGAACTCGGCGAGAGATTCCGAACCCTTTTCCGGCGACAGATGAGCATCGCTAAAGTCCGCCGTCGCCAGTATGGCCTTCAGCTCATCGAAGGTGAAATCATGATGCAAGTAGCCGTCCTCGGCGTGCCACTGGAACTCCTGGCGGCAATAGGCATCAGTATGGCCAAGCAAGAGAAGCCTGCGCGCCACAACCTTTAAGGGTGCGGAGTAGCCCTCCTTCATCTCGGTGATCAGGCGGTAGCTGAAGTCCTCCCGCCGCTGGATGAGCGGCAGGTGCGCACACTCCAGATCATCGCTATCGCCGGCGTAATAGTACGGGATTGTCGTGAGGTCGTCGGGGCGGAACAGAGCGCTGTGGTCGCTAAACCCGGAGTTCTTTCCCCAATCCAGCTCTATTCGACCAAGCGTCAAGTGAATCATTGAGCCCATGCTGTCATGGAGCGGCATGTCCAAGGCGTTAGCAAGGCCTCTCGATAGCGGCTGAAAGCGTAAAGTGGCCAAGAAGCGATCCACAGCTATGTCCGCTTCCCACCAGACCCGATCCTAGACCCACTGGCTGGCGGCGGTCCGCCCGGGGCATGCCTGGCCGATAGCGGATATTCCGCTTTGGAGCGAAAACGTGCGAAAGCGGACGTCAGGATATTAACCTTTGCAGGCTGCTAGCGTGTCCTCGAGGCTTGTCGCTTCAACTCGGTCACCAGACCGGTGCCTAGTTCTTCCGTCTGGACCCAGACGGGCCGCATCCGACGAATGAGCATTGCCTGGACTTCCGGCTTGTCGACGCTCTGACCGAGACGCGAAAGGTCATGCGTCAATGCTTCTGCATTAAGCCAAAAAGCGAGCAACTCGGAACGGCAGGTCATCACCAAGATGACCAATCTGACTTGCATATGCGAGAGTAATGGTTTGAAAAGATATATTCTCACCGATGAGCGAGCCGAAAGTATTTGGCCGACCGGCCTCTAACTGATCCAATGATGCCCAGAGTTCCTCGATCATCTCGCGTGATGCAATTAGACTCAACCAAGCGTCAATGGCTCCCGCGAGCGCCAATGCCATTCCTGTGCGGTCGTGGCGGCGCTTATAGGCCTCGACAGCCAGGCCGCCGCCGAAAATCGCCACCGCTGTAGCGACACTGCCAAAGAGGGCAGCCAAGTGGAGTGCGCCCCTGCGGGTGGACAGGATGGGGCGATCTGGTTGACCCCCTGCTGGAGGGCTTTACAGGAGTAAGGTCATGGCCAAGCATCGCGTCCACAGTATCGAGTTCAAGCGCCAGCTTGTCGCTGAATACACCGCAGGAGAGACGCTGCACGCGCTTGCCAGGCGGCACGACATCAGTCGGAACCTGATCCGCATCTGGATCGCCAAGGCAGAGGCCGGCGCGTTCGACGATGAGGCGGAGGCAGCGGATCTATTGTCTGGATACGAGGCGAAGATCGCAGCGCTTGAGCGGCTCGTTGGACGACAGGCACTCGAACTCGAGTATCTAAAGGGGGCTCTCAAGCACGGACGATCGAGCAGAAACGTTTCTATGTCCGTCATCACCGGCCCGGTGGTCTCAGCATTACCCAGGGATGCCGGCTGATGGGCATAGCTCGTTCGACTTACCACGACACGGTTGTCGCTCCTCGGCAGGATGATGAGATTATCAGCCGGATCCGGGCGATCGGCGAGGAGTTCGAGGCGTATGGCTACCGCCGGATCTGCGCGGAACTGCGTCACCAGGGGCTGGTGGTGAACAGCAAGAAGGTGCGTCGCCTGATGCGCGAGCATGACCTGCAGCCCAAACGCCGCCGGCGATATGTCGCCACAACCGACAGCGACCACGAGCAGCCGATCCACCCGAACCTGGCGCCTGGGATCGACACGAGCAGCCCTGATCAGCTCTGGGTTGCCGATATTACATACATCGCCATCATCGGCGGTTTTGTGTATGTTGCGGTGATCCTGGATGCCTGGTCTCGGCGTGTCGTCGGCTACGCAATCAGCCGCTCCATCGACGCTCGCCTAGCTATCGCTGCCTTGAATGCAGCCATCCAGGCACGACGTCCAACGGCAGGATGTGTGCACCACAGCGATCGCGGGTCGCAATACGCAAGTGCCGCGTATCGCAAAGTTCTGTCAGATCACAAGCTCGTCGGCTCCATGAGCCGCCGCGGTAATCCTTATGACAATGCCAAAGCAGAAAGCTTTATGAAGACGCTCAAGGTCGAGGCCGTCTACCCCATGGCGTACGAGACGTTCAGCGATGTCGCTGCAGATCTTCCCCGCTTTATCGACCATGTCTACAACGCTCGTCGACTACACTCAGCGCTGGGCTACGTCAGCCCTGTTACTTTTGAAGATCAACACGCCCGCCAGCAGGTCAAAGTCGCCGCCTGAAATCGTGCACCCGCAGGGGCGCACTCCAAAGGTGGGGTTGAAGGTGGTCACAAGTGCTCCTTGCTGATTGTCGTACCAGCCTGTCGTTCAGTTCCACCATGCATTCGACAATGTCGCCGTGTCGAACGTGCGATTTGGGATCACTGAGCCATGTCCAGCCCGCATCCTTCGTGTTGCTCACCGGAAAGCATCGGGCCGGTGCGGAATTGGCGATCAGCTGACGATTGGCGCCGCCGTCGCCTCCTCGACACCCATTGCTGCTTGTCGCTTGAGGCTTTCGGACACTGCCTGTGAGTCCTCATGGGCATCAATGTCGACGATCTTGCCCCAACGCATCTTCACGATGTGAACGCCACGATTTTGGTAAGGAGCACCATTGTCTGGGATGACGTCGGTCGCAGACCAGCGCACGATGATCGTGGTGTCGTGCGGCAGCCCCTTCACCCAGACATCGTTGACGGTCAGGGTAAGCTGCTTGCCGAGGCGGCCCAGCCGGCCAAACCAACGTCCCAGCGCCTCACGATCGTGACGCTCACCGCCGAGTGCATGATTGCCGCCAAAACGGTGATGAACGTCAGGAACGCAGTCCTTTAAGAGAGCGTTGAAATCTTTCGCATTCACGCGGAGGAAGTTCTTCCGAGCAAGGCGTTTGACGATGGCGTGGTACATGGACGAACCCTCTCAGCTTGCAGGATGGCCAGGCAGGAAGGCCATACGGTGTTGACATCGACAACATTAGCGGTCGTATTGACGCCGTCAACATGCAATCGCATCCTCCGCACATGAATGTTCGACGGACCGCCTATCATCATGGAAACGCCCGCTCGGCCCTGATTGAAGCGGCTGCGGCGCTGCTGGAAGAAAGTGGCGCAGCGGGCTTGTCACTGCGCCAAGTGGCCGAGCGTGCCGAGCTATCCCGGCAGGCTCCCTACAACCACTTCACCGACAAGGCAGCGCTCCTCGCCGAGCTGGTCCGGGTTGGGTTCGAGAGCCTTGCGGCAAGCACCCGTGCCGCTGCAGCCTCGACCTCCGTCCCTTCTGAGCGCCTGACCAAGGCCGCGGAAGGCTACATAGCCTTCGGGCAAGAGCAACCAGCTCTCTTCCGGCTGATGTTTGGGAAGGAGTTCGTGGACATCACGCAGCACCACGACGCTCAAGCTGCGGCATCTATGGGTCAAGTCGAGCTCGCAGCGATCATTACCGGGCTAGCCCCGGGCCCCGCGGTGCAAGATGTCACCCTAGTCGCCTGGTCGCTCGTGCACGGCTACACTAGCCTGTGCATCGAAACCGGCCTGGAAGGACAGGAGAAGCGCCTCGAGCGGGCGCGCCTGTTCGCGCGGACGATCGAGGCCCTAGCCAGCGTCTAGGCCGTCGATAGGGCCGACTGCGCAAACAAGGTCTGCTCCCCAAAAGATCGAGTTATCGAGAGCTATCAATCGGAGTCTGCTCTGGAGAAGGCACCGGTGTGCTTAGACGACTGCGTCTGGCGCAGAGCGGCCACCGCCGAACGGTAAGAGTTGGCCGAGAGCGGAAGGTCTGCTTTTGGGCCAGCATCTAGAAAGGCGGCTACAGCCAGCCGCTGGTTGAGCATTGCGAACGACAATGGGAGGGCCCGCCAGTCAGCCAAGCACAGCTGTTGGGGTGCCTCTGGTGGATCGATCCATGCCGTTGCATTCTAGCCGCTATGAACCAGGACGACCCAGCGGCTCCCACCGGTATCAAGCGCAAGCAGCTTCCCACCGAATTGCGCGCAGCGATTTGGGAGGTACATAAAAAACGCTGTTCTTACACCGGTGATCTTATCGCCTTCAGCGACCTCGATATCGATCACGTGGTGCCGATCACCATCTCGACAGGGGACTTAGCTCGCCTGAAGCGCGAGAAGATCATTGGCGATGATTTCGACCTGAACGGCTTAGACAACCTCCTTCCGACAAGACGTTTTCAGAACGGAAGCAAGAGCGCTCAAGTCCGGGCGAACAGCGTCTTGATCCATTTCCTCGACATCGCCAAACAGCACAGCTGCGCCGTTCAAGAACGATTGTCTGTTTCGATTGACAATCGGAGATTGCTTACCGCCTATCTCCAGATCAAGGCGAAAGCCGATCGGAACTCGCTCGATGTCGAGGACGTGCTTGATATCCATCGACAACAGGAGGGAATGACTCGGCTGCGTCATTCCCCGGAACTAGTCGGCGGCGAGGACATCACGTTGATCAGTGCTGATCTAGCGCGCACGCTGATGGTCAAGCCGTTTGCATTGGGCGGCGGCGGGATCGACTCCGTCGTTCTACAGAACGATGCGGGTGTAGAAACGATATGCACTAACTGCAAAGAATTTATTACCGCCCAAGAAAGAGGACTGTGGGCACGCTCCCAATTCGACATGAATTGCTACGGCATGGCCGATCGGAATTGTGGCATGTTGTCAATGCTCGAACATGCAAAGTTTGCGCCGGAGTCGGTGCTTCGCTATCCCCGCGTCACTTTACGCAACCTTGATCGTTGGTCATCCGCATGGGTCCGGGAAGTATGGATCGAATTTGACGAGGTTGAAGACGGTGCACTTTTTAACAAGTGCAAGACCATCGCCGACCTGATGGCTCAGGTCACGTGTAATGTTGTGCAGCAGGATGAGTGGCGCGTAGCAATTGAGCCGCAGAAGGGCTTCGGGCTGATGCTCAGCGAACTTTTTCGTGCAGATCTTGATAATGATGGCAAAGAAGAGATCCTCATCTTTAATTTGATGTATGCTCCGGACGGCACGCTGCGTGTTGGTCGCATTCGCGTTGCAAAGCCTGACGAGCACGGCATGCTCCAGCCGTGCGTGATGCCTTGAACAACGCGGCGGCGAGAGCAACCGGTAGGCGGGTCGACCCCGCTTAGGGGAGACCTGAAAACCCATCGTTGAGCAGCGAGACGATCAAGTCCGCTTTCCGGCACCATGAACGTCTGTTTTTACTTCCGCTTCTGGCGCTAAGGGGCCATTTCGCTGAGTTCGGAAAACGGTCGTATGCCGGCAAAGCGGAAACCTGTCCGATAACCCCATCCTAGACGGGTTTTCGGACGCTATGATTTACGGACGGGTTTCCGGAGAAATCATGCTGCTCGATCCACCTGAACTCACCGCAGCCGAGGTCGAACAAGAGCGTCTGCACATTGAGGCGACCCGGCGAAGGCGGTTGGCTGACCCAGAATATCTAGCTTGCTCACCAGAGCTGTTCGAGAGAATCGTAGCGGGCAAGGCACGGTTCCGGACCCGCTTCTACCGATGGAAAACTGCAAAAGACGCAGCCTTTGTCAGCTGCAGTGGAAATCAATCTACATGACTATCATCGGTTATGCCCGCGTCAGCACAGCCGGCCAGGAACTTCACCTACAGTTCGATGCGCTCCGCGCCGCGGGGTGCGACAGGATCTTTGAAGATCACGGAGTCTCCGGCGCTAAGGCCGAACGCCCAGGACTAGACGATCTGCTTGGTTATGTAGGCTCAGGGGACATGCTCACCGTCTACAAGCTCGACCGGCTCGGCCGATCGTTGCCCCATCTGCTGACCCTCGTAGCTGATCTGGACAAACGAGGCATAGGGTTCCGCTCGCTGACCGAGATGGTTATGGCTTACGCAGCCGCGACGCTTTGTTGCAGATCAGCAGGTGAACGGTATCCGATAGCTGAATGCAGCCGGGTTCGGTTGTAGAAGCCTTCAATAAAAGCAAACACAACGTTCTTCGCAGCCAGGCGCGTTTCGAACGGCTGGCGAGCGTCCAGTTCTGTTTTCATGCTGCCAAAGAAGCTTTCCATGGGCGCGTTGATGCTCCTATATCGGTCAAGAGCCAGACAGCGTTGATTGAGTTGGCCCGGGTGAACGGCAGAGATAGCCGAAGATTTCACGGGCCACGAAGCGCTTCAGGCAGCGGATAATCTCGGGCTTGCTCTTTCCCTCGGCAGTGCGTCGCTTGACGTAATTGAGGGTAGGCTGGTGAGCGCGCATGCGCACGATGACCACACGGTACAGGGCGGCATTAGCCTGTCGGTTGCCGCCGCGGTTGAGGCGGTGGCGATTCGTCTTGCCGCTGGAGGCCGGGATCGGGCAGGCGCCGCATAGCTTGGCCATAGCCGCCTCGGAGCGGATGCGCTCGGGGTTGTCGCCAACGAGGATGAGCATTTCGGCGGCGGTGCCTGCGCCCATCCCGTGCGCCTTGACCAGCTCAGGGGCGAGTTGGCTTGTCAGCTGCTCGAGATGAGCGTCATGGGTTTTGATCTCCTCGTTGAGGGTCAGCCAGCGCCGGGCGATGGCCCGCAAGCTGGTCTTGGCCGAGGCTGTCGTCGAGGTGAGTGGGCCTGGGCGCAGAGCGGCGAGGTGTCGGACCAGCGTCATCTTGCCCGCCAAGCGGTCGAGTTGCTCGCGCAGGGCCGAGGGTGCACTGACGATGATCGCTTTCAGCGTCTGCATAGCCTGGCTCCGGCCTTTGACCGCAGTGTCGCGGGCCACCTTAAGGTGGTGGATCATCTCGACCCTGTTCGTGCCGGACTTCGGTAATGCCATGGCCTGACCGGCAAGAACACTTCGGGCGGCGCTTTCGGCGTCGAGGGCATCGTCCTTACCCTTTTGGTGCCGCAGCTGACGATTGGGGCGGTTGACCTCGAACACGGGGTAGCCGTGCTCGCACAGGAAGCGGGAGAGGCCGGCACCGTAGGACCCGGTGCCTTCGATGCCAAAAGCGCGGATTGATCCCAAGGATTGCGCCCAGGCCTGCAGAGCCTGATAGCCACTGCAATTGGCTGGAATGGTTGTGGTTCCGAGGCGGGCTCCGAGTGCGCTGATCGCCACGGCGGCATGGGTGAGCTTGTGGGTGTCGACACCGATAATGATGTCGGTGCTGGTTGAGATTTCGTTCATAACGTGAGGCTCCAGGCCGGTGCAAGGGCCTGACGATCGAGCGGGCGGACAGGACTGTGATGGGAGGGCGGCCCTCAAGCTCCTATGAAGTCACAAACCATTCGACCGGCAGGTGCAGCCTGGAAGGCCGACACGTCAACGCAATGACACGAGGTCAATCCCAGACAAGGGTCAGGCCTTCCAGGCCGCAACCGTATACTCACAATCCCAGCAGTTTCCTTTGCTCATGGAGCAGAGCATGCCGGTGTCGGCGAGCAACTGGCGATAGGCATGAGACGCATATTGGGATCCACGATCGGAATGATGCAGCAGGCCCGGTGCTGGACGCCGGTTGGTGATCGCCATCTGCAGGGCGGCGAGGGTCAGTTCCTGCGGCATCGTGTCGCTCATCGACCAGCCGACCACGCGCCTTGAGAACAGGTCGAGCACGACGGCCAGGTAGAGCCATCCTTCGGACGTCGCAACGGAGGTGATATCGGCCAGCCACGTCCGGTTGGGAGCAGGTGCCTCGAACTGTCGGTCGAGCAGGTTTGGGGCTAGCGGCAGGGCGTGCTGGCTGTCGGTCGTGCGCGGTCCCCGCCGCTAATACCGGCCCTGGATGCCGTGATGGCGCATCAAGCAGGCGACACGGTTCACGCCAACCCGCTGTCCCTGAGCACAAAGTGCCGCGTGCACGTGCGGACTGCCATAGACGGCGCGGTTGTCGGCATGGACGTGACGAATTCGCCCGGTCAGGTCGCGATCGGCAACAACACGTGCACTTTCTGGCCGTCCGCGCCACGCATAGTAGCCGCTGGCACTGACCTCAAGCACCGCACAGATGAGCCGGACCGGGTAGACCCGCCGGTTGTCTTCGATGAAGCAGAACCTCATCTCGCTGGGCCCGAGAAGATGCCGATGGCTTTTCTTAAAACGTCGCGCTCCATCTGAGCATGCTCGAGCTCACGCTGAAGGCGACGGATCTCCAGCTGATCGGCAGATGGCACCATCTTCGAAGCTGGCAAAGTGGATCCGCTCGATGGCCTCGCCACACCATCCGCTGGACCCCGCCAGCTCCGCAGCATCGATGGCTGGATGCCCAGCCCGGCGCGACCTGGATCAGCGGCCGCCCACTCGACGCCAGCAACGACACCGCCTCCCCGTTTGAAGCTGTCCGTGAACGATCGGCGCGTCTTGTTTGTCATCATCACACCTCGCCCCTTCAGGAGCTTATTCGAGGTGTCCACCAAATCAGGGGAGGGTCAAAGATAGCGATCAGGGTGTGGACTCTTGTAGCTTAGGACAGGCCGGCCTCGCCGGAGATTAGGTCTGTTAGCACGTAGATCTGTCTAGCGTTTGTTTGCGTTCTGCTGGTCTCCCAAGGTCAGCCTGGATGTTGGCGGGTGAACAATGGGCAATGCTCTATCCACTCACTGAGGCGTGCCACCTCCGAGCGAAAACGGCGCCGCAAGGTCTCCAGCGGACGCTATGAGTTGACTTGTAGCGTCATCAGCATTTCATCCGGTGCCGGACGTGCTGTGATCCTAGTGAAGGCCGTCCAAACGTGCATCCACTGCTACAGAAGGGAGTTTGGAAGCAGTGGACGACACCGGCTTAAAGGAGCTGCGGGTGACGTTTCCCGAGGGGATCAACATCCGTGCTGTAGGCGGCAGCAGCACTTTCCAAGACGACACGTCCGCACAGTGTGAGGCGGTGGGCCGTTCTGGAGGCGGCTCCGGCGCCAAGACCTGTATGATCAAGGAAGCCAACGGTCAGGCTCAAAGGACCGCGCTCGGGCGCCACTTGATATGAAAAGACCGCAAATACCTTCACGAGCATCTTCTGCCTGGCCGCCGTAAGCGATTGGATTGAGTGCTAACGGGGCTTAGGAGTTGGGGGGTAACCGCGTGTGGACTCCTGTAGCCAAAGTCTTAAAAACGTGGACTCCTGTAGCCGCTATTCGTGGGACCGGTGGATTGGAGACTTTTAACGTCAGACCGATCTTGCCCACTTCAACGTGTGCATCGGGATAGACAGCTAACGCAATCTTAAGGCTGTCGTAGAAGCGTGTCCTGAAGTTCTTCAGGCTGCTGTATCCTGAGCCAAACTGGGCATACAAGGATGGCCATGTAATCAAGCAGTCGGAAGGCAGGGCATGAAGGCGATAGGCGAGCCAACAATATATATCAAGTGCCTGGGAATGGTTCGATATAGCGCGGATGGCGGACTCTTGGAGCGGAACGGGGTGCTTTTTAAGCTGCTCAAAAAAGCCCTCCGAAAGCTTTACTGTTTCTAAGAGCGCACCGTTTTCATCGTGGCTGAACATGGCGGTATCGACGATGTTTTGGTTGACAATACCGGTATGTTTGCCCTTAGCGATTTGAAAGGTCATGCGGCAACGGGAAAGTCTCATTGCCTGTTCTCTGACCTCCTTCATGCTTTTACCACCAATCGAGACACCTAGCTTACCCAACCAAGTGCGAAGGCTACGTCCAAGCTCAATTTCCCGACTATTAGTCTTGATTGCCTCGGTCTGTAGGAAAAGCAGAATTAGCCGTGCTCGCGATCCATATGGCACGCCAACTTTTACAACACCTTTGTCGGTATGGAGAGACCCGGGCTCAATCATGAGTTTGGTGTAGTCGGTCTCGATCAACCACACCGCATCATCAGCTTGCTTTTTATGGGGTAAGGCAGCTTGACACCAGCCAGAGAAGAGAAAGCCAGTGCCTCCATGCTCATCGCTCATGTAGTCGAAGGCCGCTTCCAATTCTTTCCGGTCAAAGTCAGTCCCAGCGAAGGCCAGTGCGCCTTGTTTCCCATGCACTTCAAGCAGCTTGTGGATGTCACCCATGAACCATTCCTAAGCCAGCCTGCTGCCGTTTGTCACCGTGGACTCCTGTAGCCACCAGCTACTAGTGAAGTTATTTGAAGACTCTATTAGTATAGGCTTCAAGAACCCACGGGATAGGTCAGTCTAAGACGTTGATTAGATTGAAAGTACGATTTTGGAGAGCTACAAGAGTCCACATCTTTGGCTTCAAGAGTCCTCGCTACCGCTGTGCGCTGTTCCTTTGGATTGGCTACAGGAGTCCACAGTCGAGTCGCGATTCGCAGTTCATGGACTAGCAGTTCCGGCCCTTCGGTAGGGAGCTGAAGGTACTCCTGTAAGCCAGACTACGTTACACGACACGGGCCGGCTTCGGCGGTAGGTCTTAGCGGCTGAGGTTCGACTATCGACGGCTCTACCCTCCGTTGAGTCGAAAGAGCAACTGGCCGAACAACAAACGGGCTGTTCCGCCTCGACCGCTAGGAGAAGCACGATTGAGTAAGCGTGCGTCCGGTCTACAGATGAGCTCGCTAACAACGTTGCCGCTGTAGGCGGGGTCAGCGACCATCCACTTCGGCATGCTAGGCAGCTTGTCAAGCAGCGTGATGCATGAGGCATCTCATGGACCGGGCCAGGCGCCAGCACGAAGGCATAATCCGGCCAATGGCGTCGGTGATGACGCTAGCGTTGGTTCCAAAGCCGCTCCAAGAACGGCCCAGCGCCTCGTGCTTGCCCGTTGTGCCGGCGTATCCCCTCTCAAAGCCCACGTGCGACCTTCGGATAAGCGTCAATGTTGGTGCCGTCTAGAAACGTCATATTCAGCTCGATGAAGTTCTTTTAAGTTAGCGTCAGTAACTGGTGCTATATGCTCAGCCTGGACCAGCGGATGAACGTCTGGCGGCTTGCACGTATAAAATGTAGATGCTGCTCGTCTCCGTCGAGACGTTGATCCCGGCATAGTGGGTTATTTCGCTGCTTCCTCAGACGATTTTGGTGCCAAGGCGATCTCGGACCTCGTTAGCAAATAAGATCAGTGCATTCCGCTCCTCATCCGGAAAACTCGAGGTTTCTGATGTCGAGAAAGCCTTGTGGAACCTTAGGATTGCTTTGTGATCAAGCCGGCGCCGCCCACCTAGTTCAGGTATTACGGGTGTTTCCTGACGGGCGCTTTCTTCTGGCTCCGAGTCATCAGAATGATCCGACGAACGCTGACGGATATCTGCGATCGTTAGGCCTCTCGTAAGTGCCTGGTTGAGCAGACGATCTTTGCCTGGCCCGTTGGGCACACGGGCTAACTCAATCAATAAATTGCGTGACAAGGTGTGTTCTGAGTTCAGAACACCCTCAAGGAAATTGGTAGGAAGCTCAAGTAGCTTCAGCAATCCATTTAAATCGGAAAGGCTGCGTCCGATTGTCTTTGCCGCGACGCGCTGACTCCAACCATTAATCTCTATCAGGCGTCTCAGAGCGGTAGCTTCTTCAACGATGCTGAGATCAACACGCTGTAGGTTCTCTACAAGAGAGGCAACTTCATATGGGCCCCCATGCTCGATCGCAAGCATGACTTTCCATCCAAGTCTTGCTGCGGCGCGCCACCGACGTTCGCCTGCAACAATAATCCAGCAGCCCCTCTTGTCTGGGTGGCGTCTGACAAGAATTGGCTGAAGCTGACCTTGCTCTCGCAGGCTGTCGGCCAAAAGCTCGATTGAAGTCTCATCGAAAGCCTTTCTTGCTTGACTAAGATCTGCCTCTACAAGTGGAACCTCTATCTCGAAGCTGTGAGAGAATTCAGAATCTGCAGTGAGAAGTTTCGACCGCGTTGACTCTACGCGATCGGCCATTGATGCCATCATCCGGGACGGCTCCCGTCGCTTCGGGGGAATCATCGAGCAGCCTCTCCTCGGCTCTTAGATGAAGACTTTTTGACCTCTTCTGGTGGGTCAGCGTCAAGATCGAGCAGTGCGATCGGAAGAGGTGACCCTGTTGCAATCGCTTGAGCAATTCTCGTGTATACGCTAACAGCTTTGGCTTTTGGTGATACGTCCAGAGCAATGGCGCCAGACCAAGCTGCGTTCCCAAAGATTGGACTGTCATGGACCGGTTCAAGAACTGAAGCTACACCGGAAGTACTCCGAATTAAGCTATGCAGAACTTCTCGATCAACTGACTGCCTCGGGTTATATCTGGTCGGCAGGATCCCTGTGATTCTAAGCCCTGGATTTAACCGGCGCTGAATCTTCTGGATTGTCTGGAACAGTAAGGCGACGCCCATTGCGTCAGGAGGTTCTGTTTGTACAGGCACGATCACAGTATCAGCAGCGACCAAGGCCATATAGGTCAGAAGGCCGAGATTCGGGGGCGCGTCGACAATAATATAGTCGTAATCGCCTGCAACAGTATCTAGACTCTCCTTCAGGGAGTGCTCGAAGCCCGGTTCTCGCCTTCCATCGGCTTCGGCGAGATCGATGTGGCTAGTAAGCAAGTCGAACGACCGTGTAGACCCTTCAAATGGCTCAGCCGCCCGGACTATACATTGTTCGATTAAGCCATTTCGAAGCAGCGCGTGATAAATGGTTCGGCCTGCTCGATATAGATCTAGACCGTTTGGTCCCATGAGCCAGTCCGTGGCGGAAGCCTGAGGGTCAATATCCACCAGAAGAGTGCGATAACCAGCCTTGGTGAATGCGACTGCAAAATTCAGAGCACTAGTCGTTTTGCCGACACCGCCTTTCTGATTTGCCAACGCTATGACCCGAGCTTTCCTACTCCGCTGGCTCTGCAAGGCCTCCATTTCCTTCCCGACCTCAATCGGAATCGCTTCTCGATCATTCTCCCATCGGCTCAATCGGGATTTGTCATAGGCTCGCTTGAGTCGGGTATTCAAAATTCCCCTCAAGTCGGCTTGTGACCATTTGAGATCCTCACGGATCAGCCGGAAGGCGTGCCCATCCATGTCTATTCTCCTTGCTCTAATTTGTATGAGAGCTGGAAACGATTAGGTCAACCTAAACCGTCAACTGAATTGAGATCGTTGACCGTCCCATAGCCGCTTGTCAGTTTCTCATGACGGGGCCATTTCTCTTCCGACACGGCGCAACGTGTTCTGAGTTCAGAACACCTTATGTGGCTAGCACCCGGACAGTTCCTGATGCGCTGACATCGCCCCAAAGAGCCCGAGAAGGCACAGCACCAGCAAGCTTTGTCACCGACTCCCCCAGCTAATGAAGCTCAACGCCGGGCCACGAACTTTGAGGCTGCATTCTGTGGAGCTTGATTCTCGACTAATCGGTTGCACCAAAGGCGGCCTGAACTCGAAGCTACAGGCTGTGCGCGAGGTCTACTGAGCCTCCTGAGTGCCGCATTGTGAGTCGTCAGCCCGGCGCTCGCTGCTCTAGATAAGGTCGCCCCCCTAGTAACGTGCATCAAGAGGTCGGTGAGGCAGCACTGGCATCGCTGACCGCAGTGGCCAGACCAGCCCGCTGTGAATAGCCACTGTAGCGCTCCAAGTTGGGTCTGCCGTGCCCGGCCACCTGCTTGACTAGATGCGCACCCGCCTAGTCAGAAAGGATCGTTTCCGCCCCCTAGCTTGATCGACACGAAACAGCCGCTGGTCTCCTCGCACCCGTTCAGGAAGCGACCTGTCTGGATCCAGATCTGGCGCCTGATCCAGATGCCGACGCTAGGCGTCTACAGCTGCGAGCGGACAGAGCAATGGATCCGCCGGCCTGGACTACACCGAGACATCCTAGCTCTGCCCGTGCTTTTCGATCTTGGGTCGTGAACCGGCACCCGAATGCCCCATCCGGGATGATCTTGATCTCGCCGGGCTGCCGCGCAACCACCTTAGTGCGACGCAGTGCCGCGCCAAAGCCAGCAGAAGGCACAGCACGTCCAGCACTGGAGTTCCTCGACCATCTCGAACAAGTCGGGACCGCGCAGCTTGAGCGGGATGTCGGCCAGCAGATGTGCGGTCCACGCGGATCCTGCTGACCGCCACGTCCTGATCAGCGCGCCGGGTGACGAACGTGGCGAGCAGGACTAGATCGCAGGAAACCGCTCGTGGCCGAGCGACCGGCACCACCTTACGTAGTCGTCCCAAGCTGAGCGATAGACCTGGCAGGTGCCGTGGGCGCAGAGGGCCGGCTGGCATAAGTTGCCGCCCGCCTATCGCACTGGATTTTACAGATCAGCTTGAGTTCAAGAAGGACCGGCTGTGCAGCCTAGACGCTTGGGCGAAACCGATAGCGGTGCGGTGATAGTTGAGTCTTACAAAATACCCTGCATGGGATGGCTCTCAAACGGGTCACCCATCTCAAGATACTCGTCCAGCACGGCGTAGCTCTTATGCCGGCCGTGCTGCTTCAGCCGGGTTGGGTGCACCCCGCGTTCCATACCCTCAGTCAGGGCGCCCCGCTTGAGGCTATGGCCGCCCAGGACGCCGGGATCGAAACCGACTGCCTCGGATCGCATCTGGATGATCCGTACCACCGTGCGGGGATCGATCGCCTGGCTGCCCAGGATCTGGCTGCGCGCAGACGTCTGGTCATGACCCCCGCCTGCCGGCGGTTGCCACACCCTCCGGAAGACGGCCCCCTCGCGGATCCCGGCCACCTCCAGCCAGCGATACAGCGCCTTCACCGGACACAGGGCCGTCGCCCCGGCCGGAATGGCGATGGCCACGCTGGCACCGGTCCGCGCGCCCTTGGAGCGTGGCAGGGTCAGCTGCAGGCCACCGGCGCGCGGCTCCAGATGCTCGACGCGAATGGCCGCCAGCTCTGAGCGTCGCAGCGCGCCGGCGAAGCCGATCAGCAGCAGCGCCCGGTCGCGCAGCCCGACCAGGTCGTCGCTGATCGGCGCCAGGATGCGGGTGAGCACGGCCAGGGTGGCTGCCGCCTTCTTGCGCGGGTGCTCGCCGGCCAGGCCGGCGGCGCGACGGATGCCGGCGATGGTCTCGGTCACTCTGGCGTGCTGGGTCGGCAGGGCGACGCCGGCCAGATGGTGCAGGTAGCGGATCGCGGCGCTGCGCAGCTGGATGGTTGTGACCGAGCAGCCGCGGCCGCGCTCGTGTGCCAGGAAGGCGACGATGTCCTCCGGCTGCGCCGGCAGCGCCTTGAGGTAGTGGATGTCGCACCAGTCGCACCAGGCGCGGACGCCGGCGCGGTAGGCGCGCCGGGTGTTCTCGGCCTTGGCCTGGCGGGCGTAGGCGTCGGCGGCGCGGCGGGCGGTGGCGAGGGTGCCGTCATGCAGTGGCACCACCGCGTCGGCGGCGTCATCGAACCAGGCGCGGATCAGCGCCGGCGGGTGGTTGAGCGGTGCCGGCCGCAGCACGATCGTCGTCTCGAGGTCGGGGTCAGGCGCCTGCAGGAGCCAGGTTTCGCCGTCGTCGATCGGCTGGGTCAGGGTGCGGCTCCCGTGGCGCTGTTTCGGGCATTGATCGGCCGATCCTACTCTGTTCCGTATGCCCGACAAGCACACTTATCGGGCATAGGGAGATTGGGGTGTTGAAGGGTCGATGGGCGCCTAAGCTGTAAAATAGCATGCTATATCAGTAACTTAAGTTAGTCCTACAGGTCGTGACCTGCGACGTAAACCGGAAAAGCACCCTTAAGCTTGCGAACGGACGACTAAGGCAGGATGATCCGCGTCGTCACGCCGCTGCGTCGATGCGCCGGCTGCACGGGAGAGGGAGCTCAATGATCGCCAGCCCGCATTGGCTTCGGGTTACCAGGACGTGCACCGGTTTCCTGCACAGGCTCGGCTGCGCCGACGGCGGCCCGCCAGGACGAAAGCCATGCCAATGAGTCGGCCGCCATCGCCGCGGCAGCAGGCCGACGCCATCTGGCACGCCGGCCGGCGCGCCTGTCATGCCGGGCTGCCGGAGACGGTGAACCCGTATAACCAGTTCCTGGCTGCCAGGGCCTGGGCATTGTGGCGGCAGGGTTGGCAATTTGGCGCTGAGGAGCGTGTCGACGCAGCGATGGAGGTGATCGCGCTGTGTGACGACTGCGCTGCCGCGGTCGAAAGCGAAATGGATCCGCTGGACCGTCCCGGCCTCCTCGGCATCATCAAAAGACGTTGGCCGGCACATGACCTGCTCCAGCGCAATGACGAGGACGGTGATGTCGACGACATGCCGGATGACCCGGACGATGGCATCGACCTGCTCCTGTCGCAGGAGCCCTGCGCCGGCTGTGGCGACCCACGGTCTCGGCCGCGATGGCACGCGCTTGCCGTCCGCCGCGCTCTGACGCCAAGTCCGCTCGCGCCGCCGCCTCCGTCCCGGGGCTCGGTGGCGATCGCCACCATCCTGTCGACGATGCCTGCCCTCAAGTAGGCCGGTATCATGGTTAAGGCGTCCTCACAGCCTGTATCAGGGTCACCATTTGACGAGAGCCTGTTGGCAGCCGCGACCGGAGACCGGACCCAGGGTCAGCTGATCCTGCTGACTGGCCACCCCGGTACCGGGCGCACCAGCCTAGCGCTGCAGATCGCCACCGCCACCGCCACCGCCACCGCCACCGCCGCCGCAAGCCGCCACAGATCGGTGGCCTGGTTTGCCCATGATCGGGGTGCCGACCAGGTGGCCGCGCACCTGCTGGCGCAGGCCGGCCTGCCGACGAATAGTTCCATGCTGTCACGACCAGCCGCGCAGGCGACGGTGGAAAGGCTCGCCGCGCTGACGCTGCGCATCGACGACCAGCCTGAGCTCGCGGTCGACGCGGTGCGACAACGCTGTGCGGAGCTGGCGGCCGGCAGCGAATTGGCCCTGGTCGTCATCGACTACGTCCAGCTGATGAAGCTCGATCGGCGCGCCGCGAGCTTCGACACGGCACTGCAGCTGGCGAAGCACGATCTGGCAGCGATGTCGCGCGCCCTCGACGTGCCGGTGCTGATCATCGGCTCGCAGCGCCGCCAACAGCCGGGGGAGACACAGTCCCCGCCTGACCCTGATCTGGAGCGGCTGGATCCGCACTCGGTGTGTGATCGTGTGCTCTTGCTGCAGCGTTTCGGCGAAGTAGGGCAGCTGCTCATCGTCAGGCCGGCCGAGCCGGTAATCCCGATGCGTTTCGATCCGGTCGGCTTGCGCTTCGAGCCAGCAGCAGGGCTTGCCTGATGAGCAGCCCGGGTGATGGCTTCGATGTTGCCGCTGTCCCGGCATCGACGAGCTCGGTGCTCTCTCCGGAGACGCAACGGGTCTATGCCGGCGCCTGGCGGGACTTCTGCATCTGGCGCGCCAGCATGGGACTGGGATCGTCCCTGCCGGTGCCGGCGGAGCACATCGTCGCCTACATTGAACGCCTGATGCCAGCCGCAAGCCCTGGCACCGTCAAGCTGCGGCTGGCGTCGATCGCCTGGCACAGCAACCAGCCGGGCAGCGTCTCCTGCAACGCCCACGCTGCAGTCCGCGCTGCGCTGCGTCGGTGCCAGCGTGCTGCAAACGGATCGATCGAGCAGGCGGTCGTTATCCAGCTCGCTTGTTGTGGCGAGGATCTGGCTGGCCTGCGTGACCGGGCGGTGCTGCTGATGAACCACGTCGGCGGCCTGGCCCCGGCCGACATCGCCGGGTTGGATCGGGAGGATCTCGAGTTCAGGAACACCGAACTCGTCGTCCGGGTCCGGCTACCCGACGCCCCGGTCGAAGAGCCGGGTCAGCCGGTGCATCTGCCGTGCCGCCGCGGCGACCCGCTCTGCCCGGCCGTGGCACTCGAGCGCTGGCTGCAGCGCTCCGGCATCCTGTATGGCGCGATCTTCCAGGGTGTCACTGTGCATGGAACCCTCGACCGCCGGCTGGGTGTCGTCGGCGTGCGTCGGATCCTGCAGCGGATTGAGACGCAGGCTGCCGCGCAGGCCATGCCAACAGCACGACCGCTGGTGCCGGCAGTCCCAGCGCCGCGATCCAGTTCGAAGGCGCCACTAGCTGCGCGTGCCAAGATAACCAAAACCCCAGCACCCAGCGGGCGTGCCCGTCCCGCCCGAGCGCCGCTTCGATGAATGGTGTCGTCGATCCCAGCGGAACGGACGCGGACATCAGGACCGATGGCATCCTGGCGCCGGCGCACACGGACTGGCTTCGACAAGTCCTGACCGTCGCCGGTCCGATCGCCGACGTCGCTTTGTTTGAGCGCAAGGCGCGGGGCCCATCGGCGGTGCCGTGGCATCTCGATCTCGATCACGAGGAGCTGCGCCTGCTGGCGCCGATCGCCGCGGGCGGGCCGGCGGCACGCGGTCTGGCGCGGGTGCTGCGGGCGCAGGTGGAGGCCCATCATCAGCGGGTCCTGGCGGCGGCGGATCAGCCCGGCGGCGGCTGCCCGCTCGACCTGCACCGGCTGGTGCCCATTCCGGCCCGCATCCTGCAGCTGGGTAACGACGCGCCGGCCAGCCGCCTGTGGCTCTGGACGTACTGGGGCACGCTGCAGCCGCTGCGGCATGTGCGCCGGCTGGACCCGGTCGCCGATCGCTGGCGCAAGCGCACCGTCCGGGTGGAGTGGGAGTTCTGGTCGGCCGACTGGACCCCATGGCGGGCCATCGTGCAGCTCCGGCAGGACTGGCCCAGCCTGGAGTTTGCCGTCCAGCCGGACTATGGCGACGCCGCTGATGGCTGAGGGTAAGGCCGGCATCCCGACAGCACCCACCGACGTCACGGACGTCGACCCGGTCTGGGACGACTGGGAGACGCCGCCGCGTGTGCCGAGCATTCCGGAGCTGCATGTCGACGGCTTCGACGGACCGCTCGACCTGCTGCTGGACCTGGCCGAGCGACAACAGGTCGATCTGGGCCGCCTGTCCGCGCTGGAGCTGATCACCCAGTTCGTCGCCGCAATGCAAAGGTTGGCCGGGCGGGTGACGTTGGAACGGCGGGCAGACTGGCTGGTGCTGGCCGCCCGACTGCTGCTGCTCCGATCGCGGCTAATGTTCCCGGCCAGTCCGGCCGAGGCCGCCACCGCCGAGCAGGATGCCGCCGCGGAAGAGCTGCGTCTCGGCGAGATGCTTCGCATCCGGGCTGCGGCGACTTGGCTCGAGGCTCGACCGCAGCTGGGACAGGAGGTATTTGCTCGGCCGCGGCAGAAACAGGACGGCCGCACCGAAACCACGATGGCGCTGCTGGAGGCCTGCCTCGTGGTGCTGCGTGGACCGCGCAGCCGACCCGAGACGGCGCCG